>CAZSDD010000013.1:1254-21201 GCA_964605505.1 uncultured Gemmatimonadaceae bacterium | reverse complement strand
ATCCCACCGGGGTCGGATATTGCGAGCCGAAGCTTCCCGGGAGCCCGGTGGATCGCCATGATGGTCCGTGCCCCTTCCATCTCCTATCTTCGGGGCACCGTTTTGCCATGAAATGGAGGTGTACATGCCCGTTCCGGACCGTCGCCGATTTCTCACCCAACTTCTGGGAGGAGCCGCAGCGGCCCTGGCCGGGCCGGGGACCCTGGCCGCCCGGCAGGGCCAGGACCTCCCGGCGGGAGGGTTGTTGCCGGGAAGGCCTGGCCCTCCCTCCCTCCCTCCCGGCGATCCCTCACCGGCGGACGAGGCCTATTGGGGGAGGGTCCAGGAGCAGTTTCCCCTGGCCCCGGGCCTCATTCTCATGAACGCCGCGAACCTCTGTCCCTCTCCCTATCCTGTGCAGGAGGCCGTCTTCCGGCATACCCGCGATGTGGACCGGGACGCCTCCTTCCAGAACCGGGCGAAGTTGGGAGAGCTGAGAGAGCAGGCCAGGGAAGCCCTGGCAGACTTCGTGGGCGCCGGACCCCGGGAGATCGCCATCATCCGGAACACCTCCGAGGGAAACAATTCGGTGGTGAACGGCCTGGAGCTGGGCCCCGGAGACGAGGTGATCCTCTGGGATCAGAATCATCCCACCAACAATGTCTCCTGGGACGTCCGGGCCCGCAGGAGGGGATTCACCGTCCGGAGGGTCTCCACGCCCTCCGGGGAAGAGGCCCGGCCCGACACCCTCATGGCGCCGTTCGTGGAAGCGTTCTCTCCCGCCACCCGGGTCCTGGCTTTCAGCCACGTGTCCAATGTCTCGGGGACGGCGCTGCCCGCTGCCCGGCTCTGCTCCGTGGCCCGGGAGCGGGGGATCCTGACGCTGGTGGACGGGGCCCAGACTTTCGGTGCGTTGAAGCTGGACCTGCCGGCCATGGGGTGCGACTTCTTTACGGCCAGCTCCCACAAGTGGTTCGTGGGGCCGAAGGAAGTCGGCGTGCTCTACGTGCGGGAGGCCAGCCAGGACCGCCTGTGGCCCAGCGATGTGGGGGTGGGCTGGGAGGCGGCGGAGGAGGCCGGAGCCCGGAAGTTCGAGAACATGGGACAGCGGGACGACGCGGCGGTGGCCGCCATGGCCACGGCCGCGGCATTCCACCAGGCCGTGGGCCCCGAGGCCGTGGAGGCCCGGGTCCGGACCCTGGCCGGAGCCGTCCGTGAAGGGATCCGGGAAGCCATCCCCGGAGCCCGGATCTTCACGCCGGAACTGGAGCGGAGCCGGGCCGGAGTAGTGGTCTTCGAGATCCCCGGAGCGGACCACGATGCCCTCTTCGAGATCCTCTACCGGAGGCACCGTGTGGGTTGCGCCGCCATGCACGGTCTCTTTTCCGGGCTCCGGCTTTCTCCCCACATCTACAACACCATGGTGCAGGTGGAAGAAACCCTGGAAGCCGTGGCGGCCCATGTCTAGTTCGGCGCTTTCCGGCTTCCGGACGAGACTCCCCTGCCTCATGGCTCTCCTGTCCCTGGCCTGTGAGGCGGGGGAGGCGCCCCGGGAGGAGCTGGCGGAGAGCGACACCTTCCCACCCACCTTCGAGGAGGTGCAGCCCGGGCTCTTTTCGGCCCCGGGGGCCCAGCCCCTGGCCTGGGCGGACTATGACGGGGACGGAGACCTGGATCTCTTTGCGGGGTTCAGAGGTGCCCCGAACCGCCTGTACCGGAACGATGCCGGAAGCTTTACCGACGTGGCCCGGGAGGCTGGGCTGGATGATGACTGGGAGACCCGTTCGGCGGCCTGGGGCGACTACGACAACGACGGAGACCCGGACCTCCTGGTGGGGTTCCGTCAGGAAGGCGACCGGCCCCTTCGCCTGTATCGGAACGACGGCCCGGGTGCTCCCTTCACGGATACGGCTCCCGGGCTGGGGTTGGATCTCCCGGGCAACACCCGACAGGTCTCCTGGCTGGATTACGACGGGGACGGCGACCTGGACCTCTTCGTGGCCTTCCGGGACGGTCCGAACCGCCTTTTCCGAAACGAGCTTCTGAGCCGGGATTCCCGGGGCCGCCGGATCCGGGCGGCGGGAGGACCGTCCTTCACGGATGTCACCGAGGAATCGGGAATCGGGGACCCCCGGCGGACCGTGGGGGTGGCCTGGTTCGACATGGATCAGGACGGGGATCTGGACGCCTTCGTGGCCAATCAGAACGGGGATCAGGACGGGTTCTTCCGAAATGAGGGTGGCGTCTTCGTGGACGTGGCTCCTGAATTGGGCATGGCCGGTGAGGGAAGGACCGAGGAGATCGGCGGGGTGGGGCCCGCTGTGGCGGACTACGACAACGATGGCGACCTGGACCTCTTCGTGGCCAACTACGGTCCCGATGTCCTCTGGCGGAACGAGGGGAACGGGCGGTTCACGGAGGTGGCCCGGGGAACCCCCCTGGGGGAGGACTATCACTCCACGGCGGCGGCCTGGGGTGATTTCGACAACGACGGCTTCCAGGACCTGTTCGTGGTCTCATACCTTTCGGACATGGCGGAGGTGGCAGACCACCTCTTCCGGAATCTGGAGGGGAGCTTCCGGAACGTCACCCCGGATCTCCTCCAGCACCCCGGGGCGAGCCACGGCGTCTCCTGGGCCGATTTCGACGGGGACGGCGATCTGGATCTCGCCCTGGCGAACAACCATCCGGAAGATGGCGGCCACCCCCTCTACAGGAATCTCCTGCCGGAGGATCGGGCCCGTCATTCCCTCCAGGTGAGGGTGGTGGACTCCAACGGGATCCATCGATTCCCGGGGGCGGAGATCCGCATCTATGCCCAGGCCGGGGAGGATGCGCCGGAAACCGAGGAGGACGAAAGCCCGGCAGGGATGAGCCAGGCGTCGGATCCGCTTCTGGCTACCGGCATGGTGGATACGGGGGGAGGCTACTGTTCCCAGGGAGTGGCCCCGGTCCACTTCGGAATCCCCGCGGGGATCCACCGGGTGAAGGTGGAGGTGACGGTTCCCGACGGCGGCGCCCGGAGGGTTCACACGGTGCAGGGGGTCCCGGTGCCCATGCGCCCCTTCCAGGTGTTGGAGATCCAGCTGCCAGAGGTGTTCTGACCATGGGGTTGGAAGGATGGGTCCTGGGAGTGGGGCTCGGATGGGTGGCTGTGGTGGTGTGGGCCGCCTGGGTCTCCTGGCGGGAAGGCGAGGGCCGGGCCTCCCGGCGCCTCCTGGTCCTGGCCCTCCTCCCGGCTCTTCCGGCCTTGGGGGTGGCGCTGGGGGAGGGGAACTTGTGGAGCGTTCTGGGATGGACCTTCCTGCTGGGATCCGGAGCCGGCCTTGTCCTGGTCCTCCTTCCTCTCCCCGGGAGGGAGTTGGAGCTGGGTACGCCGGCCCCCGGGGTGGACGAGCGGGACATCATGTTTTCCCGGGCAGCCCTGGAGCCGGGGACCGAGCGGTTCGAAAACTACTACCGTGCCCACCCGGAATTCCGGACCAGGGACGATCTCTTTCGCCTGGAGGCGGGGCTGCTGCAGCCCGGCTCCAGTCACTACCACGCTGCGGGCTTCGCCGCCGCCGACGCCGTGTTCTGGGCCATGGAGATGCTCCGGCCCTTTGTGGAAGGGGGAGGAAAGGGTACAGGAGGGGCCGGAATCGAAGGGGTGGCGGACTCCGGCGCCGGCAGGACCGGAGCTGCGGGAGGGGGCGGCGGAGGCCTGCACTCCCCGCCCCCGGACCCGGAAGCCGTGACCCGCTTCCTGAAGGAATGGGCGATGAGGTGCGGCGCCCACTCTGTCGGCGTCACCGAAGTGAGGGACTACCACCTCTATACCCATGTGGGGAGGGGGCAGGGATGGGGGGAGGCCGTGAAGCTGGACCATCCCATGGCGGTGGCCCTGACGGTGGAGATGGACAGGGAGATGGTGGACCGGGCTCCCAGGGTCCCCACGGTCATGGAGAGCGCCCGGCAGTACCTGGGCTCCGGGGTCCTGGCCATCCAGCTCGCGGAGCTCGTCCGAAGGTTGGGATACCGGGCCCGGGCCCACGTGGACGGGAACTACCGTGTAATTTGCCCACTGGTGGCCCGGGATGCCGGCCTGGGAGAGCTGGGGCGCATGGGCCTCCTCATGACCCCCCGACTCGGGCCCAGGGTCCGCATCGCCGTGGTGACCACGGACCTGCCCCTGGTCCCGGACCCGCCTCTCCACGATCCCGCGGTCCTGGATTTCTGTCTGCATTGCAGGAAATGCGCCGAGTGCTGCCCCAGCCGTGCCCTTCCCTTCGGTGATCCGGAGCCGGACGAGAACGGAGTCCTCCGCTGGAGGATCGACGCCGAGGCCTGCTTCACCCTGTGGACCAAGATGGGGACCGACTGTGCCCGGTGCATGGCGGTCTGCCCCTATTCCCACCCGGACAACCTCCTCCACCAACTGATCCGGAAGGGGATCCGGCGCAATGCGCTCTTCCGCCGGGGAGCTGTCCGGATGGACGACCTGATCTACGGCCGGAGGCCTCCGGCCAGGGAGCTCCCCCCCTGGCTCCAGGGCATCACCGGCCCCGCCGCCTCGTCCCCCCCCTGGTGAACCCTCCCCCTTCCTTCCCAGATTCCAGCAGATCGCAACCGCTCTCCGGAGATTGCCATGCGGAACCTCACCCGAACCCTGCTCCTCGCCACCCCAACGCCGCCCCTCGCCGGCATCTGTATCGCCATGATTCTCTTCGCCTGTCAGGAAGCTTCCTTTCCTCCCCCCTCCGAGTATCCGGTGGCGGCCAGGGGGACCCACACCGACGACTACTTCGGGACCCGGGTGGCGGATCCCTACCGATGGATGGAGGACGTGGAGAGCGCAGAGGTAGCCCTCTGGGTGGAGGCCCAGAACGCCCTGGCCCAGCCCTTCCTGGAATCCCTCCCGGGCCAGGAGGAGATCACGGATCGTCTGACGGAGCTCTGGAACTATGAGCGCTTCGGCGTGCCCTGGAAGGAAGGCGGGCTCTATTTCTTCTTCAGGAACGACGGCCTCCAGAACCAGGACGTCCTCTATGTGGCCGGGAACCTGGAAGCCGAGCCCAGGATCCTGTTGGACCCCAACACCTTCAGCGAAGACGCCACCGTGGCCCTGGCCGGGACCAGCGTGAGCCCCGATGGGCGCTACGTGGCCTATGCAACCTCCGATGGAGGCACGGACTGGAACAGCTGGCACGTCCGTGAAATCGCCACCGGGGAGGATCTGGAGGACGAGGTCCGGCACACCAAGTTCACCGGTGCTTCCTGGCTCCCCAACGGCTCCGGCTTCTTCTATTCCCGCTACCCCCTGGGTCCGGATGGAGAGCCGGACGACCAGGCCGGGGTGAAGATCCATTTCCACCGGGTGGGCACAGGCCAGGAGGCCGACGAGCTGGTCTACGCCGTGGAGGACTCGGAGAGCCGGAACCCCTACGGGACGGTGACGGAGGACGGCCGCTATCTCGTCATCGACCTCTTTGAGGGCTACGACGCCAACGCCGTCTACTACCGGGACCTGGGCGCCCCCAATGGGGAGGTCGTCCGGATCCTGGATGAGTGGGACGCCCTCTACACCTTCCTCGGAAATGACGGGCCCGTCTTCTTCTTCCACACCAACAAGGACGCCCCCAGGAACCGGGTTGTGGCCCTGGACATCCGGAATCCGGACGTTCTGGAAGAGATCGTCCCCCAGGCGGATGAAACGCTGGAATCCGCGTCCTGGGTAGGGAATCATTTCGTGGGTCGGTACCTGAAAGACGCCTCTTCCATGGTCCGGGTCTTCCAAAGCTCCGGAACTCCGGTCCGTGACGTGGAGCTCCCGGGCGTCGGCTCGGCCTCGGGCTTCGGCGGTCACGCCGACGACCCGGAGACCTTCTATTCCTTCCAGAGCTACACGGTACCCCCCACCGTCTTCCGTTACGATCTGTCCACAGGCGAGTCCACCGTTTTCCGAAAGGCGGAGGTAGACTTCGATCCCTCGGCCTATGAGACCCACCAACTCTTCTACACCAGCCAGGACGGCACCCGGGTTCCCATGTTCGCAACCCACCGGAAAGGGCTGGAGAAGAACGGAGAGAACCCCGCCCTCCTGTACGGCTACGGTGGGTTCAACGTGTCCGAGACCCCCTATTTCGCGGTTTCCCGCCTGGTGTGGCTGGAGATGGGGGGTGTTCTCGTGAGCGCCAACATCCGGGGAGGGGGGGAGTACGGGGAGGAATGGCACCTGGCCGGCACCAAAATCCGGAAGCAGAACGTGTTCGACGACTTCATCGCCGCGGCTCAGTACCTCATCCGGGAAGGGTACACCAGCCCCGGAAAGCTGGGCATCCAGGGGGGCAGCAACGGGGGTCTCCTGGTGGGTGCCGTCATGACCCAGCGGCCGGAGCTCTTCGGAGCCGCTCTTCCGGCGGTGGGCGTCCTGGATATGCTCCGGTACCACACGGCCAGCCTCAACGCCCGGCAGTGGTCCTCGGACTATGGATTGAGTGAGAACGAAGAGGAGTTCCGGGCCCTCCATGCCTACTCCCCCTATCACAACGTGGAGGAGGGGACCTGCTACCCTCCCACCCTCATCACCACGGCGGACCGGGACGACCGGGTGGTGCCCTGGCATTCCTTCAAGTTCGGGGCGGCGCTGCAACACGCCCAGAGCTGCGGGAATCCGATCCTGGTCCGGGTGGAAACCCGGGCCGGCCACGGGGCGGGAAAGCCCACATGGATGCAAATCGAGGAGATCGCCGACGCCTGGGCTTTCCTGAAATGGGCGCTGGAGCTTTAAAGCGTGAAGGGAGACGCCTGACCCGAAGCGCGCCGGGTCGGGGCCCTCCCATTACCGATATGGGAGGCAAACCATGCCCGACAGCGGCGGAAGACACGTCGCCTTGAGGATCGGTGGAAGCCTGGTCCTGGTGTTTCTGGCCATCGTTCTGGCCCGGGCGTTCATCGGGGAGAGGGAGGAGGGTCCGCCGGCCGTTCAGATCCGGGACAGCGCAGGGGTGGAGGTAGTGGAGAGCCACCGGCCCTCCTGGCAGGGAGAAGAGGGATGGACGGTAGCTTCCCGGCCGCTCCTCCGCATCGGCTTGGTGGAGGGGGATCCGGCCTATCAGTTCTCCGTGGTCGTGGGGGCCGCCAGGCTGGAGGATGGGACGGTGGTGGTGGCCGACCAGGGTGCCCAGGAGGTCCGATTCTTCGAGCCTTCCGGAGAGGTGAAGGCCGTGGTGGGGGGGCGTGGCGGCGGCCCGGAGGAGTTCACGGGGCTCTCCGGGCTGGGGGGGAGTCCCGACGGTGGGGTCTGGGCCTATGACTTCTCCCTGCGCAGAGTGGTCTGGATGGATCCGTCCGGGGCCATCACCCACCTGACCTCCCTGGGGCCGGATCCCCCCGTGCTGAATCCCATCGGTGCCCTTCCGGATGGATCGTTCGTCCTGAAACAACTCTGGGGGTACACCGCCGTAGCGGAAGCCGTTCACCAGGGCCTCCGCCGGGACCCGGTAGCCTTTGTTCGCTTCAGCCCCGAGGGCGCCCTGCTGGATACGCTGGGCCTCTTCCCGGGCCGGGAGGTCTACATTTCTTCGGAGGAGGGGCGAGGGGTCATGAGTGCGCCGCCCTTTGCCCGGAACGCCACCGGCGCCGTCCGGCGAGGGCGGGTCGTGGTGGGATCCCAGGAAACCTTTTCCCTGAAGGAAGTGGACGGCGCCGGCGAGTTGCTGAGGATCGTGCGGATCCCTGGAGGGGTGCGATCCGTTGAGCCCGGAGACCTGGAGGCCTACATCCAGGGCCGGCTGGCCTCTGCCCCTCCGGAACGGCATCCCACCATCCGCCGGTCACTGGAAGACATGCCCGTTCCGGAGACCCTCCCCGCCTACGGCCAGATCCTGGGTGATCGGGCGGGGAATCTCTGGGTGGGGGAATGGGTCATGTACCCCGACATGGCGTCGCGGTGGACCGTTTTCGACGACGGGGGCCGCTGGCTGGGAGAGGTGAGAATGCCGGAGGGCTTTCATCCCTGGGAGGTGGGTGAGGACTGGATCCTGGGGACGGAGCGGGACGAGCTGGATGTGGAGTACGTGGTCCTCTATCCCCTGGAGGGGTCACGGTGATGCCGGGATCGGAGGGTGTGGCTCCGGACCGGAGCTACCACCTGTCCCGGCCCACGCTCCGGGCCACGCGAGCCACCCCCTCCACCACCCGGTCCACTTCTTCCCGGGTGGTGTAGAGGGAGATCCCTGCCCGGACCAGGCCCTCTTCGCTCATTCCCAGCCGCTCCACCACGGTGGACGCGTAGAAGTTGCCGTGGGAGAGAAAGGCCCCCATGTCGTCGGCCAGGCGGGAGGAGACATCCCGGGAGTCCATTCCGCCCACGGAAAAGGAGAGGGTGGGGGCCCTGTCCTCGGCCGGCGGCGGACCGTAGAGGGTCACCCCACGAATGCCTTTCAGCCCCTCCCACAGCCTGGCCAACAGGGGCTCCTCCCGCCCCGTCACCTCCTGGAAGAAGGCGTCCAGTCGGGCGCTCCTGGTGAGGGCCGCCCCGGCTTTCGGCTTTCTGTCGTCTCCCACCAATCCGGCCAGGAACTCCACCGCCGCCGTGGTCCCCGCCATACCTTCCGCGTTGACGGTGCCCGACTCGAAGCGTTCCGGACCCGCGTCCGGGGCCGGGACCAGCTTCGGAACGTCCAGCTCCGCCAGGAGGTTCTCCCGCATCCAGAGAACGCCCACGTGGGGGCCGTAGAACTTGTAGGGGGAGCACGCCAGGAAATCGCACGCCAGATCCTCCACACGGATGCGTCGATGTGGAGCCAGGTGGACGGCGTCCACGAAGACCCTGGCCCCGGCCTCCCGGGCCTGGCGGCCCAGGGCCGCCACGTCCGTCAGGGTGCCCAGGGCGTTGGAGGCGGCTCCCAGGGCCACCAGCCGGGTCCGGTCCGTCAGCAGATCCGGGAACTCCTCCACCCGCAACGTCCCCGTCTCAGGGTCCAGGGGAAGGACCTTCACCGTCACCCCCCGCTCCTTCTCCAGGGCCCGCCACGGATCGATGTTGGCGTGGTGGTCGAGCTCCGTCACCACGATCTCGTCCCGAGCCTTCATCTCCCGACCGAGAGCCCTGGACAGCTGGTAGGTCAGCGTGGTCATGTTGGCGCCGAAGATCACCTCGTCGGGGCCGGCCCCGAGGAAATCCGCCATGGCTTCCCGGGCCTGATGCCGCACCCGGTCCGTCTCGGCGCTGGTGGGAAAAGCCCAGTGGGCGTTGGCATTCCGGTGAAACAGGTAGTCGGCCATGGCCACAGGCACCGCGTCCGGAACCTGGGTTCCCCCGGGCCCGTCGAAGAAGGCCACGGGATGGTCGCCGTGGGTCCGGCGAAGGGCGGGGAAGTGTTCGCGAATGGTGTCCACACTGGCCAGGGCCATGATCGCCTCGATCCGGAGAAAGCGGGAGCCGGGCGCCGGGGCGCGGTCCGCGAAGATTGGTTTTCGATCCCCTGGTATTGATAGGGGGCGCTGAAGAGGACATTGTAGGGGCCATGTCAAATCGAGAGCGAAGCCGGATGAGACCCTGGGTTTCCGTGATTCTCTGGATTCTGGCCGTAGCCATCATGTTCGCCGCGGCGGGCTACCAGGAGAGGACGGGCCCCACGAAGGAGTTCAAAGGGGCCCTCCAACTCGGGGGTGTGACGTACGAATACGCCCTCAACCGGAGCGGGAATACGGATGCGGACGCGCCCATACTGCTGCCGGATCCGGGCCCGGAGGTGTCGGGTCGGGTCATCTTCAAGCGGTATCCCACCGAAGACCCCTTCAGCGCCGTCCCCATGGAATCCCTGGCCGGTGAGCTCCAGGGCCTCCTTCCGCGACAGCCGGCGGCAGGCAAGCTGGAATACTACGTGACGCTGGACACGCCGGAGGGGACAATCCGGATTCCGGAGGGCGACGAGACCCTCATCATCCGGTACAAGGATCCCGTGCCCCTGAAATTCCTGGTCCCCCATGTGATCTTCATGTTCCTGGCACTCCTGGTGGGGGTCCGTACGGCTCTCGGGGCCCTGTTCCAGCCGGAGGGTGTCCGACGTCTGGCCTGGACCACTCTGGCTCTCATGAGCATCGGCGGAATGATCCTGGGCCCCATCGTCCAGAAGCATGCCTTCGGGGCATTCTGGACCGGGTGGCCTTTCGGCTACGACCTGACGGACAACAAGACTCTCCTCATGTGGATCGTATGGGTGGGGGTGGCGGTCCTTCTCCGGAAGCGGCGGGATCCCCGGGATTGGCTGGCCCGGAGCGGGGTTCTCCTGGCCGCCGTCGTCATGCTCACCGTCTACGTCATTCCCCACAGTCTCCAGGGAAGTGAGTTCAACTACGAGGAAATGGAGGTGGATACAGGGTGATCCTTCCGGCCCGCCTCCTCCAGCGTCGGTCCCCAGAGCAGGAAGCGAGACGTTCATGACGAATCTCCCCGCCCCCGGCTGCAGCGAGCCTTCCTGCAGTGTCGGCCGCCGGCCCTGGCTTGGACTCCCGATGCTTCTGGTGCTTCCGGTCCTGATCCTGGCCGCCATGCCACCGGCCCGGGAGACCAGGGAGGTCTATCCCCACAGAGTGGTCCGGGTGACGGAAGAAGGCTTCCGGTCGCCGGCGGAGCTCTCGGTGGCCGTCAATCCCGCCGATCCCGACAACGTGGTCTTCGTCTCTCTGGCTTCGGGGCCTCCCGGAGGGGCGCGGACCACCAACTACGCCTACGTGAGCCGGGACGGCGGCCTGAGCTGGGAGACGGTGGTGCAGCCCAACCCCCAGGGGCGGACCCAGGGGGACGACGCCGTCACCTTCGACGCCCTCGGGCGTGCGTACCGGTCCTATATCTCCTTCGACGGGATCCGGGTGGCCCGGCCGGCCAGGGCCTGGAACGGGATCTTCGTGAGCCGCTCGGATGACGGCGGTCTCACCTGGCAGAGCCCGGTTCCCGTGGTGGATCACATCAACACCGTGGAGCCCTTCGAGGACAAGCCCTGGCTGGTGACGGACAACGTCCCCGGGTCTCCACACTTCGGAAACCTCTACGTGGCATGGACCCGTTTCGACGTCTATGGAAGCCCGGACCCGGCCGATTCCACCCAGATCCTCTTTTCCCGGTCCCTGGACGCGGGTCGGAGCTTCTCCGTGCCCTTCCGGATCTCGGACTCCGGGGGGGACGCCGTGGACAGCGACGACACGGTGGAAGGAGCCGTTCCGGCCGTGGGCCCGGGAGGAGAGGTCTACGTGGCCTGGGCCGGGCCCCTGGGCATCGTCTTCGACCGGTCCCTGGACGGGGGATGGACCTTCGGAGAGGACCGGGTCGTTTCGGACAACCCGGGAGGATGGGACATTCCCGTGCCGGGGATGGCCCGCCACAACGGGATGCCCGTGACGGCAGTGGATCTGAGCCAGGGTCCGGACCGGGGAACGGTCTATGTGAATTGGATCGACACCCGCAACGGAGACCCGGACGTGTTCGTGGCGGCCTCCAGGGACGGAGGCGACAGCTGGAGTGCGCCGGTTCGGGTGAACAACGACTCCCCGGCCAACGGAAAGGCCCAGCTCTTCACCTGGATGGCGGTGGACCCGGTGGATGGCTCGGTGAACGTGGTGTTTCTGGATCGCAGGAACACGGAGGGAACGGCCCAGGAGGTGACGTTGGCCCGGAGCACCGACGGGGGACGGACCTTCAGGAACCTGAAGGTGGACCAGGAACCCTTCAGCTGCTCCGAAGCGGTCTTCTACGGAGATTATCTGGCCATCGCCGCCCACGGCGGACGGGTGGTGGCGGGGTGGCCCCACTGCCTGGCTGAGGGCTCCCTGGCACTTTCGGCGGCCCTCTTCGAGTTCTGAGCCGCCCCCTCCACGGGGAAAGGGCCGCGGCCATGGTTCCGGAAAGCCACCGGCAGCACCTGGAGAAAGGCGGAGACCCCGAATTCCGCAGGATCCTGGGTCCCTTTGACGCCACCATGGTGGTGGTGGGCGGGATCATCGGAGCCGGCATCTTCATCAATCCCTACATCGTAGCCCAGCGACTGGGCTCGCCGGGGTGGGTTCTGGCGGCCTGGATGGCCGGGGGCCTGGTGGCCATGGCCGGAGCCCTGACCTTCGCCGAGCTGGGTGTGGTCATGCCCCGGGCCGGAGGCCATTACGCCTATATCCGGGAGGCGTTCCACCCTCTCCTGGGGTTTCTGTACGGCTGGGCCCTTCTCTTCATGATCGAGACGGGAGCCATCGCCGCCGTCTCCGTCACCTTCGCCGAATACACCCTGAGGCTCGTGGGACGGGAAGGGGCGGACGCCCTTCCCCTGGCGGTGGCCGCCATCCTGATGGTAGGAGGAATCAATGCCCTGGGGGTGAAGCCCGGGAGCCGGGTCCTGAACCTCTTTGTGGTGTTGAAGGTCCTGGCCCTGGCTCTCCTCATCGGAATGGGCCTTCTCATCCCCGTCGGGGAGGTGGTGGGTGGGAGTACAGGCCCTGTACCGGCGTTTTTCCGAACCGGGGGGTCTGTGGTGTTCTGGGCCTTCGGCGCTGCCCTGATTCCAATCATGTTCTCCTTTGGCGGCTGGCAGAACGCCAACTACGTGGCGGAGGAGATCCGGAATCCCCGGAAGAACCTCCCCCGGAGCCTCATCCTGGGGACGGCCCTGGTGGTTGCCATCTACGTCTTCGTGAACTGGGTCTACCTCAGGACCCTGGGGCATGCCGGCCTGGCCGGGACCCTGACCCCCGCAGGGGACACGGCGCAGCGTCTGGTGGGAAACTGGGGGGACAGATTCCTGGCCCTGACCATCTCCATCTCCACCTTCGGCTTCCTGAACCTGACCATGCTTGCGCCCACCCGGGTCTACTACGCCATGGCCAGGGACGGAGTGTTCCTATCCAGTGTCTCCAGGCTCCATCCCCGCTTTCGGTCTCCCACACGAGCCATCTACCTTCAGACGGGGTTGGCCCTGGTCCTGGTCTTCTGGAAGGATTACGCTCAACTGGTGGACTATGTGGTATTTGCCGACTGGATCTTCTTCGGCCTGGCAGGGGCATCGCTCTTCGTGTTCCGCCGGAAGATCCCCCTGGGGACCCGGCCGGCGGGCACCTTCAAGACGCCGGGCTACCCCTGGGTGCCGGGGGTCTTCGTAGCCGTGGCCCTCCTCATCGTCCTGAGCAGCTTCTGGTCCGATCCCCTGGGATCGACCCTGGGCCTCCTCATGTTGGGCACCGGAATCCCCGCCTTCATCTACTGGAAGAAACGCTATGCCGAATCATCCTGACGGATCCGCATCGTGGGCCCCCTACGTCACCTGGATGAAGCGGGCTCCCCGGGTGACCTGGGACCTCATGGGAAGCAACCTCCTCCACTGCGGGGTGGAAGACATCCCCCGAGCCAGGGAAGAGCTTGCCCTGGACGGCTTCAACGAAGAGGGGTATCCCCCCCTCCTGGCGGACATCGCCGGCCGGTATGGGGTGGATCCGGACCAGGTCTCCCTGGCGAACGGAGCCTCCGGGGCCAACTTCCTGGTGTGCGGCGGCCTGCTGGAGGCCGGGGATGAAGTGCTGGTGGAGCGGCCGGCCTATGACCCCCTCCTGGCGGTCCCCCGTTTCCTGGGAGGGAGGATCCGGCGGTTCGACCGGGTCTTCGAGGAGAATTTCCGGATCAATCCGGAGCGGGTGGCTTCGGCCCTGACTTCCGACACCCGCCTCATCGTCCTTTCCAACCTCCACAATCCCACCGGGGCGTTCAGTTCGCCGGAAGCCCTCAGGGAGGTGGGAGAGCTGGCCGATGAGGTGGGGGCCAGGGTCCTGGTGGATGAGGTCTACCTGGAGTCCCTCCACGGCCGGGACGTAGCCCCGGCCGCTACCCTTTCTCCCACGTTCATCTCCACCTGCAGCCTCACGAAAGCCTACGGCCTTTCCGGGCTCCGGGCGGGGTGGTCCCTTTCCACGGCCGAGATCGCGGAAAAGGCGAAGCGGGTCCGTGACGTGGTGGATGGCCTGGGGGCGTTTCCCTCGGAGCTGTTGGCCCATCTGGCGTTCCAGGCGCTTCCGGCCCTGCGGGAGCGGGCCCGGAAGATCCTGGAGCCGAACCTGGCCCGGCTCCGGGTCTTCATGGACCGTCGGCCGGAGTTGGACTGGGTCCCCCCGGCCGGGGGATCGGTGGCCTTCCCCAGGCTCCTGGAGGTGGAGGACACCTGGGACTTCGCCACCAGGGTCCGGGAGGAGTACGACACGGGAGTGGTGCCCGGGCGATTCTTCGAAGCGCCGGCCCACTTCCGCATCGCCCTGGGGGGAAAGGCGGAGGTCCTGGACGAAGGCCTGGTGCGACTGGGGCAGGCCCTGGACGACAGGTAGCCTTCGTCCAGGAGCGTCTCCTACTGACCGGAGGTCCGAGCCAGAGTCAACCGGTGGCAGTCGGCACAGGTGTTCAGGAACTCACCGTAGATCTGGGCCCGGTCCTGGACCGATCTGGTGGTTTCGGCCCGGCCGGCCAGGTCGTAGATGTGCCGGACCATCTCCCTGATTCGCTGCCGGTCGCCGGGGTCGACCAGGACTTCCTGCGTGTCCAGCCATCCGCCCTCCATCCCCCTGGCCCCTTCTACCCAGGCTGCATCGCTGGGGCCCAGAAGGCCCACCCACATCCGTTCCGCCGCCCAGACATGTCTGGCCATTTCCGCTCTGGGGCCGTCCCCGCCGGGTGTCGCCGTGCCCATGAGAAACCGCGGGTTCACTCCCTGCTCGATGTGGCAATCCCCGCAGCTGCTGGCCATGCGGGCGGCGGCGACGGAGGCGGCCTGCAGGTGTGCGGAATTTGCCGCCAGTCGGGCAAAAGCCCGCACGGCATTCTCATGGTGGGAGTCCCCCAGGTCCAGGTCGGGCCGGTCCGGATGTGCCGCGATCCAATCCGCAGCCTGTCGGGCCCGCTCCAGGTCCCCCGTCACCAGGGCGTAGTGCATTTCGGAGGCCCGGTCATAGTGGGCGTACATGTGGGCCTGTGTGGGGGTGACGCCTTCCCGGGGAGAGGGGCCTCCACAAGCCAGGAGGAAGAGGAGCGGGAGGAACAGGACAGCTGTGCGTGCCCTGGTGGAATTCAGCGTCATGGGAGCTGACCTCCTTTCCGGGCCCCTGGGGCTCGTCTGAAGTTCGCAATTGGGGGGCTTTCTGAAGGATGCCTTCGAGGATCCAGAAACTCAATGATTTCAGCTGGTGGACTTACCCCAAGAGAATGAATCAGGAAATGGGTGACTCATTCAGGCGCTGTGGTCTGGGGCGTTCTGGAAGTGAGAACTGGTGGGCGCTCTGTGGCTGTACATCGAAACCCTGGCGCCGAGGCCCTGCCCGGGGGAGGTGAGCCGCTGGATGGGTTGGCGTCCACGTGGGACCGCTGGAAGAACGGATCTCCTGGCGTCGGCGTGAGACCGCCGGAAGAACGGATCTCCTGGCGTCGGCGTGAGACCGCTGGATGGGCTGGCGTCGGCGTGGGACCGCTGGATGGATTGGCGTCGGCGTGGGACCGCCGGAAGAACGGATCTCCTGGCGTCGGCGTGGGACCGCTGGAAGAACGGATCTCCTGGCGTCGACGTGGGACCGCTGGATGGGCTGGCGTCGGCGTGGGGCCGCCGGATGGGCTGGCGTCGGCGTGAGACCGCCGGAAGAACGGATCTCCTACTGTCAACGTATCAACCGCGCCCTGCAGAATCGAGGTTGATCTGTTGTTGGTAACTATTGCGAACAACGTCTCAACCGTCACGCCGCGCCTCCGATCCTTGATACGTTCTTCGCAATAATTCTCATGTACTGAGCAATCGTGAAATTCGGAGGGGGATTTGATACGTTGTCAGCAAATCCGTGTCCGCACTCTGGACTTATCGGGGTGGACGTTCCGGCTCGGGGTGGACGTTCCGGCTCGGGGCGGACATTCCGGCTCGGGGCGGACATCCCGACTCGAGGTGGACACTCCGGCTCGGGGCGGACATTCCGGCCGCGGTGACGAGTTTCTCTCGGGGAAGGAACTCCAATTTCAGTTGGTGTTGTGGGAAGGAACTCTCCTGGCCATTCTCCTGGCCCGGGACGCACTCGTCAGATTTCCACGGAGCCACCATGAAGCCGTTTGGATGGATAAGGTCTGCAACCGTCCGGTCCTCTCAGGGGGGGCGGAGAAGATCTTGCGGAATTTCGGCTGCCCGGGTCCTCGCCCTCCTGGCAGGCCTGATCCTTCTCTCGGCTTCGGCGTCGGCAGCCGGGCTGGCCCAGGCTCCGGACCTGGATCGCCTGGACGCCTTCATGGCCAGGGCCCAGGAAGACTGGCCGGTGCCCGGCTTTGCCGTAGCCATCGTCAAGGACGGGGAGACGGTGTTGGCAAAGGGGTACGGGGTTCGGAGGTCGGATGCCCCTGAGCCCGTGGACGAACACACCCTCTTCGCCATCGCCTCCAACACCAAGGCGTTCACGGCGGCGGCCCTGGCCATGCTGGCGGAAGAAGGTCGGCTGGGGTGGGACGACCGGGTCCAGGAGCATCTCCCCTGGTTCCAATTGTACGATTCCTACGTGAGTCACGAGATGCGGATCCGGGATCTGCTATCCCACAGGAGCGGGCTGGGAACCTTCAGTGGGGATCTTCTCTGGTACGGGACGGACTATTCGGCGGGAGAGGTGGTCCGGCGGGCCAGGTACGTGCCCCAGGCCGGCCCCTTCCGGGCTTCCTACGGGTACTCGAACCTCATGTTCATCACCGCCGGTGAGGTGGTGTCCGCTGTCAGCGGGATGTCGTGGCAGGCCTTCGTCCAGGAGCGGATCCTGAACCCCCTGGGGATGAACAGGACGGCCACCTCGGTGGCGGAGCTGCGGAACCGTGAAAACGTGGCGACCCCCCACAAGAACCGGATCGACGAGATCATTCCACTGGAATGGTACAACTGGGATGCCATGGCCGCTGCCGGGGGGATCATCTCCAGCGTTTCGGACATGGCTCGTTGGCTGGAGCTCTGTCTGAGTCACGGGACGCTGGATGATCTGGAGCTCTTCTCGGAAGGGTCCTCCTGGGAGATGTGGACCATCCACAACCCCTTCTCCATCTCCCCCCAGGCTCGCCGGTCCCAGCCCACCACCCACTTCCGGGGGTATGGGCTGGGATGGAGCCTCAACGATTATCAGGGGCGTCTGGTGGCCAGCCACGGCGGCGGGTACGACGGCATGTTCTCCAGGGTGGTCCTGGTGCCGGAAGAAGGGCTGGGGATAGTGGTCCTGACCAACTCCATGACCAGCGTGAGCACTGCCGTGGCCAATACCGTCCTGGACGCCTATCTGGGTGCGCCGGATCGGAATTGGAGCAAAACCATGCTGGATAGCTGGAAGAGCTCCCGGGAGCGTTTTGAGGCTCGTCAGACCCGTTTCCTGGAAGAACAGGTCCAGGGGACCCTGCCGTCCCTTCCTCTGGAAGGCTATGCCGGGACCTACGGGGGAGAGATGTACGGAGACGCCACCGTCTCCCTGGAAGACGGCGGACTGGTGCTTCGACTCCTTCCGAACCCGGACCTGATGGCGGACCTGACCCACCTGCACCATGACACGTTTCTCCTGGAATGGCGGAAAACCTTCGCATGGTTCGGCACCGGAGCCGCCACCTTCCGGTTGGATCCATTCGGGAACGTCACCGAGATAGACCTGAACGTGCCCAACGACGACCTCTGGTTCTACGAGCTGGAGTTGAAGAGGAAACCGGAACCAGGGAACGCCATGACGGACACCCCCTTTTCCTACCTGGCCCTGGGCGACTCCTATACCATCGGGGAAAGCGTGGATTCCGCCCGCCGTTGGCCTGTGCAGCTGGTCCGGCGGCTCCGGGAGGAGGGGGTGGACGTAGCGGACCCCGTGATCATTGCCCGGACCGGATGGACCACCGACGAGTTGGCGGCCGGAATCGGGGAAGCGGAGCCCGGAGGTCCCTTCGACCTCGTCTCTTTGCTCATCGGCGTGAACAACCAGTACAGGGGTCGGGATCCGGAGGAGTACCGTGACCAGCTTCGGGAGCTCCTGGAGGGGGCCGTCCACCTCGCCGGCGGCCGACGGGAGCGGGTCCTGGTCCTTTCCATTCCGGACTGGGGTGTCATGCCCTTTGCGCAGGATCGGGACCGGGAGCAGATCGCCCGGGAGATCGACACCTTCAACCGGATCAAGGCGGAAGAGGCAGAAGCCCTGGGCATCCGCCATGTGGATGTCACCGGCATCAGCCGAAAGGCCGCCGGGGACCCGAGCCTGGGGGCGGAAGACGGACTGCACCCCAGCGGCGCTCAATACGCCCGTTGGGTGGAGCGGGCCCTGCCCGTGGTCCGGGAGCTCCTGGAGGGTGTTTGACAACAGCCCGTCCTCCTCGTCAGACTTGCCCGGAGCCGAAGGAATCCCGCCATCCCAGGACGGATTCGAACGCCATGAGCAGTTGGGATGATCGTTACGCCATGGAAGGCTGGCTCTTTGGAACGGAGCCCAACGACTTCCTGAAGCAGGAAGCCCACCGGATTCCCCCGGGCCATGTCCTGTGCCTGGGTGAGGGAGAGGGACGCAACTCCGTGTTCCTGGCAGAGTTGGGCTATGAGGTGGTCGGTGTGGATCGCTCCCAGGTCGGTCTGGACAAGGCCCAGGCCCTGGCCCGGGACCGGGGGGTCTTCGTGGAAACCGTGGTTTCCAACATCGAGGATTTCGATCTGCAGGAGAGGGAGTGGGAGGGTATCGTCTCCATCTTCTTCCACCTTCCGCCGGAGCTTCGAAAGCGGGTGCACAGCGCTGTGGTCAAGGGGCTCGCGCCCGGGGGGATCCTGATTCTGGAGGCCTATACGCCCAGACAACTGGAGCTCGGGTCTGCGGGGCCCCCCGAGGTGGAGAAGTTGATGACTCTTTCCGGTTTGAGAGAAGAGTTGCAGGGCCTGGATTTCCTCGTGGGCCATGAGATCGAACGAGACGTCCGGGAAGGGGAGATGCATCGTGGCCTGGGGTCGGTGGTCCAGATAGTGGGGGTCCGGCCATGAGTTACGTTCCACTACACGAATTCTAGTTACGTTCCACTGCACAAAACGGATCCCGCTTCATGAGAATCTCTGGTCTCCGGACCGCGGGAAACCTCCCCGCCGTCCCTGCAAGTCATCCCCGGTTTCCGGCGCTGCCCCTCCTGTTCCTGGCGGCTCTCCTTTTCCCGACGGGAGTCTTTCCCCAGGAAGTCGGCCCGGCCAACGGATCCCTGGTGGTGGTGGGCGGGGGGATGCGAGATCCGGCCATCCTGGAGCGGTTCATCCAGCTCGCCGGAGGCCCCGAGGCGCCCATCGTCGTGATTCCGACGGCCGGAGGAGGGGAAAGCTACGATGCTCTCTATCCGGGCCTCCGGATGTTCCATGAGCTGGGAGCCTTCAACCTCACCGTCCTTCATACCCACGAGCCGGAGGTAGCCGATACCGAGGCCTTCGTGGCGCCCATCAACGCGGCCAACGGCGTCTGGTTCCCCGGCGGGCGGCAATGGCGCCTGGCCGACGCCTATCTGGGCACCCGGACCGAGGAGGCCCTCTGGAGGCTCCTGGATCGGGGAGGGGTCATCGGAGGGTCCTCGGCAGGCGCTACCATCCAGGGCTCCTACCTGGCCAGGGGGGACACGAAAACCAACACCATCATGATGGGGGACCACGAGGAGGGATTCGGGTTTCTGAAGGGCACCGCCATCGACCAGCACGTCCTCAAGAGAAACCGACAGTTCGACCTGATCGAGGTGATGGAGGCCCACCCCGACCTTCTGGGCATCGGATTGGACGAAAACACCGCCATCGTGGTGCAGGGAGACCAGTTCGAGGTGATCGGAGAGACCTACGTCCTGATCTACGACACTCAGAAGACAGTAGGGCAGGGGGGGCGCTTCTATTTCCTGGCCCCGGGAGACCGTTTTGACCTGGCCACCCGGGAAGCCACGAGGCCCGGCACCGCATTCCGGCCGGTGGAGGGGCCCCG
>CAZSDD010000013.1:0-1154 GCA_964605505.1 uncultured Gemmatimonadaceae bacterium | reverse complement strand
CCGCCCGGAAGAGGGTGGCCTTTTGCAGTGGCATCACTTCCCTGACCAATCGGAGGAACCGTGGAAGACCTTTCTGTAATGGGAGTCATGGATGTGGCTCAGACCCTCTTCGTGACCTGGGGCATGAAGGTCCTGGGCGGCCTTGCGGTCTTCATCGTGGGTCTCGTCCTGGCCAAGTCGGCCAGAGGTGGGGTGGAACGGGCCTTTCAACGGGTGGAGATGGAGGCGACGCTGGAGAAGTTCCTCGCCAGCCTCATCTTCTACCTGGTCCTGGTGATCGCCGGCGTGGCGGCGTTGGGGATGATCGGTATCCAGATGGCCTCCTTCCTGACGGTTCTGGGTGCGGCGGGCCTGGCCGTGGGGCTGGCTCTCCAGGGAACCCTCTCCAACGTTTCGTCCGGGGTCATGCTCCTCCTCTTCCGGCCCTTCCGGGTCGGGGACTATGTGGACATCGGGGGGGTGGCCGGGTCCGTGGAGTCCATCGGCCTCTTCGCAACGCAATTGAATACCCCGGACAATGTGCACATCATCGTCCCCAACTCCGAGATCTACGGAGGGACCATCAAGAACTTTTCCTACAACCCCCGGCGTCGCAACGACATGGTGGTAGGGATCTCCTACGAGGATGACATCGGCCTGGCCATGGACACCATCAGGTCGGTGCTGGACGCCGAGGAGCGGGTGCTGGAGGAGCCGGAGTACCTGGTTGCCGTGGGCGAGATGGCGGATTCCTCGGTGAACCTTCTCGTGCGTCCCTGGTGCGCCGCCTCGGATTACTGGGCTCTTCGCTTCGACCTGACCCGGGCCTTCAAGGAACGGCTGGAAGCTGCCGGATGCTCCATCCCCTATCCCCAGCGGGACGTGCACCTGTTCAAGACGGACTGAGGCCCCCTGGGACGAAGAGTCTATGCCTGGAAAGATCGGGGTCATCTCCGACACCCAGGGCCTCCTGCGACCTGAGGTCCTCCCGGTCCTGGCCGGAGTCGAGCTGATTCTCCACGCCGGAGATGTCGGAGACCCCGGCATCCTGCGGGAGTTGGAGGCCGTGGCACCGTTGATGGCCGTCCGGGCTCCTCAGAATCGAACGGAGGTCATGAAGTATCCAAAATGCCCGGTGCCCCTGAGCAGATCCAACTCCTCCATGCCGGGCCCCG
>CAZSDD010000012.1:18097-52792 GCA_964605505.1 uncultured Gemmatimonadaceae bacterium | reverse complement strand
CCATGGTGACGGCGGGGGTCTACCTGGTGGCCCGGACCTCCGTCCTCTTCGCCCTGGCGCCGGTGGGGGGGCTTTCCGTTGCCCTCATCGGGGCGGCCACGGCGCTCTTCGCCGCCACCATCGGCCTGGCCCAGTACGACATCAAGAAGGTCCTGGCCTACTCCACCATCTCCCAGCTCGGCTACATGTTCATCGGGGTGGGGGTCGGAGCCTACGCTGCCGGGATCTTCCACCTCATGACCCACGCCTTCTTCAAGGCGCTGCTCTTTTTGGGGTCCGGTGCCGTGATCCACTCCATGCATCACGCCCTTCACCACACCCACAACCACGCTGATCCCCAGGACATGCGGAACATGGGCGGGCTGAAGAAGTTCATGCCCATCACCTGGGTCACCATGTGGATCGCCACCCTGGCCATCGCCGGGATCTGGCCTTTTGCAGGGTTCTTCTCCAAGGACGAGATCATCTGGATGGCCGGTGCCCGGGCTGCCGGCAGCTACGGAGCCTGGTTCACCCTCATCTGGATCATGGCCCTCGCTGCCGCCATGATCACGGCGGTCTACATGACCCGGCTCATGATCATGACCTTCCACGGGAAGAACCGCACGGGTCAGGAGGAGGCCAGACACCTGCACGAGTCCCCCTGGGTGATGTGGGTGCCGCTTTCCGTCCTGGCGATCCTTTCCATCTTCGGCGGTTGGGTGAACGTGCCCCACGGTATCCAGGAGTCCTTCCTGGGTGGCTTCGGCGCCCTGCCCATGACGGAATGGCTCCACGAGTGGCTCCATCCCATCGCCGGGGTAGCCGCGGAAATCCAGGCCACCCGGGCCGGTGAGTTTGCCCATCACGCACCCTTCGGTGGGGGAGAGGTCCTCTGGGCAGCTCTCTCCACGATTCTGGCTCTCGTCATCGTCCTGGTCACGGCCAGGGTGGTGGGAGGCTTCAAGATCCTGCCTGCCGAGGAATCGGAGGCTCCGGCGGGATTCAAGCGGGTCCTCTTCCAGAAGTACTACGTGGACGAGATCTACGACGGGATCATCGTCCAGCCCCTCATCCGGGCTTCCAGGTTCGCCTGGAAAGTCATCGATCAGGGGATTGTGGACGGGATTGTGAATGGTCTGGGACACTTCTCAAGGGCTCTGGGTTGGATGGGGAGCCTCTTCCAGACCGGATCGGTCAACACCTACGCCCTCTTCCTGGTTCTGGGGGTCCTGGCGATCCTCGGGGCTATCGCCTTCTAGAGGGAAGAAGACACGAATGCAAGCGTTCCTTACATCGATCGGGTACGGCGACTGGATCCTCCACGTCCTCCTATGGCTCCCGCTGGTGGGGATGGCGCTGGTGCTGATAGGCCCCGAGTCCAGGGCCAAGACCCTGGCCTTTGCCTGGAGTCTTGTCCTCCTGGTCCTGAGCCTGGGCCTCTGGTGGGCTTTCGACGCCGGTGTGGGCACTTTCCAGTTCGCCAGCTCGATTCCCTGGATCGAGGCCTGGGGGGTCGACTACGCCGTGGCGCTGGACGGCATCAGCCTCTTCATGGTGATGCTCACCACCTTCACCACGGCCGTGGCCATCCTGGGCTCCTTCAACTACATCAAGAAGCATGAGAAGGCGTTCTACGCCCTCATGCTTCTCATGGCGACGGGGGTCATCGGGGTTTTCATCGCCGTGGACCTCTTCCTCTTCTACGTCTTCTGGGAAATCACCCTCATTCCCATGTATTTCATCATCGGGATCTGGGGCGGGGAGCGGAGAATCTACGCGGCGGTGAAGTTCTTCCTCTTCACGGCCTTCGGATCCCTGCTCATGCTGGTGGCGCTCCTCTACCTGTACTTCGCCGCCAAGGGGGCTACCGGAGTCGGGTCTTTCGCCTACGGGGACCTCCTGAATGCTCCCCTGAGCCTGACGGAGCAGCTCTGGCTTTTCGGGGCTTTCTGCCTGGCCTTTGCCATCAAGGTGCCGGTCTTCCCGTTCCACACCTGGCTGCCCGACGCCCACGTGGAGGCGCCGACACCCGGCTCTGTGGTTCTGGCCGCCGTTCTGCTCAAGATGGGGACCTACGGTTTCCTGCGGTTCCTGCTGCCCTTCTTCCCGGCGGCGGCCCAGCATCCCACCATCGTGACCCTCATGATGGTCCTGGGAATCATCGGCATCATCTACACGGCCTGGGTTGCGGCCGTGCAGCCCGACGCCAAGAAGCTGGTAGCCTACACTTCGGTGGCACACATGGGGTTCGTGGTGCTGGGGATCTTCGCCCTGACGGTGAACGGTCTCCAGGGAGGCCTGGTGGTCATGATCTCCCACGGCATCTCCACCGGCGCACTGTTCCTCCTGCTGGGCATGATGTACGAGCGAAGGCATACCCGTCTTATCGCCGACTTCGGAGGCATCGGCCGGGTGGCGCCCTGGTTCGCCACGGCCTTCATGATCACGGCCCTGGCCTCCATCGGGCTTCCCGGAACCAGTGGGTTCATCGGAGAGTTCCTGGCTCTGCTGGGGACCTTCGAGGCACGGCCGGTCATGGCCATCTTCGCCGGAACCGGTGTCATCTTTGCCGCCTACTACATGCTTCCCATGGTCCAGAAGGTGTTTTTCAACGCCCTGGAGAAGCCGGAGAACCGGGAGATGAAGGACCTTTCCCGGAGGGAGATGGTGATCCTGGGTCCCATGCTGGCCCTCATGATCTGGATCGGGTTCAATCCCACGCCGTTCCTGGCCAGGATGGAACCCAGCGTGAACGTGGTGCTCGAGCAGGTGAACGGGTCCGGCCGGCAGGCCCAGGCTGAGGAGAGGGTGGGCCCCGGCCAGACGACCCTTACCGACCAAACCTCCCTGGAGGACGACGAAGAGTCGGAAGATCCGGCTCCCTCACTTCCCGGGGATCAGGAATAAGCTTCCATGGAACTCGACTTCTCTTCGCAGTCCCACTTCCTTCTCGCCCTCCTCCCGGAGATCGTCCTCTCGGTCTGGGGGATGATCGTGCTGGTGGCCGGGGTCTGGAAGAAGGAAGGGGGACCCAGCGCCAACGACCTGGGCATTCTCTCCCTTCTGGGGATCCTCCTGGCCGGTGGAGCCAACGGCTGGCTCTATAGCGTGACCCAGACGGGCGGAGATGGGATGATCCTGGTGGATCGGTTCCACCTCTTCGCCAACTGGATCTTCCTCCTGGCCGGGGCTCTGTCCATTCTCATCTCCATGGCCTACGTGACCCGGCAGGGGCTCCAGGCGGCTGAGACCTACGGCCTCATGCTCTTCGCCATGGTTGGGATGATGATGATGGTCGCCACCCAGAACCTCATGATCGTCTTTCTGGGCCTGGAGGTCATGTCCATCGCCATCTACGCCCTGGCGGCTATGAACCGCCGGGATCAGAAGTCGGCGGAGGCGGGCCTGAAGTACTTCCTCCTGGGGGCCTTCTCCACGGGATTCTTCCTGTACGGAATCGCCCTGGTCTACGGCGCCACGGGGAGTGTGAACATCGCTGTGGTGGCCCGGGCGACCCTGGAGGGAGCGGTGGTGGCGCCACTCCTTCTTTTCGGAGTGGCCTTCCTGGCCATCGGCTTCGGTTTCAAGGTGGCGGCGGTGCCCTTCCACATGTGGACCCCCGACGTGTACGAGGGAGCGCCGGCTCCCATCACCGCCTTCATGGCCACCGGCGTCAAGGCCGCCGCCTTCCTGGCCTTTCTCAGGGTGTTCATGGTGGCCTTCGACAGCCTGTACGAGACCTGGTATCCCATTCTCTGGTGGCTGGCGGCCGTCACCATGGTGGTGGCGAACCTCATCGCCCTGGTTCAGCCGAACGTCAAGCGTATGCTGGCCTACTCCAGTATCGCCCACGCCGGCTACCTTCTGGTGGCCCTGGTGGCGGCCAACGAGATGGCCTCCTCCGCCATGCTCTTCTATCTCCTGGTCTACACCCTCATGAACATCGGGGCCTTCGGTATCGTCATCGCCGTGGCCCACCAGGGTGAAGACCGCCTGCAGATGGAGGATTACGGAGGGCTGGGATGGCAGCAGCCCATGCTGGGGGTCTTCTTTACGATTTTCCTCCTCTCCCTGGCAGGGTTCCCCGGCACCGGCGGCTTCATGGGGAAGATCTTCCTCCTCCAGGGAGCGGTGGACTCGGATCTCTGGACCCTGGCCATCATACTGGTCATGACCACTCTCTTCTCCTACTGGTACTACCTCCGAGTGGTCTGGTACATGTGGATGCGGGAGGCTTCCAGCGCCGATGCCCACACCTTCGTCATCGCTGCCTTCCCCATGCGTGTGGCACTTTTCGTCTCGGTGGGACTCATCCTCTACCTGGGGGTCTTCCCGGGAGCCCTCCTGGGCTTTGCCCAGGCCAGTGTGGAGTCGGTGACGCAGTTCGGCGGAATGTTCGCCTCTCTGATCCCCTGACCGATCCTGAGTTTCAGCGGTGGCGGCGTCCCTCTCCGGGACGCCGCCCAGTTTTCCCCCCCTTTCCTCTTCTTCCCGCATCCGAATGCCCGGCCCTCGATTGACGCCTTCCCCCGGGGTTCTCTAGCTTCCTACTTTCAGAAAGCAACGTTGATTTCCTCCAATGGACAGACGCGCCATGGACCTCTCATCGCACATCTTCAGGGAATACGACATCCGCGGAATCGTGGAGAAGGATCTGGACCCCCAGGTCACCCGCCAGGTGGGCCGGGCCTACGCCACGGTCCTCCGGGAAACCGGAAGCGACTCACCCACGGTGGTGGTGGGGCAGGACAACCGTCCAAGCTCGCCGTGGTTGGCTGAGGGCCTCATCCAGGGGCTCACCTCAGCCGGTGCCAACGTGCTGGACATCGGCACGGTACCCACGCCTCTGGTCCTCTGGGCGGAGAAGCGCCTGGGAGCCGACGGGGGTATCCAGATCACCGGCTCCCACAATCCTCCCGAATACAACGGGATCAAGATGTCCATGGGGGGAGAGTCCTTTTTCGGTCAGGCCATCCAGGAGCTCAGGGACCGGATCCTCTCGGGAAGACTGGTTGAAGGGCAGGGAGAGGTCACCCGCAAGGAGATGATCCCCTCCTACATCCAGGAGCTCACCCGGGGCTTCAAGCTCGATCGTCCGGTCCGGGTGGTGGTGGACTGTGGGAACGGGGCCGGGGCCCTGGTGGCTGAGGAGCTGCTGAAGGGCATCGGGGCTGAGATGATCCCCCTTTTCTGCGAGTCCGATGGAACATTCCCCAACCACCACCCGGATCCCACGGTGGATGAATACCTGGAAGACCTGATCCGGCTGGTAAAGGAGCACGATGCCGAGGTGGGAATCGCCTTCGACGGCGATGCGGACCGCATAGGAGCCGTGGACGAGAACGGCACCGTGGTGCGGGGGGACCTCCTTCTTCTCCTCTTCGGGCTGGACATCCTGGCCCAGCGGGGCCCGGGCCAGAAACTGGTTTTCGACGTCAAGTGCTCCCAGGTCCTTCCCGAGGTCTTCGAAGCCGCCGGAGGAGAGCCCATCATGTGGAAAACGGGCCATTCCCACATGAAGGCCAGGATGAGAAAAGAGGACGCGCCTCTGGGGGGCGAGCTATCGGGCCACATCTGCTTCGCCGACGAATACATCGGCATCGACGACGCCCTCTACTGTGCCTGCCGGCTGGTGGACCTCCTGGATCGGAGCAAAAAGCCTCTCTCCCAGATGGTTTCGGCCTTTCCCCAATATTTTTCCACCCCGGAGATCCGCATCGAAGTGGATGAAGAGAAGAAATGGGAGGTGGTGGAGCGGGCCCTGGAGCACTTCAGCAAGAGCCATGAGGTCATCGACGTGGACGGCGCCCGGATCCTCTTCGGAGACGGATGGGGTCTGCTGAGGACATCCAATACCCAACCGGTCATCGTGGCCCGGTTCGAGGCCAAGACCCGAGAGCGGCTGGAGGAGATTCAGGGCACTATGGAAAAATGGCTGGCCGAACAGGGGGTTCATGTCTGATTCGGAAGCGAAGACATTGAGGTGGGGGAGACTTCTCCTGCTCCTGGCGATGGGGCTGGGAGTGGTGGTTCTCGCAGCCAGAGGCCTGGCGAATCTCTACACGGAGATCCTCTGGTTCGGGTCGGCGGGCTACGCATCCGTTCTCCGGACCCGAATCCTCACGGAGGGCGGGGTCCGGCTGGGGGCCGGGGCCATCACCTTCGCCTTGGCCTACCTGAACTTCAGGGTTGTGGCTCGGACCCTGAGTGAGATCCAGATTCGGAGGCGGTTCGGAAATCTGGAGATTCTGGAGCGGCTTCCGGAGAACGCCATTCGGTGGGGGGTGGTGGCGGCTTCCCTGCTCCTGGGTCTATGGCTGGGGGCTTCCCTCCCCGGCGGCGGGGGCCTGAGGCTTCTTCTGTTCCTGCGGGCCCCGGAGTGGGGCCTCCGAGTGCCGCACCTGGATCAGGACGTGTCCTTCTTCGTCTTCGGTCTTCCTGTCATGGGCGGGCTTTTGATCCTTGGTTTGGCCCTGGCTTTTCTCCTCCTTTCCTTTTCGGCGGCGGGATATGCCGCCACCGGATCCCTGACGTTCCGGGGTGGCCGACCCAAAATCGCGCCGCTTCCCCGAAAACACCTGGCCGTCCTCGGCGGGATATTCCTTCTTTTTCTGGCGGCCCGTTTCTGGCTTTCCACCTACCTTCTTCTCCTGGATGGAAACTCGGGAGTCCAGGGAATCTTCGGCTTTGCCGACGCCGACGCCCGGATTCCGGGATACCGGGCTCTGGCCCTGCTGACCGCCGGTGCTGCGGGGGTAACCGTGTGGTCCGGCCTCAGAGCCCGTTTCGCGCCCCTGCTGGGTGCCGGAGGGGCAGTGGTTCTGGGAGGCTTCCTTCTGGTCCAACTGTACCCCGAGATCCTCCAACGATGGAGGGTGGAGCCCAACGAGCTGGCCCGGGAAACCCCGTTCATCGAGGACAATCTCCGCTTCACCCGCCTCGGGTTCGGTCTGGATGATCTTCGGCAGAGGGAATTCGGTTTTTCGGCTGAGGCCCGTCCGGACTGGGGGGATGCCGCACGGCAATTCGCAGGCTTACCCATCTGGACCACCTCCACCCTCCTCACCACCTTTCAGGAGGTTGAGGCCCGCTTCCGATATTACGATTTCGAGGAAGTGGCGGTAGACCGGTATCCATCCCCCTCCGGAGTGACGCCGATAGCGGTGGCGGTCCGGGAAATCAACTCCGGAGGCATTCCGGATCCGAACTGGCAGAACCTCCATCTGAGACCCCGGTACCTGGCGGGAATGGGGGCTGTGGTCTCGGACGTCACCCGCCGGACGCCTCAGGGACGTGCTCCAATGTATCTGTCGGGGATCCCTCCGGTGCGGTCCGAAGACCCCGTGGCCCCGCCGGAGATCTTCCTTTCTGATTACCGGGTGTTTTTCGGGTCCAGGCCCCAGCTCTATGCGATACTGAATTCCGACGCCTCGGAAGAGAGGTTGGGAGACCTTCCGGAGACAGACGAGATTCCCATCGGCGTGGATACGGAAGGGCAGATCCAGGGCATCCCGTTGCAGGGGATTCTCCGGACCCTGGCCATGGCGTGGCGATTCCGGGATCCGAACCTGCTCTTCGCAACCGAGGTGACGTCGGAGAGCCTTGTCGTTTTCCGAAGAAGTGTGATAGAGCGTGCGTCGGCCATCGCACCCTTTCTCCGATTCCTGGAAGCCCCCTACCCCGTGATCCACGACGGGAGGATTGTCTGGATCCTGGAGGGGTTCACCACCACCCGGAGCTTCCCTCTTTCCTCCGGCCATGACCTTCCGGGCTCCGGTGTCGCCTCCTACATCCGAAACAGCGTCAAGATCACAGTTGACGCTGTCTCAGGCGAAACCCGCTTCTATACCATGGATGAGGAGGACCCCATCCTGTCGGCCTGGGCCCGGGTATTTCCGGATCTGTTCCAGTCCATAGAGGCCATGCCCCGGGCCCTCCAATCCCACATTCGTTATCCCCGCTCCCTGCTGGAGCTTCAGGCCCGGGTCCTGCTCCAGTACCATCAGGAGACGGCACCCGTGTTCCACGGGCAGCAGGACGTCTGGGCCCTGCCTCAGGAGTTGGGACAGGGCACGAGGCCGACCCGGTTCCGGCCCGAATACGGACACTTCCGTCTTCCGGGGCAGGAAGCCCCGGAGTTCCTCCTGACCACGGTGTTTGTGCCGGAGGGCCGGCAGAACCTCACGGGTCTGTTGGCGGCCCGGAGCGATCCCCCCCATTACGGGGAGCTCCTTCTCCTGGATATCGCGGTGGAGGAGCAGGTGCCGGGACCCAGGCAGATCGAAGCCCTGGTGGAGCAGGACCCTGTGATCTCCCAGCAGTTCTCCCTGTGGCGCCAGGGGGGTAGCCGGGTCTGGTCCGGTCATCTCCATGTGATTCCCGTGGGATCCTCCATCCTCTACCTGGAGCCGATCTTTCTGGCTGCCGAAGCCGACGCCATACCGGAGCTCCGTCGTTTTGTGGTGAGCGACGGTCGGAGGGTGGCCATGGAGGAGACCCTGGCTCAGGCCATTTCTGTCCTGGCGGAAGCCGCCGGAGACGAAGTTCCCGCTGCCGCCGTTCCGGAGCGGCGGCCGGAAGCTCCCATTTCAGCGCCGGCCGCGTGGCCCCAGGAAGCGCTGGACCTTCTCGACCGGGCGGAGCGGCATCTCAGGGAGGGGGACTGGAGCGGGTTCGGGAGAGCGTTGGAGGAGCTCAGGTCGCTTTTGAGGAGCATGTCCCGAGGAGGGGGGAGCACGGGGACAGGCCCCTAGCATCCACCCCTTTCCCTCCCTACCTTCACCGGACGCCCGGGCCCAGGGGCATTCCTGCTCCTTCGAGAGTCCGGGCCCGAGTCATACGCGCCTACGAACCGCACGAGGATCGCGATGAATATTCACGAATTTCAGGCCAAGGAGATCTTCCGGAAGGCTGGAATCCCCGTCCCACCCGGGGATGTGGCCACGACGCCGGATGAAGCTCAGGAGATCGCCCGGAAGCTGGGCGGTCGGGTGGTGGTGAAGGCCCAGGTCCACTCCGGTGGACGGGGCAAGGCCGGAGGGGTCAAGCTGGCCGCCGACGCTCAGGAGGCCAGGGCTCACGCCGAAGCCATATTGGGAATGGACATCAAGGGGCTGACGGTGGAGAAGGTTCTGATCACCCCGGCCGAAGAGATCGATACCGAAGCTTATGTCGGGTGCCTGGTGGACCGGGGCGCCCAGTCCGTCACCTTCATGGTTTCTCCAGAGGGCGGCGTGGACATCGAGGATGTGGCCGCCAACAACCCCGAGGCCATCAAAAAGCTCACCATCGACCCGCGCTATGGGCTTTTTGCGCATGAAGCCTACTGGCTGGCCAGCTTCCTGTACGATGATCCGTCCCTGGTAAAACAGGCGTCGAAGATCATGGGGCAGCTCCACGATGCCTTCAAGATGGCCGGGGCCTCCATGGCGGAGATCAATCCCCTCATTACCACGCCCGACGGCCAGGTGAAGGCCATCGACGCCAAGATGAGCGTGGACGACAACGAGCTCTTCCGAAAGCCTGACGTGGCAGCGTTTCGGGATCTTTCGGCAGAGCCGGCCTCCGAAACCAAGGCCCGGGAAGCCGACCTCTCCTACGTGAAGCTGGACGGGGACGTGGGTTGCTGCGTCAACGGCGCCGGGCTGGCCATGGCCACCATGGACCTGGTGAAGTACTACGGCGGAGAGCCGGCCAACTTCCTGGATATCGGTGGCTCATCCAATCCGGACAAGGTGGTGGCGGCCCTGGAGATCATCACCTCCGATCCCAATGTGAAGGTGATCCTCTTCAACATCTTCGGAGGCATTACGCGTTGCGACGACGTGGCCAACGGTATCGTGGAAGCCACGAAGCGCATTGACATCAAGGTGCCTCTGGTGATTCGCTTGACGGGGACCAACGAGGCAGAGGGCGTAAAGATCCTGGAGGATGCCGGGATGTCGGCGGCCACCTCCATGGACGAGGTAGTGGAAAAAGCAGTCGCGTTGGCCAATCAGGCGTGATCAACTGAACACGAGGAAAGAGAGTCAAATCCATGGCTATCTTCGTAGATGAATCAACACGCCTCGTGGTCCAGGGGATCACGGGACGGGACGGGTCGTTTCACACCCGTCAGATGATGGAATATGGAACCCAGGTGGTGGCGGGCGTCACTCCTGGGAAGGGCGGTCAGACCTTCGACGGGCCCGACGGCAAGACAGTGCCGATCTTCAACACCGTTGAAGAGGCTGTCCAGGAAGCCGGGGCCAACACCGCAGCCATCTACGTGCCTCCGGCATTCGCCGCCGGAGCCGTTCTGGAAGCCGCGGGAGCCGGAGTCGAATTCATCGTCTGCATCACCGAGGGCGTTCCGGTGCAGGACATGACCCGGGTCCTGAGGTATGTGAAAGACAGGGGCGCCAGGCTGTTGGGTCCCAACTGCCCCGGGATCATCTCCCCGGGGAAGGCAAAAGTAGGGATTCTGCCTGCCCAGATCGTCACGCCTGGACCGGTGGGGGTCATATCCCGCTCCGGCACCCTGACGTATGAGGCTGTCATCCAGCTCACCAACGCAGGTATCGGACAGACCACCTGTGTGGGTATCGGTGGGGATCCCCTGATCGGGACCAACTTCATCGATGCCCTCTCCGCCTTCAAGGACGACCCGGAGACGAAGGCCATCGTCATGATCGGTGAGATCGGCGGGACCGACGAGCAGGAAGCCGCGGCCTGGGTCAAGGAGAATCTGGACATCCCGGTGGTGGGGTTCATCGCCGGACAGACGGCGCCTCCAGGGCGACGTATGGGCCACGCCGGTGCCATCATCAGCGGCTCTGCGGGAACGGCCGAAGAAAAGATGAGTGCCTTCAAGGAAAATGGGATCGCTGTGGCGGCTCGTCCCGTGGAGATCGCCGAACTCATCCAGAAGGCCCTGGGCAGCTAGTTCCGACACCTCCGGAGCCCGGGGGAAAGGGCGGAGTCGTGTATGAAACTCTCCGAGATTCTCTCGGGGGATCGCATCCTGGCTCCCCTCGAGGCAGAGACGTTGGAGGAGGCTCTCGGTCTCCTCTGTCACAGGTTGGAGGTTTCCGGCGCCCTTTCCGAGGGTGCCGGGCCTCGCCTGGCCGGAGAATTCTTCTCCGGGGCCCGGGGGGAGGTCATCCGGGTCAACGAGTGGGTGATCCTGGCGGCAGCACGTTCCAGCGATGTCACTCAACTCACCGGCGCACTGGGTTTGGCGCCGGCGCCCTTCGATCTGGGTGACTCGGGGGAGGGTGGGACGGCTTCTGTCCTCTTCCTGATCCTGACCCCCAGGCGTGTGGCTCCTTTGAAGCTCCAGGCCATCCCGGCGCTCTCCCGGTTTCTCCGTGAAAAGGAGCACGCCAATCATCTGCGTTCATGCGTATCCGCCTCCCAGGTCACGGCCTTTTCGGAGTTCATGAACCTGGAGGTGCAGGACCAGCTCCTGGTGGCTGATGGCCTGACCCCCCTGAAGTATCGGGTCTATCCTGAAACGCCCCTTTCGGAGGTCGTGGGCCTCATGGTCCGGCAGGGCATCCGGGCAGTGCCGGTGGTTGGAGAAAAACTCGACTTTCTGGGACTGATCACCTCAGCCGATGCCATCCGGACCCTCCTCCCGGATCGGATCACGGGATCCAGGGAGGTGAAGGAATCCGATTCCGTTTCCGCCCGGGAGATCATGACCCGCTCCATCATGTGCATATCCGAGGATCAGAGCCTGGTGGAAGCGGCGAACCTTATGGTGAACAAGGGGGTAAGTCAGCTGCCGGTGGTCCGGGAGGGAGAGCTGGTGGGATTCCTTTCTGTGGAGACGGCCCTTCAGCTTCTTTTTGGCCCGGGAAGCGCTTCCAGCCCGGAGGCCGATGAGGTGCCGGGAAACTCCGGGAGCCCATAGACCAGGAACTCCTGCAACAAATAGAGAAGATGGAGAGATGACTCGTACCCTTGCCATTATCAAGCCCGACGCGGTGGCCTCCGGAAAGGCCGGAAGGATCATGGCTCACCTGGAGGAGGCAGGTTTCGAGGTGAAAGCCGTTAAGATGACGCGTCTTACCGAAATCCAGGCCAGAGCTTTCTATGAGGTCCACAAGGAACGGCCGTTCTATGGCGATCTCGTGAGTTTCATGACATCCGGTGCCTGCATGCCCATGGTGTTGGAAGCCGAGAATGCCGTGGTCAAACTGAGGGAAGTCATTGGTGCCACCGATCCGACGGAAGCTTCCCAGGGGACCGTGCGGCAGCTTTACGCAGAGAACAAGGAACGGAACGCCATCCATGGGTCGGACTCGGCGGAGAACGCGGCTTCGGAGCTGGCCTTCTTTTTTTCGCGTCAGGAACTCCTGGGAATGGCCGGTTGAGAAGGTTCTCCACGGTTCCAGAGCAGGGGTTTCGCCCGAAACCGCTGCTGTTTTCGTTCCTTCCCATGGGGGGAGAAAACCCCTTGTGGCGCAGCCTTTTTCGCGTTGACTCCCCGAGTCCTTCTGGCTACCTTTCTCGACTATGCTAACGATCCCCTTGGCTCGCCTGGAGCGGGAGGGGACTCTCGATATCCAGGCGGAAATTCCGCCGGGAGATGCGATTTGGGAGGGGTTGGGGTTTGGGTTTTCCACCCCTCTCACCATCTTCGGCAAAGCAGAGTGGTTCACCAGCGGGGAAGTGCTGGTGACCGTGACCCTCAGGGGCCGAAGGGCTCAGGAGTGCAGGCGGTGCCTGGAGCCGGTCGTGGTTCCGGTGCACGAGGAACTGAGCCTTCTTTTTGTGCCCCCCGGGGAGGAGCGGGGGAACGGGGAAGAGGATTTCACCCGGATCCTGCCCGTGGAGGCCAGGGAACTGGAATTGGCTGGGGTGATTCGGGAGGAGTTGATCCTCTCGGAACGTCCCTATTTCCTCTGCAGAGAGGATTGCCGGGGGATCTGTCCCATCTGTGGCGTGAATCTGAACGAAGAAAGCTGCCAGTGCTCCACGGAGGAGCTCGATCCCCGCTGGGATGCCCTTCGAGCACTGAAAGACGAGCGAGATTGAGATATGGCGGTTCCAAAGAAGCGGACATCCAAGCAGCGGAAACGGAAGCGGCGTACCCACTACAAGGCGGAACCCGTGGTGACTCAGGGCTGCCCGCGTTGCGGGGACCCCAAGCTTCCCCACCGGGTCTGCCCAACCTGTGGGTTCTATCGGGACGAGGCGGTCATCGACGTCGATCAGGACTGATCCGGTACTGATCAGTGCGAATCGCTCTGGACGCCATGGGGACGGATACGGCCCCTCTCAGCGAGATTGAGGGGGCTGTCCAGGCACTGGCCAAATCCGAATCCGATCTGGAGATCGTTCTGGTGGGGGATCAGGCGGTTCTGGAGGGGGAGCTGTCCAAGCATTCGGACTTTCCTCTGGACCGCCTTTCCATTGTGCATGCTCCGGACCGTATCGTTCCCGGGGAATCTCCAGCCCAGGCCGTTCGCAAGAAGCCCAGGTCTTCCATCGTCGTGGGGGTGAAGCTGCAAAAGGACGGTGCGGCCGATGCTTTTGTGAGCGGAGGGTCAACCGGGGCCGTTATGGCTGCATCTCTTCTCTTTCTCCGGCCACTGCAGGGAGTTGATCGCCCGGCCATCGGGACGGTGCTACCCACGTCAGCGAAGCCCACCCTTCTTCTGGATGCCGGGGCCAATGTGGACTGCAAGCCCCAGCACCTGGTTCAGTTCTCCCATCTGGGGCGAATCTACGCCCAGGATCTCCTGGGAGTGAAGAATCCCAGGATCGGGCTCCTCAACATCGGGGAGGAGCCGGAGAAGGGGAACGAGCTTTCGGTGGAGGCACACAGGCTTCTGGCTGCCGAGGATCTCAACTTCATCGGGAATATCGAAGGCCGGGAGATCATTCGAGGTGGAAGTGACGTTGTGGTCTGCGACGGCTTCGCCGGAAACCTCATTTTGAAGTTCTACGAGTCCGTGGCTGAATTCATCATGGGACTCCTGAAGCGGGAACTGGAGGTCCAGCATGTGGAAACACTGGATCTCCGCCGGATCTTCAGAAGCCTGGACTATACCGAATACGGAGGCGCCCCACTCCTGGGGGTGAACGGCGTCATCATCATTACCCACGGATCTGCCCCTCCCAAGGCCATCTCCAGCGCCGTCAATGCTGCGGCACAGGCCGTCCGTTCCTCCATGGTCACCCACATGGCGTCGGCCCTGGCCAAACAAGACGTTCACTGAGAAGACGAGAATCAGGTATGGTCAAGCATCCACAACCCCTGGTGGAAATCGTTTCGACGGGTCGGTACCTCCCGGAAAGGGTCCTGACGAACCAGGATCTGGAACAGATCGTGGAGACCTCCGATGAATGGATCCGGGAGCGGACGGGGATCCGGGAACGCCGCATTGCCCGCCCGGATGAGGGAGCTGGAGACATGGCGGCGGAAGCCGCCCGCCGATCCATGGAAAAGGCCGGCCTGGAGCCGGGGGAAGTGGATTTTCTCATCCTGGCCACCGCCACTCCGGATCGCTTGCTTCCCTCCACGGCTTGTGACGTTCAGGCCCTTCTGGGAGCGGACAACGCCATGGCTTTCGACGTGGCTGCAGCCTGCTCGGGATGGCTCTACGGTCTCGGGATCGCTGAAGGGTTTCTGGCCGCCGGCCGGGGAGAGATCGCGCTGGTCATCGGCACCGAGAAGATGAGCGCCATCGTGGATTGGGAGGACCGGACAACCTGTGTCCTTTTCGGGGACGGTGCCGGGGCTGCCGTGGTGAGAAAGGCCAAAGGAAACGCCGGAATCATTTCCCAGTTCCACAAGTCCGACGGAACGCTGGGCAACCTCCTCTACCGACCTGGCGGGGGGGCCACCATGCCCATGTCACCGGAGGTCCTGGAGAATAGAGATCACCTGCTGAAGATGTCCGGCAGGGAGGTATTCAAGAATGCGGTCCGGTCCATGGCCGAAGCCTCGGATCTGGCGCTGCAGCGGGCCGGGATGACGGGAGACGATGTGGATCTCCTGATCCCCCACCAGGCCAACATGAGAATCATCACAGCCACGGCGAAGTACGCCGGAATTCCCATGGAGAAGGTCTATGTGAATGTGGACCGGTACGGGAACATGAGTTCCGCTGCTGTGCCTGTTGCCCTGGATGAGGCCATCGAAACGGGGAGGGTCGGGCCGGGGTCCCAGATTCTCACCGTAGCGTTCGGGGCCGGCTTCACCTGGTCGGCCATGACCATCCGCCTCTAGGCCGGAGACCGACCGCCATGTCCGTCGCTCTTCTATTCCCGGGTCAGGGGTCCCAGTCCGTAGGCATGGGCCGGGAGCTTGCTCTTTCCTTTCCCCGGGCTGCCGAGGTCTTCCATGAGGCCGACGACATTCTGGAAGCCCATCTTTCCAGGCTGGCCTGGGAAGGGCCCCTGGAGGCATTGACCCTTACCCGCAATGCCCAACCGGCCCTTCTGGTTCATTCGGTGGCCGTCCACCGGGTTCTGGGTGACGAGCTGGGCCCGGTAACGGTGGCGGCGGGTCACTCCCTGGGAGAGTTTTCCGCCCATGTGGTCGCCGGCACCCTGAGCTTCAGGGACGCCCTGGAGGCGGTTCGCCTGAGAGGCGAGCTCATGTTCGCCAGCGGAGTGGAGCGTCCGGGGACCATGGCCGCCGTCCTGGGACTCGGGGATGCGGCGGTGGAGAAAGTCTGTCGGACCGTGAATGACGGTGGAAAGATCTGTGTCCCTGCCAATTTCAATTCCCAGGGCCAGGTGGTCATCAGCGGAGAAGTGGATGGAGTTGAGGAGGCCATGCGCCTGGCGAAGGAGGCCGGGGCCAAGCGGGTTCTGCCCCTGACGGTTTCCGGAGCCTTCCACTCTCCTCTCATGGAGCCGGCCAGGTCGGGATTGCGGGACAGGCTGGAAGAAATCAAGTTCTCGGATCCTCGATTTCCTGTGGTCTCCAATGTGTCCGCGGAACTGGTGGGGGACGGACGGCAGGCCCGGGAGCTTCTGGTGGAACAGCTCACCTCTCCCGTGAGATGGGCCGCCTCTGTGAAGACCATGGTGGAGGCGGGAGTGGAACGATTCTATGAACTGGGAGCCGGGTCGGTTCTCTGTGGCCTGAACAAGAGAAATGCAAAGGGACTGCCCTGTGTCTCTCTGGGCCAACCTTCGGATTTCGACTCCATCGGCCCCTGAGCCCGATCCCGGGAGAAAGAGCTTTTTAACGTGAGCGATAAGAACGAGCGGGTGGCTGTCGTCACGGGCGGGGCACGTGGGATCGGCCTGGCCATCGCCACAACCCTGGCTGAAGACGGCTTCAGGGTGGCGGTGCTGGACGTGGACGAGGAGGGCGCCCGGGAGGCCGCCTCCGGCCTCCCGGGAGACGGTCACATGGGATACGGTGCGGATGTCACGGATTTCAAAGCTGTTCAATCCGTTTTCAAGGACCTGGAAGAGTCCCTGGGTCCCGTGGAGATCCTGGTAAATAATGCGGGAATCACACGGGACAATCTCCTGCTGCGGATGTCCGAGGAAGAGTGGGACCAGGTCCTGACCGTGAATCTGAAAGGGGCATTCAACACCACGAAGGCCGTGGCCAGGGGGATGATGAAGCGCCGCCGGGGCAGTATCGTCAACATCGCCTCTGTCATCGGCCTCATGGGGAATGCCGGGCAGGCCAACTATGCGGCGTCCAAGGCCGGCCTTCTGGGGCTCACGAAGAGCGTCGCCCGGGAATTCGCCAGCCGCGGGGTCCGATGCAACGCCGTGGCGCCAGGGTTCATTCAGACCGAGATGACGGCGAAGCTCAACCCCGAAGTGGTGGAAGGGCTGAAGGGCCAGATTCCCATGGGCATCCTGGGCCAACCCGAGGACGTGGCCAGAGTCGTGCGCTTCCTCGCAGGACCGGAATCTGGGTACATTACCGGTCAGGTCATCGGCGTGGACGGCGGTATGGTGATGTAAGAGTTGTGGGTGACCTGTAAACATGACTGACCAGAAGAAACCAGAATCAATACTCAACACTCATCAGTTCAACCCAGGGGGTATCATGGCGGACAACGCTGAAGCCAAGGTCAAGGAGATCATCATCAACGAGTTGGGTGTGGATCCGGAAAAGGTCACGCCTGAGGCATCCTTCGTGGAGGATCTGGGAGCCGATTCCCTGGACACCGTTGAGCTGGTCATGGCCTTCGAGGAGGAATTCGGAGTGGACATTCCCGACGAGGATGCCGAGCAGATGAGGACCGTCGGGGACGCCATCAAGTATCTGGTGGACCACATGGACGACGCCTGAACGGCGAAGCCATCTCTAACCTCAGTCTCCTGAGAGCGCATGTCGAATTCAGGTAACGGAGGCAAGAACCGGGTTGTCATCACCGGGATGGGTCTTCTTTCCCCGGTGGGAAACAACGTCCACGACTCCTGGAAGGCTCTCCTTTCCGGAGTCAGTGGCGGTGGACCCATCACCCGGTTCGAAGCCACGGAAGAGTACGCCACACGTATCGCGTGTGAGGTGAAGGGGTTCGACCCCGGCGAGTATCTGGAAAAGAAGGAGATCCGCCGAAACGATCGCTTCGTCCAGTTTGCCATCGCCGTGGCCGACGAAGCCATGGCCTCTGCAGGCCTCCTGTCCCAGGAGGACCGGAGGGAGGTGGCGCCCCATCGTTTTGGAGTGATTTTCGGTAGTGGAATCGGAGGAATGCAGACCTTCGAGGACCAGTGCCGGACCCTGATCCAGAAGGGTGCCAAACGGGTGAGTCCGTTCTTTGTGCCCATGTTCATTCCGGACATGGCTGCGGGACAGGTCTCCATCCGCTTCGGCGCCCAGGGTCCCAACTACGCCACGGTTTCGGCCTGCGCGTCCAGCGGTCACGCCCTGGGCGACGCGCTGCGGATACTCCAGCGGGGGGATGCCGACGTGATGCTGGCCGGAGGCACGGAGGCGTCCATCACGCCCCTGGCCATCGCCGGGTTCTCCTCCATGAGGGCCATGACGACCCGGAACGACGATCCTGAACGGGCCAGCCGACCCTTCGAGGCCGGCCGGGACGGATTCCTCATCGGCGAAGGCGCGGCGGCGGTGGTTTTGGAAACCCTGGATCATGCCCGTGCCAGGGGCGCCGAGATCGTGGCGGAATTCGCGGGATACGGGGCTTCCGGAGACGCCTATCACATGACGGCTCCGGAGCCTACGGGGATGGGCGCCAGGATCGCCATGACGGCGGCCCTGGAGGACGCCGGCGTCGAATTTTCCGAGGTGGACTACATCAATGCCCACGGTACGGCCACTCCCCACAACGACATCATGGAGACCACCGCCATCAAGACCCTTTTCGGAGACCATGCCTACCAGATGATCGTGGGCTCCACCAAGTCCATGGTGGGGCATCTCCTGGGCGCGGCAGGAGCCGCGGAAGGGGTTATTTCAGCTCTGGTTACCCGGGAGGGGAAGATCCCCCCCACCATCAACTTCTCAGAGGCCGATCCTGAGTGTGACCTGGATTATGCTCACAATCGACTGGTAGAGCGCCCGGTGCGCCTGGCTCTCAGCAACTCCTTCGGATTTGGCGGGCACAACGTGGCACTTCTCTTCCGGCGGTGGGAGGAATAGGGAACCAGAGGAGGGCGAAGATGCGTGTCGGTATCGGGTATGATTCCCATCGTTTCGATCCCTCCCGCCCCCTGGTGCTGGGTGGGATTCACGTCCCCGATGCCCCTGGGCTCTCGGGCCACTCCGACGGGGATGCCCTGGCCCATGCCGTAATCGATGCCATTCTGGGAGCTGTGGCCGCCGGAGACGTCGGTCGACACTTCCCGCCCGGAGGAGAGGCCTGGAAGGATGCCGACTCCATGGATCTGCTGGCGAGGGCCGCGGTCATCCTTCGGGAAAAGGGCTTTCGAACGGTGAACGTGGATGCCGTAGTGATTTGCGAAGAGCCGAAAATCTCCCCGTTGGCCGATGCCATCCGGGGCCGCCTGGCCCAGGTACTGGGCGTCCCCCGGGCTTCCGTATCGCTGAAGGGTAAGACCAACGAGGGAATGGGGTGGATCGGAAAGGGGGAGGGCATGGCGGTCCATGCCGTGGCCCTGGTGGAGCCTCTGCCCTGATATTCCCCGGATGAGCGATGATCCCGCCTTTCGTATGGAGTCCTTCCTGGATTATCTCACCTTCGAGCGAGGCCTCTCGGAGCGGACGCTGTCAGCCTACGAGAGAGATCTGGGAAAGCTCTTCGCCTTTCTGTCCAGCCGGGGCGTATCCCATCCCGATGCCATAGATTCCCGGCATCTCAGAGAATTCATCTACCATCTGAAGGACCAGGGTCTGGCTCCCGCCACCATCCGAAGAAACATCTCTTCCGTCAAGGGCTACTTCGTCTTCCTGATGGAAGAAGGAGTCCTGGACCGGGATCCCGGAGAGGGTCTGGAGTCGCCGCGAGCGGGGAGAACGCTCCCGAACGTCCTTTCAGTGGAAGAGATCGGGCGGATTCTGGAGGCTCCGGATCCCGACCACCCTCTCTACTGGCGGGATCGGAGCATCCTGGAGATCCTCTATGCCACAGGGGTCCGGGTTTCGGAGCTTCTCGACCTCAAGCTCATCAATCTGGATCTGAAGGAGGGGATCTGCACTGTATTCGGAAAGGGATCCAGGGAACGGATCGTTCCCCTCGGGAAGCCGGCCAGGCGGGCCGTTGAACGCTACCTCCGGGAGCTTCGCCCCGTCCTGGACCAGGGGAAGGGAAGAGGGGTGGTCTTCCTCAACAACCGAGGCACCCCCTTGAGCCGGATGGCCATCTGGAACCTGGTCCGGAAGAGCGCTGAAGGGGCCGGGATCGGCCGGGAGATCTCCCCTCACACGTTCCGGCACAGCTTCGCCACCCATCTCCTGGAGGGCGGCGCGGACCTGGCAGCGGTGCAGGAGCTCCTCGGCCACGCCGACATCTCCACCACCCAGATCTATACCCATGTGGACCGGGAATACCTCAGGGAAGTGCATCGGACCTTTCATCCCCGGGGCTAGCACCGACATTCACGCCCCCACGGCCGCCATCGACCCGGGAACCGCCAACATCGCATCACGGATCGCCGGGTTCGACTCGCGGTTCGCGAACATTCAAACCTGCCCGGCCCGGCGGCATGGCCCGGCCTATCCTCCCTGGAGAGAGGGAGCCGGCTCATCGTTCTGGGCGTTCTCCGCCTGAGCCGCCACCTCGGCTTCCACGGCGGCAAAGAGATCCGACTGGCTCTCCGCCTCCGCCAAAAACCGGATGGCAGCGGCCAGGACCCGATCCCTCTCTGCTCGAAGCTCCAGGGCGTGGCTCTGACGGTCGGTGCGCATGGCGAAGTCGATCCGCGCGGTCCAGTCCAGATACCGCCTGACGTCGGGATGGTCCAGGACGTCGGACGGCACGCCTTCCTCCCGAAGAGCCTCCATCAGTGCCACTACGACATCCGGATCCATCTCCTGATTCCCGGACCCGTCCAGGGCCTTCTGGGCTTCCTGGAAAGCGAATTCCGCCAAGCGGAGCGTCAGGGGGATGCCGGCCCTGGCGGATTCGATGAGAAGGCGCTGCTCAGCCGTGGTCAGGGTGTCATCCTGGACTACCAGATCCGGATAGACACCACCGTCGGCCCGGAGGGATCGTCCCGCTGCCGTCCGTACCACCTGGAAGGTGTCGGATTCCCGGGCAAGGGGGCGGCCTTCCAGGTCCCTGGGAATGTGAAGGGATCGGCCCAGCGGCGTCATCCAGTCCCCGGTGGTGATACGGAGCCGCCGATCCGCCGGCAGGGGCAGGACCGTCTGGACCACCCCTTTCCCGAAGGTTCGCTCACCCAGCACCACAGCCCGGTCATGATCCTGCAGGGCTCCGGCCACGATCTCCGCAGCTGAAGCCGTATAGCCGTCAACCAGGATCACCAGGGGCTTCTCGGGGATCCTGGCGGGGAGGCGAGCCCGGAACGATTGCTCCTGCGTGGCGTCGGCCTCCTGGGGGGTTCGGCTCCGGGTGCTGGCCAGGGGTTGGGTCGGCTGAAGGAAAAGGTCCGCCATGTCCAGGGACTCCACCAGGTAGCCTCCGGGGTTCCTCCTGAGGTCCAGGATTATGCCCTTGGCATCCTTCAGGACGGCGAAGGCCGAATCCACCTCCGCCGCCGATCCCCTGGCTACACGATCCACCTGGATGTATCCCAGGGTGTCCTGGAGGAGGGTGGCCGTCACGGCGGAGACGTGGACCTGGTCCCGTCGAATGGGCAGAGTGATGGCCTCGCCCAGTCCGGTCCGCTCCACGGTGACCTCCACCACGGATCCGACCTCTCCCCGGATGGAGTCCCGGGCCTGATCCACGGTCCATTCCCGGGCGTCGTGCCCTCCGACGCCCACGATCCGATCGCCCACCATGAGTCCCACGCCGGCCGCCGGAGTTTCGCGAAAGACTGCCGTAATCGTCACTCGCTGGTTCAGCCGGGTGATCTGGACCCCGATGCCGGCGTAGTCGCCGGTATTGTCTTCTTCGAAGGCCCCGTATTCTTCAGCGGTAAAGATCTCGGCGTAGGGATCGTTCAACCCTTCGATGAGGCCGTCGAGAGCGTTCTCCCAGAGAGCCGAATCACTGAAAGTGGTCTGGTGAAAATCCAGGATGGACTTGAATGCGCCCAGAAATACCTGGCTCTCCGGGATCGCCCGCACTTCGGAGCCGGAGGATTCCGTCGAATCTTCTCGGGCAGCTTCCCCTGACTGGGCGCCACCGTCCAGAGGGAGGAGGAGGGAGAGAAGCACGAGCAGGATGGAAGATCTGAAGTACATGACGGTTCCAGGGGTCCGGGATCGTTTACGGAAACATGAAAATAACACTTTTGAACCCTGGAACGTTCCACATGCGCGGTCTCTCGGGACCCCTTACGTTTAAAAGGACGTTTTCCAGGTCGCCGAACCGGCTTCCCGGAGCGGGCGTAAGTTTCTTTGCCCCTTCCGGGAGGAACCATGCATACGAGTTCCAGGAATATCGATGCCCGGTGGGATCCAACAGGTGAGCAAACATCCATGACACCACACCGTGACGAAGCTCCGATTCCCCTCCGATTGGGTCTGGTGCAGTTCAAGCCGCGGAAGGGGGAGTTGGCCGAGAATCTGGATCGGATCCGGGAAAGGGTCGCCAGCTTCGGCCCGGATCACGATGTCCTTGTATTCCCGGAAGCCTGTCTCACCGGGTATTTCATGGAGGGCGGGGTGGCCGAGGGGTCGCTGACGGTGGAGGAGTTGGCCAGGCGGTTGGGCCCGCCCCGGGACCAGGGGGTTCACCTGGTACTGGGCTTCTACGAGCGTTGGCGCAGGGGGATCCACAACAGTGTGGTGTATCTGGAGCCGGACGGGGAGGCCTATCGGGCTCTCCATGTCCACCGGAAGATGTTTCTTCCTACCTACGGGATCTTCGAGGAGGCCCGATTCGTGGATCCCGGCAGGGATCTGGCGGCCTTCAACACACCGTTCGGGCGAATGGGCATCCTGGTGTGCGAGGAGATGTGGCACACCCTCCCCCCAACCATACTGGCACTGGACGGGGCCGAGTTGATCCTGGTGGTGAGCGCCTCTCCGGCCAGGGACTTCCGGTCAGGGCCAGGGAAACCCGGGAATCTGAAGCGTTGGGAGCGTGTTGCCCGGGGGGCGGCCCTGGAGCACGGTGTGTTCGTTGCCGTGTCCCAGCTGGTGGGCTCGGAGGGAGGGAAGGTGTTTCCCGGGGGCTCCATCGCGGCGGCTCCGGATGGCGCAATCCTGGCCAGGGGACCTCTCATGGAGGAGGGCATCGTTTCCGTGGCCCTGGACGGAGAGGCCATCGATCGGGCCCGCTTCGAGACCCCCCTCCTGGCTGACCTGCGGCAGATGCTCCCCCACCTCCAGAGAGCTCTGGAGCGGGCGGGATCCAGGGGACTGAGCGATCCTGAGGGGGCGGAGGAGGGATGTGGAGAAGGAGAAGAACCCGATGTGGTTCTGGGGGGCAGGCCGGGGGACGGCCTCCCGAGTCATGGCCCCCGATTCGATGATCCGGACCTGCTGGCTCTGGACCTGGAGTTGGTCCACCGAACCCTGGTGGCCTTCATCCGGGAGGAGGTGGTGGAGAGAAAGGGCTTCGAGGGTGTGGTGGTGGGTGTCTCGGGGGGGGTGGACTCGGCCGTATCCCTCCTTCTGGCCGTGGAAGCCCTGGGGCCGGAAAACGTCACGGGGCTTCGAATGCCGTACGCAACATCCAGCCCCGAGAGCCTGGAGCACGCGGCCCAGGTTCTGGAGCTCTCGGGAGCGCAGCATGCCACTATCGACATCACTCCGTCGGTTGATGCCTATATCCAGACCGTGGGCCCGGATATCTCGGATCTCCGTCGGGGGAATCTGGCGGCCCGGATCCGGGCCGTCACCCTCTTCGACCAGTCCGCAAAGCTGGGCCGCCTTCCCCTTGGCACAGGAAACAAGAGCGAGCGCCTCCTGGGATATTTCACCTGGCATGCCGATGATTCGCCCCCAGTCAATCCTCTGGGTGACCTGTTCAAGACCCAGGTGTGGGCCCTGGCCAGGATTCTTGGGGTTCCTGACATCATCGTGGACAAGCCGGCATCGGCCGACCTGATTCGGGGAATCAACGATGAGGATGAGCTGGGGATTTCCTACCAGGCGGCCGATCCCATTCTCTACTGGTTTCTCAGGGGATACGGCCGGGAGGACCTGGTCCGGTTTGGTTTCGAGGAAGAGGCGGTCCAGGTCGTCTGGCACCGACTGAGCTCCACCCACTGGAAGCGGGAGTTTCCCACGGTGGCCGTTCTCTCCGAAACCGCCATCGGTGAGTTCTATCTCAGGCCCGTGGATTACTGAAGCGGAGTGCCGCGCAGGAAGGGCCCCAGGAGGTAGCTCCCGAAAAAGAGGGCGGCGGCGAAGAGGACGACGGAAGCGCCCGATGGAAGGTTCCAGAGCCAGGAGAGCCAGAGTCCGGCAAAGACGGACACCAGGGCCGAGGCCACCGAAAAGAAGACCATTCCGGCCACGGACTGGCCCAGGGCCTGGCCCGTGGCGGCGGGTACCACCAGGAAGGCCGAAACCAGGATGATCCCCACCAGCTTCATGCTGGCCACGATGGTGACGGCCAGGATGGTCAGCAGGAGGTAGCTCAGAAAGGCAGCGGGAAGGCCCGCGGCTCTGGCCGCCTCTTCATCCACGCCCAGAAACAGGAATTCCTTGAAGAAGAGGGCCAGGATGCCGAGAGAGACACCTGCCAGCCCAAGGAGGAGCCAGAGGTCCTCCGGACCCACCGAGAGGATATTCCCGAAGAGGTACCCCAGAAGGTCCTGCCGATAGGTCTGGGACAGGCTGATGAGGGCCACTCCCAGAGCCATGGCGGTGGGAAAGAAGACCCCGATGGCCGTGTCCTCCGAGACCTCTCCCTTCCGGGTCAGCCACCCGATGACCCAGGCCACCCCCACTGAAAAGACACCGGCGGCAATGACAGGAGGGGCGCCCAACAGGAGGCCCACCGCAACGCCTCCCAGGGCAGCGTGGGAGATGCCCACCCCGATGAAGGCCATGCGCCTGAGGACCACGAAGACGCCCAGGACGGCGCAGGTGACTCCCAGGACCCCGCCCGTCAGGAGGGCCCGCTGGATGAATCCGTAGGAGAGGAACTCCATCATGAGCTCTCTCCGGGTCCATCGGCATGGACGTGTGGGGGAGGAAAGTGGTAGACCTCCGGGACGGCCCGGCTCTTCAGGACCTCCTGGGGCGGCCCCATGGCCCGAACGGTGTGATCCAGGAGGATGAGGGTCTGGGCGTGCTGAGCCACGTCCTCCACGTCGTGGGAGGCGCAGAAGAGGGTGAGGCCCCGGGCTCGCTGGAGGTCGCAGACCCTGCCGTAGAATCGGGCCCGGGCCGCCGGATCCAACCCGGCCGTTGGCTCGTCCAGGATCAGGAGGCAGGGGTCTCCCACCAGGGCCCGAGCGATGAGGACCCGCTGTTGCTGTCCTCCGGACAGATCCTCGAAGCTTCGTTCCCGAAAATCCAGCATCTCAACCGAGTCCAGGGCTTCGTCGGACCGGAGGCGATCCTCGGAACCCGGTCTCCGGAAAAAACCCAGGTTTCCGTACCGGCCCATGAGAACCACGTCCCTCACCGAAAGTGGGAAGCCTCGGGGAAGGCGAATGCCCTGGGGAACGTACCCGATGGGCTGGCCCTGTTTTCCGGGCACCCGTCCCAGGATGGAAATCCGGCCCTTCCCGGGCTTCAGCACCCCCAGCAGAAGCCGGAGAAGAGTGGACTTGCCAGCGCCGTTGGGCCCGATGAGGGCCGTAAAAGACCCATGGGGGATGTCCATGGAAACCCCTTCCAGGACTTTCCGGCGACCGTAGGAAAACCAGACGTTCTCGACCCGGATGGCCGGATCAGCTGCAGGGGAGCAATTCACCCGGAGTCACCTCCCAGGCCCCGGACGAACTGGGTCGTATTGAAGCGGAGCAGCTCCAGGTATCCCTCCCGGTCTTCCATCCCGGGCCCACCAAGAGGGTCCAGCATGCAGGTGGGAAGGGAAAGCTCGGTGGCCAGGGCTCTGGCTGCCACGTCGCCGAGCTGGGGTTCGATGAAAAGACAGTGGATCTCGTGGTCCCTGGCCTCCTCCAGAAGATGAGCCATTTCCCTGCTGGAAGGATCCTGTCCCGGATGTGTGTGGATCACACCGGCTTCCTCCAGGCCGTAACGAAGGGCATAGTAGCTCCACGCGGCATGGGTGGAGAGGAACGACCGGCGTTGGAGAGGAGACAGCTGTTCCCGGATCTCTGCATCCAGGCGAGTGAGGGAATCGGCCAGAGCCCTGGCACCGGCCGGCACCGCCTCGGCGGCTTCCGGAGAGATCCCGGAGAGGGCATCCTGCATTTTCGGGAGAAAGTGGTCCCGAACCAGTATGGGGTCCAGCCACACATGGGGGTTCCCCTCCCCCTCATGACCGCCACCCTCCAGAAGGGGAATCCCCTCTGAGAGCCTCACTACCGGCGTGTCCCTTTCGGATCCCTGGGTCAGGCGGGAAACCCATTCATCCAGGCCTCCACCGATCATGAGAAAGAGAGAAGCGTTCTGAAACGTCCGAAGTTGGAGGGGGGTGAGATCGAAGGTGGCCGGGGAAGCACCGGCCGGGAGCAGGACCTCGACGCTGACGACGTCTCCGGCCATCTGCCGGACCAGGTCCCCCACCGGGTAGATGGAGACCACCACCGTTGGCCGGTCCTCTCCACCCCTCTGCCGATCTTCCGTTCCGCAGCCGGCCAGGAGGAGAAAGAGAAGAAAAAGGATCTTCCAGGGTCTGTCTCTAGTCATTCCCGCCACCTTGGGGCCATTGCCCGAATGGGCCGGCCGCCTTTCGGTTGCCAGTGGGCAGGGAGAGGCTCCTTCTCGCTGGATGCCCTGGGAGAGTCCGGGCTGGACACGGGCGCGGCCTCTCTCCCCCTGTACCCCGAGTCTTCGACGCTCCGGAATTCTAACCTTTCCGGCAAGGGAATGGGAACGCTCTGCTGTTCTCACCCCCGACCCGTCACCTTTCGCCGGAGTCGTTCCGGGAGTGCGAGGGGGGTGAGCTCTCCATCAATGATGGCTGCCAGTTCTTCCTCCGTTCGCCAGTGGGCTTCCAACTCCGCCAGTTCCAACTCCAGGAGTCGCTGCTCCGACGACTCGTTGGCGGCGATCTCCAGAGCGATTCCACCGGTACGCCCCAGTTCCTCCAGCCGCTTTCCGTCTCTCAGGAGAATCCGGGTCAGGTCATCCGGAGAGCCGGCTTCCTGGATGAGACGAGTGGCGCCGGTGACGGTCCGGCCGTCGGCCCCGGAGAAGTGGTGATATGCCAGGACCCGGCGAATGGTCTGTTCCGCCTCCGGTCCTCTGAGTTGGAGTCCACCCTCCCGGAAGTCTCCACATCGGGGGCAACGATAGGAAAGTCCGAGGGAAGCGCCTTCTTGGGACGGAACGAGAAGGAGGCTCCCCCGGCGGCGATAGGCCACCCGGCGGAAGGTGTATCCGCACCTGGCGCACCTGGTCTTGCCCCGCCAGGCGTCTCCGCCGAACCGGAACCAGCGGGCGGCGTCGGGAATCTTTTCGGGGACGTTGTCCCAGAGGAGCCAGGCCGCGATGAAGCCCATCCCTCCTGTGGTCAATCCCCCCCAGATGGCGGCGCCGGCTCCCACGGCCCCGGCTGTGGACAGGGTCTTGAACTTCTTCCTCCGGTGCCTGAGCTCGGTACCGTACCGCCACCATGCCTGCTCTCTCAGGTTCGCCCTTCCCACCCTCACGATCTGGAGCCTGTCGACCCTCAAAAGGGCGATGTTGTCGGTCTGGGAAAGGAGCCGCCCACGGTCCCGGGTGACTTTTTCCAGCTCCTCCAGGGCTTCCCAACGCTCCTCGATTGGGGCCAGGCTCCACCGCTTGCACCTCCTGCATACCGCCCAGAGCCGGCCCCTCGCCGGGTCGTAGGCCACCCGGGCGGCCCGGGGAAATTGCTCCAGGGTTTCGTTCGCCGGAAAGGGAGAACGACAGACCAGACAACGTGAAAACATGCGTATCTCCTGATAGCCAGCCGGAGCTGTCTTCTCGGATAGGTTTCTCGGACAGGCTCCTGCCGCAACTCCAATCATGTTACGACGGTGCGCCCTCCAATCTTCCCGCAACGGGAGCCGGGGTAAAGAACCCGGGGCGGGAAATCCCTCTTCATCTCCTTCCACGAGGAGGCCATTCCGGGATTCGGGGGCTCGCTACAGGATTTTCAGCGCACTCCCGGTGTCTCTCCCGAGCCTTGTGTCCGGGGGTGGTCCGGCGTTAATCCTCTTCCATGATTCTGGTCCTGGATAACTACGATTCCTTTACCTGGAACCTGGTACAGCTTCTCGGAGAGCTGGGGGCAGATCCCCAGGTCTTTCGTAACGACGAGGCGTCCGTGGATGAGATACGGAAGCTGGCCCCCCGGCGCATTGTGGTTTCACCCGGTCCATGCACGCCTGCAGAGGCCGGAATCAGCGTGGACCTCATCCGGGAGTTGGGGCCCTCGATTCCCGTCCTGGGGGTCTGCCTGGGGCATCAGGCCATCGGGGAGGCCTTCGGGGGCCGGACCGTCCGGGCCGGAGAGGTCATGCACGGAAAGACGGCGGCTGTCCGGCATACGGGCCGGGGGCTCTTCCGTGGTCTTCCGGACCCTCTGGAGGTGATCCGCTATCACTCTCTCGTCACGGACCCCGCCGCGCTTCCAGAGGTTCTGGAGGTCGTGGCCTGGTCGGATCCCCAGCGTTTCGGGGAGGAAATCCAGGGAATCCGTCATCGGACCCACCCCATCTGGGGCGTCCAGTTCCACCCGGAGTCCCTATTTTCCCAGGGGGGGAAGACACTCCTGGAGAATTTCCTGACATTCTGAAGCGCCGACGCTCCGATGCTGCTGAAATTTTGATGTAGCCCTCCCGACCGGCCCCCGGTTGCCCTGCCAATCCCCCTCTTCTACCTTTAATGGCGTGAAAATTGCAATGAGCTTCCGACCTTTCGGCGCCGGAGGGCGCCCGTGAGCGGCCGTGTCCTGGGAATCGTCCCGGCCCGGCTCGCCTCGACCCGCCTCCCCAACAAGCCTCTCTATCCCCTGCTCGGACGCCCCCTCATCGAATGGGTGTGGCGGAGGGTGGAGGGCATGAGCGCTCTGGACGAGGCCGTGGTGGCTACGGACTCGGAAGCCGTGGCAGAGGTGTGTCGGGCCATGGGGGCACCGGTGGAGCTGACTTCCCCGGATCACCCGTCCGGCACCGATCGGGTCGCGGAGGTAGCCCGTGGAGAGCGATACAGGGACTTCCAGGTGGTGGTGAATATCCAGGGAGACGAACCTCTCCTGAAGGAGCGGCACCTCCTGGTAGCCATGGACCTGGTTCGGGAGGAGGGATGGGACATCGGCACCTGCGCCACGCCGGTCATGGACCTGGAGAATCGGAAGGATCCTTCGGTGGTGAAGGTCGTCCGGGGCCAGACCGGCCGGGCCCTTTATTTCTCCAGGTCTCCCATCCCCTTCAAACGGGATGAGAAGCCCACGGCGGAGGAGTTGGGTCGTGAACCCTTCCTCAGGCACATCGGGATCTACGCCTACACCTCCGAAGCGCTGGAGAGTTGGGTGGCACTCGTCCCATCGCCGCTGGAGCGGCTCGAGAAGCTGGAGCAGCTCAGGCCCCTGGAGGCCGGGCTGAGAATTGGTGTGGCGGTGGTGGGGGCGGCGGACCCCGGGGTGGACACGCCCGCCGATGCAGTAAGGATGGAGCAACGACTGGAAGAGCTCATGAATTCCCAAACGAAGAAGATCGGGCTATGACGGATTCCACCCAGACCCCCCCCAAGTACATTTTCGTAACGGGAGGAGTGGTCTCCTCCCTGGGCAAGGGAATTGCTGCGGCCTCCCTGGCCAGGCTCCTGAAGCTCCGGGGGCTTCGGGTCACCCTCCAGAAATTCGATCCCTACATCAACGTGGATCCGGGAACCCTATCCCCCTTCCAGCACGGCGAGGTGTTCGTTACGGATGACGGAGCGGAGACGGACCTGGATCTGGGACATTACGAGCGCTTCCTGGATCAGTCTTTGAGCCAGGCCAACAACATCACCACGGGACGTGTCTACCAGACCGTCATCGAAAAGGAACGGAGAGGGGACTACCTGGGTTCCACGGTCCAGGTCATCCCTCACATCACCGACGAGATCAAGGGCAGCATCAGCCGGCTGGGTCCAGGGATGGACGTGGTCATCACCGAGATCGGGGGGACGGTGGGAGACATCGAGAGTCAACCGTTTCTGGAGGCCATCCGTCAGTTTCGACAGGAGGTTGGGCCCGGGAACTCCCTGGTCATGCACCTGACCCTGGTTCCCTACATTGCCGCGGCCGGAGAACTGAAGACGAAGCCCACCCAGCATTCCGTCCGGGAGCTCATGGAGATCGGGATCCAGCCCGACGTGCTGGTCTGCCGCACCGAGCATCCCATGGACGAGGACCTGAGGCGGAAGATCGCCCTGTTCACCAACGTTCACATCAACGGAGTGGTGCAGGCCCTGGATGTGGATACCATCTACGCTGTGCCCCTGGAGTTGAAGCGACAGAAGCTGGACGACTTCGTGGTGGAGCGCCTGGCACTGGAGACTCCGGCCCCGGACCTCTCGGAGTGGCGGGGTATGGTGGAGCGCATTCGGTCTCCCGCCGGAGGACCCGTCCGCATCGCCGTGGTGGGCAAATACACGGAGCTGGTGGATTCCTACAAATCCATCCAACAGGCTCTCATCCACGGGGGCATCGCCAATGATGTGGGTGTGGAGATCGACTGGATCTCCAGCGAGCGATTCGAAGGAGGAGAGGATCTCTCGATCCTGGACGCCTATCAGGGGATTCTGATCCCGGGGGGGTTCGGATCCCGGGGGGTGGAGGGAATGGTGGAGGCCATCCGCTGGTCCAGGGAACAGGAGGTCCCCTTTTTCGGCATCTGCCTGGGTCTCCAATGTGCCGTCATCGAATTCTCCAGAAATGTGGTGGGGCTGGAGTATTCACACTCATTCGAGTTTGCCGCCGACTCTCCGCATCCGGTCATCTGCCTCATGGATTCCCAGCTCCAGGTCACGACCAAAGGCGGAACCATGCGGTTGGGGGCCTATCCGGCCCGTCTCCTGCCCGGCTCACGGGCCCGGGAGATCTACGAAGCCGAGGAAATCAGCGAGCGACATCGGCACCGGTACGAGTTCAACAACGAGTACCGGGAACCTTTCGAGGAGCATGGGATGACCTTCAGCGGCCTCTCACCCGATGGAAAACTGGTGGAGATGATCGAGTTGAAGGACCACCCCTGGTTCGTGGGCTGCCAGTTCCACCCGGAGTTGAAAAGCCGTCCCACCCGCCCTCACCCCTTGTTCGCATCCTTCGTGAGAGCGGCCGCCCGCCTGGGTGGGCATTTGAGCGGCGCCCAATCTGGCGCGAAGTCCTCCGAGGCGGTCAGGGCAGGGGGCTGAACGTGAAGAACCCCGAGGTTTCGCCGGGAGGACGCTGATGTTTGAACGATTCACTCTGATCGCCGGCCCCTGCACCCTGGAAGACGACGCCCTCAATCTGGAAGTGGGCACGGCTCTGGCATCCCTTTCCAGGCAGTTGAGCCTGCCCATCATCTTCAAGGCCTCCTACGACAAAGCCAATCGCTCCAGGATCGACTCCCCCAGGGGGCCGGGCCTGGAAGAGGGCTTGAAGCGTCTGGCCCGTGTGAAGGCCGAGACGGGACTTCCGGTCATCACGGACATCCACGAGCCTCAACATGCGGCCCGGGCCGCCGGTGTCGTGGACGTCATCCAGATTCCGGCCTTTCTCTGCCGACAGACCGATATCCTGGTGGCCGCCGGAGGGACGGGGAAGGTGGTGAGCATCAAGAAGGGCCAATGGATGGCTCCGGAGGAGATGACCCATGCCGTGGAGAAGGCCAGGGCTTCCGGGGCCTCGGAGGTGGTGGTTACGGAACGGGGGACCTTCTTCGGCTATGGAAACCTCGTGGTGGACCTGAGGTCCTTCGCACGGATCCGGGAAGCCGCGGGGGTGAGGGCGATCTTCGACGGCACCCATTCGGTCCAGCGGCCCGGTTTGGCACAGGGGTCCAGCGGTGGAGATCCCCAGCACATTCCGTCCCTGGTCCTGGGGGCGGTGGCCGCCGGCTGCGATGGCCTCTTCCTGGAAACCCATCCCAGGCCGGGCACGGCGCCCTCGGACAGCACGAACATGCTGCCCCTGGACAAGCTCCGCCCCCTCCTGGAGCGGGTGATGGAGGTCCGGGATCTTCGGGAGAAGTGGAACCGGGAAGAGGGAGGGGATGTCTCATGAGTAAAGCGAAAACCGGTCCCCTTTTCGGGCCCCGGAATCCGCTGCCGCCGGAGTTGGCCAGAAGCATTCGACTGGTGATCTTCGACGTGGACGGCGTCCTGACGGACGGCGGGGTCTACGTGGGGACCCTGCCTGAAGGAGAAACGCTGGAACTCAAGCGATTTGACATCCAGGACGGTCTGGGAATGAAGCTCCTGGAATGGGCCGGAGTGGAGGTGGCCATCGTCTCAGGGCGGGTCTCCCGCGCCACAGCCGTCCGAGCCAGGGAGCTGGGCATCAAGGAGTGTCATCAGGACGGGGGCGCCCAGAAGGTCCGAGTGATTCAGAAGATGCTGGACGACCGGGAGATGGAATGGAATCAGGTGGCCATGCTGGCCGACGACCTGCCGGACCTGGCCGTCCTCCGGCGGGTTGGCCTCCCGGCCACGGTGGCAAACGCCACGGAGGTGGCCCGGGGGGAGAGCCTCTGGCAGGGGGAAAAGAGCGGGGGACGGGGGGCCGTCAGGGAGTTCTGTGAGGCCATCCTCAGGGCCAGGGGGGATTGGGAGGAGCAGGTGGAGGCCTACGTCAGGGAGCGGGACGGAAACGGAGACCAGCAGGCATGAACGCCGACGACGCTGCTGAGCTCCTTCAGGAGGGCCGCAGGGTCCTGGCCGTCGAGGCCCGGGCTCTGGAGAGCCTTTCTCAACGCCTGGGCCACGAATTTGTCCGGGCCGTGGAGCTTCTGGCCGGTGCCAGCGGACGCATCATCGTCTCCGGCATCGGAAAGAGCGGAATCGTGGGGCGAAAGATCGCTGCCACCCTCACCTCCACCGGGTCCCCCGCCACCTTTCTCCACCCTGTGGAAGGCCTGCACGGAGATCTGGGCATCGTGGGCCGGGATGATGTGGCCATCCTCATCTCCAAGAGCGGGAACACGGAGGAGCTCACCGGGCTCGTGGACTATCTTGTCCGGTTGGGGGTACCCATGGTAGCCCTGGTCGGGTCCTCCGCATCCTCCCTGGGCCGGGCCGCCAACGTGGCGTTGGATTGCTCGGTGGAAGAGGAGGCCTGCCCTCTGGACCTGGCTCCCACCACCTCCACCACGGCAGCCCTGGCCATGGGAGACGCCCTGGCCGTCGTCCTCCTTCAGAAGAAGGGATTCCAGGCCGGGGACTTCGCCCAACTCCACCCTGGCGGTTCCCTGGGTCGAAAGCTGACCCTCCGTGTGGAGGAGGTCATGGTGGAGGACGAATACCCATGGAGAAGGGCGAACGATCGGATGCGGGATTGTATCGTTCCGTTGGCGGAGATGCGGGGTACAGTTCCCATCGTGGATGAAGCCCGTCGGGTGGTGGGGGTGGTGACGGCGGGAGACCTCACCCGGCTCATGGAGCGGAATCCGGATTTTCTCCAGGTGCCGGTGGAGGAAGTCATGACCCGGACCCCGAAGGTGGCCCGGGTGGGAGGACTGGCCTCCGCCGCCGTGCACGTCATGGAGACGCACGGGGTGATGGCTCTCCCGGTGGTGGATGAAGAGGGGATTTTGAGAGGAATCGTGCACTTGCATGATCTTATGAGGTCTGGAGTGGTATAAGATTGCATATGAAGACTTTAGACCACCTCACCGGATCCGGAATGCCAGCCGTTTTCCTGGTCCTCCTGTCCATTCTGGCGGGAGGGTGCGGAGAGGAGGAAACGACGCCCATCGCTTCTCCGGAGCTACTGGAATCCGGGGCCCAGTCCGTCATCTATCTCATGGTGATGGAGATCACGGTGAACGGAATCCGGGAGGGAAGGGTGGAGGCGGACACCGCCTACCTCTATCCGGACTCCTCCCTCTTTTCCCTCAGGAATCCGGTCCTGGTCCTCTTCGACGAGCAGGGGATCGAAAGGGCCCGCGTCATCTCCGAAAGAGGGCGTTTCAACTCGACCACCAAGGAGCTGGTGGCCCGGGGGGAGGTGGTCCTCACCATCCGGGAAGGAGATCGGCAGGTGGAGACCCAGGAGTTGAACTACGATCCCAACGGGGATCGGATCTGGAGTGACTCAACCAGCGTCATGCGGGAGGGGGGCACCGTCACCCGGGGTGAGTCTTTCCGATCGGACCTGGACTTCCGGAGGGCGGAAGTGGTCAACGGAAGCATCGTTCGCCAGGGAGGTGCGGCCGATCCGGATCCTCCAGGGCGAGACCCTTCCCGATCATGAGGCAACCTTTTCCGCCTTTTCCGCCGCGGCGACCCCGATCCCGCGTCCCTGGCTTCCTCCGGGCGGGGGTGCTCTGCTCTGCCATCCTTCTCCTCTTCCAACCCGTCCTCTCCGGCCAGTCAAGCCCGGGGTCGGGGTGTGACGTGCCCCACTTCGACCGCCTCACGAATCTGGCCCTGAGCAACGGAACCAGGGTCACCTTCTTCTCGGCTCCCGTCATCGTTTGCGCCGGTGGGACGCGAATCTCGGCGGACAGCGCTGTGGTCTACGAGGCCAGCAACTACACCCAACTTTTCCGAAACGTGGTGTTTCAGGACGCCGATAGCCGCCTCACAGCGGACCGGGCCAACTATTTCGAGGAGGAGAACCGGCTTCGTGCCTGGGGAGATGTGGTCCTGAACGATCTCGCCCAGGGATCGGTGATCCGTGGAGACACCATGGTCCTCCTCCGGGCGGGACCGGACGGGGAGGAAGACCGATTGACTGTCACCGGCCGCCGACCGCAAGCCATGCTCTATCCCACCCGGCAGGCGGCCCCCCTGGCCGAAGAGCCTCCATCGGACTCGGCTGGGGCAGAGGTTTCGATGCCGGACTCGGCGGAGGTGGAGATTCCCATGCCGGACTCGGCGGAGGTGGAGATTCCCGTACCGGACTCGGCGGAGGTGGAGATTCCCGTACCGGACTCGGC
>CAZSDD010000012.1:0-17997 GCA_964605505.1 uncultured Gemmatimonadaceae bacterium | reverse complement strand
TGGAGATTCCCGTACCGGACTCGGCGGAGGTGGAGATTCCCGTACCGGACTCGGCGGAGGTGGAGATTCCCGTACCGGACTCGGCAGGCGTCTCCCCGGGACCTCAGGTACCTCTGGAAGACAGGGTCCCCTGGGACATCGATGCGAACCGGATCTTTCTGGAGGGTTCCCGGTACTTCAGGGCCACGGGCGACGTGAACATCCACCGGGAATCCGTGGATGCCGTAGGGGATTCGGTGGAATACGACGGACAGGCGGGGAGCCTCTTCCTGGCCCGGAATGCCCGCCTGACCACCAGCGGCTTCGATCTTTCAGCCAGGGACATCCGGCTGGACATCCCTCAGGACGAGATCCGGGGGATCGAGGCCCGGCACGAATCCTTTCTGGAGGGGGAGGATCTCCAGCTATTGGCGCCCACTATCGTCATGTTCCTGACGGAAGGGGAGTTGGATCGCCTGGTGGCCAGGCGGGACCCCGTGTTGGACTCACTTCCTGAAGAGGCCCTGGCGGAGCGCCAGCCCCACGAAGGCGCCCGAAACCTCGGCTTTCCCCTGTTTCCCATTCGGCCGCACGCTTTTGCCCAGGATTTCCTCCTCTGGGGGGATTCCATCGAGGTGGCCGCCCCCGGGGAGAAGCTCGAGGAAGTGAAGGCCATGGGACAGGCACGCGGGGAGTCCCTGGGCAGGGATTCCCTGAACACCGAAGAGACGTCCCCGCTGGTCCGGAGAGACTGGCTGGAAGGAGATACCATCATCGCCTTCTTCTCCCAGGTCGAGGCCGCATCGGGTTCCGAAAGTGAGGACATGCCGGAGCCCGACCCGGAGGTTTCGCTGCCATCGCCGGTGGAAAGGAGAGAGGCGTCGGAAGCCTCGGCAGACTCCACCGAATATCGCCTGGAACGCCTCATCGCCAGCGGGAACGCGCGGAGCCTGTATCGCATGGCACCTTCCGATTCCACCATGGCGGAGGAGGAAGACCGCCTGGCCATCCATTATGTCGTGGGGGAGGAGATCACGATTTTCATGGAGGGGGGGGAGGTGGACCACATGGAGGTCAAAGGAGAAACCCGGGGCATCCACCTGGAGCCGGTAAAGCCGCCTGGGCGAGGGGGGGGTGTGGAACCGGACACCACGAGAGCCGCCGGACCCCCGTGGGGAAGGCACCCATGAGATTCGAGGCCGGTGAAATCCGCATGGACGAAAAAGAATCGGAGACAGAGGGAACGGCGGCTCCGGTCGTGATGGCCCCGGACGATGATTCCCGTCTCTATGCGAGGGGGCTCACCAAGGTCTATCGGAAACGCACGGTGGTGAAGGATGTGGACATTTCCGTTCGCCAGGGAGAGATCGTGGGTCTTCTGGGGCCCAACGGTGCCGGAAAGACGACCACTTTCTACATGATGGTGGGCCTCATCCCCTCCAATGCGGGAAAAGTATACCTGGACGACCGGGAGCTTACCGATGTCCCCATGTATCGACGAGCCCGGCTGGGTGTGGGATATCTGGCCCAGGAGCCTTCGGTGTTTCGAAAGCTCACCGTGGAGGAGAACGTCATGGCCATCCTCGAGACCCTGGACCTTCCGAAGCGGGAACGGAGAGCGCGCCTCGAGGATCTTTTGAAGGAACTGTCCATCTCCCACCTGAGGAAGAACAAGGCTTACTCCCTTTCCGGCGGAGAGCGGCGAAGGCTCGAAATCACCCGGGCTCTGGTGCAGCGTCCGAAGTTCATGCTGTTGGATGAGCCCTTCGCCGGCATCGATCCCATCGCGGTGAACGATATCCAGCAGATCGTCCACGGCCTGAAGGACCGGGGGATCGGAGCCATCATCTCAGACCACAACGTGGAGCAGACGCTGGAGATCGTGGACCGGGCATACATCATGTACGAGGGCCAGATCCGGGTGAGCGGCACGGTATCGGAGTTGGTCTGGAACGACGAGGTGGCGGAGATCTACTTCGGGCCCACTCTCACGGAACGGATGCGGACCCGGTATGCGAAGCCCGAGGCGGTTGTATGAGCAATTTCAACACCCGCCTCATTCAGAGCGCCCAGCTCCGGCAGGAGATGAAGATCAATCCAAGGCTATACCAGGCCATGGAGCTGCTCTACATGCCCCTGCTGGATCTCCAACAGCACCTCAAGCAGGAGTTGGCGGAGAACCCCTTCCTTGAGCTCCAGGAAGCCGATGTGCAGGATGAGGTGGAGCTGGATGAAGAGGGAAAAGAAGAAACCGACGACGAGATCGATTGGGAAGAGATCCTCCTGGACGGTTTCGATGCCGGAGGTCGCAAGCAGCAATACGAGCAGAAGGAGTTCTATCAGCCCACACCGGTAGAAGCTCCGGATCTCCAGGATTATCTCCTTGAGCAACTGCACTACCAGGATCTCGGCGAGCGGGAGCTCCGCCTGGGCGAGGAGATCATCGGCAACATTGACGAGGACGGCTCTCTTTCCTGTGAGCTGGATGCGGTTCTGGCAGGGATCAATCTCTGGCTGGACGAAGCCAGGGAGATCGCCCTGGAGCAGCTGGAGGCGATTGAGGATCCAGAAGAGCAAGAAGAGGAGGGGAAGGTCCTGGAGGAGCTCTTCCGGCCCTATGTCATGGAAGAGGTGGAGGCTCTACTCGAGAAGATCCAGACCTTCGATCCCCCGGGTGTCGGTGCCCGGGATCTGAGGGAAAATATCCTCATCCAGCTTCGGCGGAAGGACATGGGGGATTCCCTGGCGGCCACTCTGGTGGAAGAGCACTTCGACGATCTGGTGAACCATCGGTGGGCGGATATCGCAAAGGCCAGGGGGCTCACGGCCATCACGGTCCAGGACGCTGCCGACGAGATCGCCCGGCTGGATCCGAAGCCGGGCCTCCGCCACTCCTCCGAGCCGGATCGTTACGTGATCCCGGATCTGGTTGTGGAGAAGATCGACGGCGAGTACATGGTGTTCGCCAACGACACCAGCCTTCCCCGGTTGAGGCTATCGCGGGCCTATAGGGAAGTTGCCCGGGACAAGAATCAGTTCAAGGGAGAGAACAAGGAATTCATCTCCACCAAGCTGAACTCCGCAAACTGGATGATCCAGGCCATCGAACAGCGGCGCCAGACCATGCTCAAGGTCATGGGTTACATCGTCGACCGGCAGCGAAACTTCTTCGAGAAGGGGGTGCAGCACCTGAGGCCCCTGACCCTCAGAGAGGTGGCCGAGCACATCGAAATGCACGAGTCCACCGTCTCCCGGGTCACCAACGAAAAGTTCGTACAGACTCCCCGGGGGGTGTTCCCCTTGAAGTTCTTCTTCTCCAGTGGTCTCTCGACCAGCTCCGGTGAGGACATCTCGGCTCGGGGCGTAAAGGACAAGATCCAGACGCTGGTGGACGGAGAGGACGAGAAGAAACCCCTGACGGACCAGGCCATCGTTTCGCTGCTGAAGTCCGAAGGAGTGAACATCGCACGGAGGACCGTGGCGAAATACCGGGACCAGCTCGGGATCCTGCCCGCCAGGATGCGAAAGCGGGTTTGAGGAAGCCAACCTTTCAGAGGGCATGTTTTCATGACGGCCAATGAGGTCACCGGAACCCTTTCCCCTGCCCAGGCCGCCCATTCTCTGACTCCGGAAATGCGGCGTGATTTCGCCGTGGTGGTGCCGGCTTTCAACGAAGCGCCCGTGGTCCCGGAGCTCATCTCGGTTCTGAGAGAGGCCTTCGAGACCTTTGGGCTGGAGGGGGAAGTCATTCTGGTGGATGACGGGTCCACGGATGGGACCGCCGAGCTGGCCGAAAGGGAAGGGGAGGGATGGGAGGCTCTGACTGTCCTGCGGCACCGGGTGAATCTGGGAAAGACCGAAGCCATGGTCACCGCTTCGGAAGCCACGGAAAAGGAGTTCCTGGTTCTCTTCGACGCGGACCTTCAGCATGCGCCCGAAGAAATTCCGCGCTTCCTCGCCCAGCTCCAGGACGGATGGGACATGGTGACGGGTCGGAAGGTCGGGAATTACGAAAAGCCCCTGGTTTCCGGGCTCTACAACTGGCTAAGTCGGCGAATCTTCCGGGTTCCGGTCTCGGACCTGAATTCCATGAAGGCTTTCCGCCGGTGCATCGCCCAGGAGCTCACCCTCCGGCACGATTGGCATCGGTTCTTCGTGGTTCTTGCTCACGCCCGGGGGTACTCGGTTTCGGAGCTTGACATCCGGCTCTTTCCCAGGAGGGCCGGCGAATCGAAGTACTCCGGAGGCTTCCGGATCGTCGTGGGCCTCATGGACCTTCTCTCGGTCTGGTTTCTCATTCTCTTCTCCAGAAAGCCGCTGATGCTCTTCGGGTTTTCGGGGGCTGTTCTCATCGGACTCGGGCTGGTGGTGGCCGGGGTGGCGTTTTACCTCCGGTTCGTGGAAGGGATGGGCTTTCGCCCCCTCCTCTACCTGGTGGTGCTTCTCGAGACTGTGGGGTTTCTCCTGGTGGGGGTGGGGCTCATGGCGGAGATGGTGGCCCATCTCCAGCATGAGGTGGACGCCCTCCGGCGACAATCCAGGTAGGAGGGGCTCCATGGCCAGGGATGAGGGACCGGGAAAACGACCTGGGGTTCTGGTGGTGGTGGGGACCCGCCCGGAAGCCATCAAGATGGCTCCGGTCCTGGCAGCCCTGAGGAGGGAGCGGGACACGCTGGACACGGCCCTGGCTCTTACCGGACAGCATTCGGAAATGGTGGACCAGGTCCTGGACGCCTTCGGGATAGAGCCGGATTTTGACCTGGAGATCATGCGCCCGGGACAGGATCTCTACGATCTGGCCCACGCCTGCCTGGATGGCCTCCGACGTATCGTCAACGAGTTTCGACCGGAAATGATCCTGGTCCAGGGGGACACGGCCACGGTCTTCTACACCTCTCTGGTGGGGTTTCTGGAGGGAGTCAGGGTCGGGCATGTGGAGGCGGGGCTTCGGAGCGGGGATAAATGGGCGCCCTTCCCGGAAGAGATCTTCCGGCGGCTGGCCGACGTGCTGGCGGATCACTATTTCGCGCCCACTCCCTGGGCCCGGGACAACCTCCTCGGGGAAGGGGTTCCTGACGAACGCATCCATCTGACGGGAAATCCGGTGGTGGATGCCCTCCTCTCCACAATCCAAAGGAAGGCGGCGCCGTCGAATCCGGTGCTGGACCGTCTCCTGAGGGCTGGATCGCCCCTGGTCCTGCTGACAGCCCACCGCCGGGAATCCTTCGGCGCGCCCCTCCGGGAGGTCTTCTCTGCCGTCCGGGAGCTGGCGGACAGGGTCCCGGAGCTGGAGGTCCTATATCCCGTCCATCCCAACCCTGAGGTTCTGGAGCCGGCCTACGAGCTACTGGGAGGGCATCCTCGAGTTCACCTGACAGAGCCGTTGGGCTATCTGGACCTGGTGAAGGCTCTCTCTGCCGCCACTCTGGTACTGACGGATTCCGGGGGAATCCAGGAGGAGGCTCCCACCTTCGGAACTCCGGTCCTGATTCTCCGGGAGGTCACAGAGCGGCCCGAAGGGGTGGAAGCCGGGGTGGCTCGGCTGGTGGGAACTCGCAGAGAAGAGATCCTGGAAGGGGCGTTGGCCATTTTGAGTGCCGGGGGCCCGCAGGCGGCCAGACCCCCCAATCCCTACGGCGACGGAAGGGCCGGGGAGCGGATCGCCGACATCGTCCGGGCCAGCCTGACCGGAATGCCCCGGAAAACCGGCGATTGGGATCCCTCGTGAAGATCCTGGTCCACTGCGTCTATTTCCCTCCGGAGGTCGGCGGGCTGGAGAGCCACGTCTTCTACCTCTGCCGAGCGCTGGCCGGTATGGGCCATGAGGTGAGCGTGGTCACCTCCAGGTCTCAGCCCGGGGTTCCGGAAGAAGAGGAGATGGAGGGGATCCGGGTCGTTCGAACCTGGTTTCCCAGCCGTGATCCCCTGGGATGGGCGGTCCATTCCCTGGCGTCGATTCCCCGGACCCGGGCCCTGGCTCGGGGAACGGATGTCATCCACGCCCAGGCGTTTCCCTCGGTGGTACCGTGCATCTCCGGCCGGCGGATCTCCGGCGCTCCCCTGGTGGCCACCTTCCACACTTCCCACTTCCTCACCCGGGCAGAGCACCCCTTCTGGGCCCCGATCCTGGCCTCCCTGGTCCGGGCCCCGGATCATGCCCTGGCCGCCAGCACGGAGATCGCACGTGTGGCGGAGAGACTGGCTCCGGACACCCGGGTGGAGGCGTTGACCAACGGGGTCGAGACCTCCTTTTTCCGGCCCGTGGAGCCGGCTCTCCCGGCCCTGGACTTCCACAGGATCCTGGTGCCACGGCGTCTCTTTCCCAAGAATGGCGTGGAGTTCTTCATCCGTGCCATGCCGCTGATCCTGGAGGAGATAAGGGTGGAGGCCGTCCTGGTAGGGGACGGACCCGAGCGGGAACGCCTGCAGAGCCTCGCACGGGAGCTGGGAGTGGAAGACAGCCTCCGATTCATGGGAAAACAGCCCCATGCCCGCATGCCGGCCCTCCTGAGCTCCGGATCGCTGGCGGTGGTGCCCTCTCTCATGGAAGCGACGTCGGTAGCGGCTCTGGAGGCCATGGCCTGCGGTCTTCCGGTGGCGGCTTCCGATGTGGGTGGGCTGCCGGAAATCGTGGACGAAGAAGTGGGGGGGCTTTTTCCCCCCGGGGATCCGCCGGGAGTGGCCAAAAGGGTTGTGGCACTCCTGAAGGATCCGGATCTCCCGGAGAAGGGGAGGAGGGCCCGGGAGCGGGTGGTGGCCAGATGGAGCAACGCCCGGCTGGCCGGGCGGCATCTGGAGATCTATGAACGACTCCTGAAGGGGAGGGGCTGATGTCGGAAAAGGAGAGCAGAGCGTGGGGTCCGCCCATTCCGGGCTGGGTGCCGCCGGTCCTCTACGGAGTGGTGACGCTTTTCCTGTTTCGGAAATTCATCTTCAGCGGAGACATGCTCTACGGGAGTGACACCATATCCCTGGGGTACATGGCCCGGGCCTTTTTCGCGGAAGCCATGAAGGGAGGCGTGTTTCCTTTCTGGAATCCCATCATATTGGGGGGAACCCCTTTCCTGGACTCCCTGGCCGGGGGGGATACCCTCTACCCGACCTCCCTTCTCCTCCTGGTCATGGAGCCATTCAGGGCCCTCGGCTGGAAGCTGGTGATCCACGTATTTCTGGCGGGCCTCTTCACCTTCGGCTGGATCCGGGCCCTGGGGCGCTCTCCCACGGCGGCCCTTCTGACCGGCCTCGCCTATCTCCTGGCTCCCTTCATGGTGACCCTCATCTGGCCGGGGCACGACGGAAAGCTCTTTGTCACGGCTCTGACGCCATTACTCTTCTGGGCCGCAGAATCGGCCCTGGCCAGGGGCCGGATCCTGCCGTTCACCGGGATGGCCGCTGTCATCGGCCTGATCATCTTCACCACCCACTTCCAGCAGGCCTATTTCCTTTTCGGGGCCCTGGGAATCTATGCTCTGGTCCGGGTCATCCTCCTCTGGAGGGAGGGACTCTCTCCTCTCCGTGCCGGAAGCCGGTTCGGTCTCTTCCTGGCGTTCTCGGTCCTGGGCGCAGCGGTAGCCGGCGTGCAGCTCCTCCCGGCTGTGGATTACGTCATGGAGGCCTCCCGCCGGACGGCCACCACCACCCGGGCTACGGAGGAGGGGAGCGTGGCCTACTCCTCTTCCTGGTCCATGCACCCGGAAGAAGCCGCGGCCATGCTGGTGCCGGAGTTTGTGGGTAGCGATGTGGGAGGGGCGGCCTGGGTCGAGGGTACCTACTGGGGTCGGAACATCTTCAAGCTGAACCATGAATACGCAGGTCTGGTGGTCCTCCTCCTGGCCGGCCTCGCCTTCTTCGGCGGGGCGGCTCCGGGGGTCAGGTACACCTTCCTGGGCATCGGAGGCGTGGCCCTCCTCTATACCCTGGGGACCCACACGCCGATATGGAGAATTTTCTATGAGGTGGTCCCGGGAATTTCCCTCTTCAGGGCTCCCTCCATCGCCGCGTTCCTCTTCGGCTTCAGCGCCGTCACCCTCATGGCCTTCGGCATCGACAGGGTCCTCGAACTGGCGGGCGCCGGGTCGGAGGAGGGGGATCATCGGGCCGGGAAGAAGGCCACTCCCGGGAAGGACGGAGCTTCCCGGAAGGAAGATCAGGATCGTCCCGTCCTCCTCTTTCTGTCGGTGGCTACGGGATTGTTCCTTCTGGGCGCCTTCCTGGCTTCCAGCGGAATCCTCACCTCCGCCTGGACCTCGCTCCTCTACTCCGACATCGGTTCCGGAAAGCTGGACGCCCTGGCCCGGGCCCAACCCTTCATCACCCGGGGCTTCCTCATCTCCGCGGGGCTGGCCGGTGGTGTCCTGGCCCTCACCGGGGCCGTCCTCCGGAGAAAGGTGCCCGTGCTGGTCTGGGTGATGGGGCTTGGCTTCCTGGTGACGGCTGATCTCGTGAGAGTAAACGATCCCTTCATCCAGACCTACGACTTCCGTCAGTGGGCGACCCCGGACCCGAATATCCAGTATCTCCTGGAACGGCAGGAAACGGAGCCTCCCTTTCGGGTCATGGCCATGGCCGGAAACGCCGGCTTCGGGCAGGACGTGAAACCAGGCATGTACGGGCTCGAGTTGGCCACAGGCCACCATCCCAACGATCTGGCCCGGTATCGTGAGCTCATCGGGATGGTGGGAAGCGGGGCCCCGGCCAACCTCATCGATCTGAGGACAGGGGCCCCGAATCTGGACCTGCTCTCCATCCTCAATGTCCGCTATATCATCTGGCCCGTGGCCGACCTGGGAGCCCTTCCCACGGGAGAGGCCGTCATGGCAACCTCCCTGGACGGCAGGAACGCCTATGAGGCCGTGTACGAGGTCCCCACGCTGCCCAGAGCCCGCCTGGTGGGGTCCGCCAGGGTAATGCCGGGCCAGGAGGGCCTGAAGTATCTCCTCTCGTCAGAGTTTCGATCCGAGGCTGAGGTGGTCCTCCCCGAGGCACCGCCCATCTCGCTCCCTGAGGCCCCGGCCACAGGCCAGGTGCGTTGGCTGGAAAAGGGGATCAACCGCCTCCGCCTTTCGGTGGAGACCGAGGAGCCGGCTCTCCTGGTCCTGGCGGAGAACTGGTACCCGGCCTGGAAGGCCACGGTGAGCGGCGAAGAGGCCCCGGTCCTCCGAGCCAATCACACCCAGCGGGCCATCCCGATTCTCCCCGGAAGTCATGAGGTAGACGTCTACTTTGACGTAGGAAGCCTCAAGGCGGGGTTCCTGGCCACCGTGATTTCTGTTCTTCTCCTGATGGGACTGGCCGTGTGGGGACGAATGAGCCGCCCATGAGGGGGTCTCGTCCTCCCCACTCCCCCCTTCGGCGATTTCTGGGGTTGACCCTGCGTCTTCTCCTGACGGGAGTCGTCACCTGGTTCATCATCCGAGCCGTGGGGGTGAATCTCCGTGAGCTCCAGACCCTGGACTGGTCTCGGCTGGAGCCCCGGTGGGGGTCTCTGATCCTGTCGGTCGTGGTTCTTCTCCTGGGGTACCTCTATTCCGCCGGTCTCTGGGGGTTCATGGTCCGGGAGATGGGCGGGCCGGAGGTTCCCGTTCTCACGGCCCTCAGGATCTTCTTCACGGCCAATCTGGGTCGATACATCCCGGGAAAGCTATGGCAGATCGCCGGACTGGCCTTCCTGGCCCGTCGGGAGGGCGTTCCCGCCGGAACGGCCGCCGGAGCGGCCTTCCTGGGGCAGCTCTTCTCCCTGGGCGGGGCAACCGTCGTGGGTCTCGGGGTGCTCCTACAATGGGAGGAGGAGGCGCTGAACGGCGGTTGGGTGGCCGTGGCGGTTCTGGCCATTTTGATCCTGGCTACCTTTCCCCGGGTTCTCCGGCCTCTCCTCCGGGCCCTTCTCCGGAAGGTGAAGGCCGGCTCGCCGGGGCCCCTCTGGCCCGACCAGGCGTTCGGAGTGCGGTGGCTGGCCCTCTATGCCATTTCCTGGCTCTTCCAGGGAGCGGCCTTCAAGCTTCTCGTGGCCAGCTTCGGTGTGGAGATGGAGTGGGTCCAGGGCCTGGCCGTATTCCCGGCGGCCTACCTTCTCGGCTACATTGCCTTCTTCGCTCCTGCGGGCCTGGGGGTCCGGGAGGGTTCCCTGATCTTCTTTCTGACCCCCGTGGCCGGGCCTCTGGCAGCGGTCCTGGCCGTCCTGGCCAGGCTCTGGACGACCGTGGTGGAGTTGGTGCCTGCGCTGGTTCTTGCAGGGGGATACATGAGGAATTCGAAACCGGACGGTTCCGTGGGAGGCCCGGGTGGCTGATGTGAAAACCCTTGTGGTGATCCCCACCTACAACGAGCGGGAGAATCTTCCCCGCATCGTTCCCCGGGTCCTGGCCAGCCACCCGGAGGTCGAGATCCTGGTGGTTGATGACGAATCGCCGGACGGGACAGGACTCATGGCGGCGGGAATGGCTCGGGACAACGAACGGGTCCACGTGCTCCATCTGAAAGGGAAGGGGGGCCTGGGGCGAGCCTACATCGAGGGGTTTCGCTGGGGTCTGAAGCGTGACTATGATCTTTTTTTCGAGATGGATGCTGACCTCTCCCACCCTCCGGAAAAAATCCCCGTCATGATGGAAGCCTCCCGAACCCATCCGGTGGTGGTGGGCTCCCGATACGTGGGACGCCGGGTGAATGTCGTCAACTGGCCCATCACCCGCCTGATCATCAGCGTCTTCGGGAGTTTCTACGCCAGGGTCATCACGCGTCTTCCGCTCATGGATGCCACCGGAGGCTTCAACCTCTGGCGCCGTGAGGTTCTGGAGGCCATCCCTCTGGAGCGGATCGAGTCCAACGGATACGCCTTCCAGGTGGAGCTCAAGCTTCGGGCCTGGCGAAAGGGCTTCCAGCCCCTGGAGATCCCCATCGTCTTCACCGAGCGGGAGAGCGGGGAATCCAAGATGTCCAAGAAAATCGTCGTGGAGGCCGTCTGGAAGATCTGGAAGCTACGTCTTCTGGATCTCTTCGGCCGTCTTTAGGAGAGTGTCCCGGATGACCCTGGCCCCCCGCTGATATGCCTCTGACCCATCTTCTCTACCGTTGCCCCCGCTGTGGCCATGATCCCATGAAGGGAAAAGGAGACGAGGCCTGGTGCGCGTCCTGTGGGACGAGCTTCTCCCGGGACGGGGAAGGGGGGGTCATCCGTGTCACCGACCCCGCCGGGAGCCGGGAGGAGATTCCCGGACACCATCTGGCGTCGGGACTGGACCCGGAGTTCCTCTCCGGGAGGGACAGAACCAATCCAAGAAAAAGTCGAAGAGCCCGGGTGACCGTCCGGAGGGCCGTTGGACGGGAAGGGCCGGTTTACCACGGCGGTGAAGTCGTGGGCTTCGCCGAGGAGCTGGGGGGGGCCGCGGAGGGGGTTCTCGAACTGAATTCCATGGCTTTGATACTCTGGGGAGAGGAGGAGGGGGCTCCGCCGCTGGACCAGTGGGCCCTTCAGGATATCCGGGCCGTCCAGGCCACCTCCGGCGCTCTTCAGATCTCCCCCATCACCGGGGGAGTGGTCCACTTTCGGTTTCTGGAGGATTCTCCCAGGCGGTGGGAGGACCTTCTCCACCGCCGCCTGAGACAACGATTCCGGGCTGACGGACTGGGGGAGATCCTGGAATTCCAACCCCGGATCGTGGTGGCGAACCACGCATCTCCTGGCCCGGTCTCTCGCAAGGATCGGAAACGGCGATTGCCCTCCGGGGACGAGATCCGATGGCGTTTCCGGGAGCCCGTTCACTGGCCTCTGAGCTGGTACGGGCTGTTCAGGAGCCTGGCGTGGCTTCTCATGCGCCTGGGCACAAGGACCCGGGTCCGGGGGGTGGAGCACATCCCCCGGGAGGGTCCCTTCATCCTGGTGGCCAACCACCAGAGCCTTCTGGACCCCATCCTGGTTCAGGTGGCATGCCCACGGCCGGTTCACACCCTCACCAAGAGCACCCAGTTCAGCAGTGGATTCTTCCGATGGCTTCTGCCCAGGGTAAATGCAATACCCACAAGACGTTACTGTATCGAACCTCAAGCAGTGCGTGTGATGATCCGGAGACTGGCTGAGGGGCGTGGCGTGGGAATCTACCCGGAGGGAGAGCGGTCCTGGGACGGCGTCCTCCAGCCGTTTCGAAGGGGAACCCTCCGGTTCCTTCTCCGGGCCGGAGTCCCCATCGTGCCGTGTGGAGTCTCCGGGACCTACGATGCCTGGCCTCGCTGGAGCCGCAAGGTCCGCCGGAAGACCGCACACGTCACTTTCGGGGAGCCGTTGGAATGGCCTGCACTGAATTCCCGGTGGGCGGCGGAGGCCGCTCTGGACGTGGCGTCCCGGGAGCTGGAGGAGACGTTGGCTGCCCTGGGGGCATGGACCGGGGATGGCCCCGGCCGTTGAGACTCCCGGGTGGCGAGAACCGGGCAGACCCGCCGGGAGAAGGGGAGGAGATTCCGTCTTTGAGAGCCTGCAATGGTACATATCGATTTCTGAGCTACTTTACATAATATGTATTATGCGACGTAGCGAATCCCGCTTCAGGACAGGAAAAAGGTGTGGGGACCGGTCGGAGTTGGCGGTACCGGTCGGGTTGATGGGAAAAAGGAATAAAGAAAGAGGCCCCTCCCCCTGTCCGGGGAAAGGGCCGTTCTTCCGGCGAGGACCGGAGGGAGGATTGGAGGGTGGCCGGCTCCGCTAGCTCCGGGCCGTCACCTCGGCCAGCTTCATCTCCCAGTAGTTCCGTTCCGGGTCGTCCGGCTCCATCTCGGCCAACACGTCCTGGTAGAGCTCCGCAGCTCCATCGTAGTCTTCCTGAGCGGCCCGGATGCGGGCCGCACCGGCGAAGGCTTCCCGGATCTGAAAGTCCAGCTCGGCGGTATTGGCGACCCTGAGGAACATCCGCTCGGCCTCGTCCGGTCGGTCGGCTTCCTCGTAGGCGGCGGCCATGAGGAATCCGGCCTGGATCCCGATGGGGTGGGAGTTCATCTCCCGGACCGCCGGAGCCAGCACGTCCATGGCCTCTTCCGGAGCGTCGTCCTCCAGAAGCAGCTGACCCAGCATGAGGCGGGCCTCCAGGGCATACGGGGTACCGTCGAAGGTCTCCACGTACTGGAAGAGAGAGGCCTTCGCCGCCTCACGCTCGCCGAAGGCCACGGACTGCTGGACCTGCTCCAGTTGGGCCACGGCCCGTTCGGTCTGGGTCTCCTGCCAGTTCCGGTAGTAGATCCAACCGGAGATCAGGACGATGAGGGCGACTGCCGCGATAATGAGGATCTGGCTGTTGGCTTTGGCCCAATTGGAGGTCTCGACGATCTTCTCGACGAATACGTCTTCGGCTTCCTTCTTCTCCTCCTGCTTACGGCGGGAGGCCGGGTGGCGAGATGGGGTCATTCTGTCCTCGTCAACGAGGTGTGGAAGGCTCGGAAATATCCGAAAAAGCTAGCGTTACAGAGTTTTTGGGTCAACGGACGAGGGGCTCGCCCCTCTTCCGGTCGATTCCCCGAGGCCCCCGGGTTCCGGAATTTCCAGATGCCCCTCCTTCTCCTGGATGACTTCCCGGTAGATCCAGTCGTTCAGAATCGTCGTGACGGTGGACCGATGAGAAGCGGCGAGATCTGCCAGGAGTTGATGGGTGAGGCGAATGGGGATGCGGATCCCCCCATCCCCCGGGCGGCCGATTCGGTCCGCCAGGTTGAGCAGGAGAAGGCCCAGGCGGGCTCTGGCTCCCCCGGGCTTTCGGTAGCCCTTGAGGGCTTCGGCCAGCGCCAGTTCCGACTCCTTGGCCATCAGGAAGGCCTCGAAGGTCTTTTCCGATGTCTGGAGGGCTCTCCTGGCCCCGGCGCCGTCCAGGACCGTCACGACGGAGTCCTCCCCGGCGGTGGCCCCGGAGTCCCTGAAGGCGCCGGGGAAAAGACCTCTCTCGCCCCCGAGCTCCCAGGGGCCGACGATGGCCACGATCCGTTGTGGCCGGGCCTCCCGGCCCGGATGCCAGAGCCGCAGGTGCCCCTTGCGGACGAGAAAGAGATCCCTGGCCGGGTCCCCCGGGTGGAAGAGGGCCTGGCCTCGCTTCAGGGTCAGGGTTTCCCCCTTCTTCACCAGTCGGTGGAGCTTCCGATCCCTCCGGGGGATGACTTTGAGAGGCATGGCGACCCTATGGAATGGCGACCCTATGGAACTGTCAGCTTCGCCGCGACGCGGGCCCTTCCCGGAGGGCCGGGTGGAGGGCCAGGAGGGTACCGGCGAGCAGTGCCGGCATGGAGACCATAGCCGCCTCCCGGGGGCCGATCCAGTCCCCCAGGGCGCCGGTGCCCAGAACGCCCAGGGATCCCAGGGCCCACCCCAGGCCCATGACGATGCCGGAGCTCACCGCCGCACCTTCCGGCAGGAGTTCCTGGGCTTTGACGACGATCCCGGGCATGATGGCCATGCCCAGGAATCCCGCCGCCCCGGCCATGAACAGGGCCGGGGCCTGCCCCGCCGGAAGGTAGACCGCCATGAAGTGGGCCGGAAACGCCAGGAACGTCAGTCCGGCCAGGAGATGGCCCCGGTCCATCCGATCCGAGAGATAGCCTCCCATGAGGGTTCCCAGGGCCTGGGATCCAAGGTAGATGCTCAGGGAGATAGCTCCCACGGCTTCGGACCCTCCGGCCCTGGAAACCACGATGGGCTGCATGGTGAGAAACACCCGCTGGACGAAAGCACCGGTGACGCTGATGCCCAGCAGGAGCCCCAGGGGTCCCCGCAACCGCCGCACGACCTGCCGGAGTGAAGGGGGCGGAGCCGGTTCCCGGTCCGAGTTCCCCGGGGGAAGGATCCGGTACAGGACCACAGCCAGAATCACCCCGGGGATCATGGCAAAGGCCAGGCCCCCCAACCCCACCCATCCCACCAGCCCCACGGCGATGAGGGGGCCCGCCGCCCATCCCAGGCTTCCTCCCACGGAAAAGATGGACATCCTGAGGCCACTCCCCTTCCCCTCCGAGATCCTGGCGGCGTAGGAGGCGCCAGGGGGATGGAAGGTGGCGCTCCCCATGCCTCCCAGGAGGAGGAAGCCCACCAGGACCCAGAAGGTGGGGGCCAGCCCCACCATGGAGAGGAAGACGCCGGAGAGGAGGGGGCCCAGCACCACGAAGATTCGTCGCCCGTAGCGATCCGCCAGGTATCCCATGAAGGGCTGAAGGATGGACGCCGCCAGGGAGAGGGTCATGGCCAGGGTGGCGGCCAGGGTTATGGACAGGCCCAGCCGGTCCATGATTCTCGGCAGCAGAGGCGAGAGAAATGCGGCGTAGGCGTCGTTCACGCCGTGGGCAAGAGCGATGACGCCGGCCAGGAATGCAGCCCCGGAGACAGGGCGTTCCCGTGTGGAGGGGGCCAGGCTGGTGGTGGAAACGGCCAACGCCGATCCTCATGATGTGGTGACGAGAAACGGAACCGCCGGATGCCGTGGATGCGTTCCGGCCAGGACACTGAAAGCTCTCTGAAAGCCGGACCGGCGCAAGGGCGGAAAACCCGGGAAAGGGCATTCCGGATGGGCGCCTCCGGCCGGGCTGGCGAAAGGCCTCGAATGCCCCCATCCTTGAGGAGGATCCATGGCGGGGGGTTGTCCGGTGACGCGGCGGGCACCATCGCCCGGAGATCGGATGATGGTCGGAGCTCGGACGATGATCGAAGATGGGACAATGGTCGGAGATGGGACAGGGACCTGGTGATAAACGTTCTCAAATGAACGATCGTAAACCAATGGTTAAAAAGGAGATAGATACGATCATGCCAGGTGTCCTGGGAGGTGCTTTTGCCTTTCTGGCCGTCGTTCTGGGGGCTTTCGGGGCCCATGGCCTGGAGGCTCGCCTCACGCCGGACGACCTGGCCATATTCGAGACCGGAGTCCGATACCAGATGTATCACGCCCTGGGGCTTCTCCTGCTTGGTCTCCGATCCCCCGGGCTGTCCCCTGGCTGGATCCGGGCATCGGTCTGGGCTTTCACACTGGGAATCCTCCTCTTTTCCGGGAGTCTCTACGTGCTGGCCCTCTCGGGAATCCGGGGTCTCGGGGCGGTGACGCCCTTCGGGGGGGTGGCTTTTCTGGTGGGATGGGGGGCCCTGATCCGGGCCTTCGCAGGGAGGAGAAGAGATGTCTGACATGGAATCCGGGGCCCAGAATCTGGACGAGGCTCGAGCCCTTCTGGCCGAAGCGGAGAGGATCTGCGTGTTGAGCGGCGCCGGGGTAAGCGCCGAATCCGGGGTGCCCACTTTCCGGGGAGAAGAAGGTCTCTGGAAGAACTTCAGGGCCGAAGAGTTGGCCACTCCCCAGGCATTCCGCCGCGACCCCCGGACGGTCTGGGAGTGGTATGATTGGCGGAGAGGAAGGATCGGAGCCTGTGATCCGAATCCAGGGCACTACGCGCTGGCCCGGTTGGCCCTGGGATCCAGATCCGTCCGCATCGTCACCCAGAACGTGGACGGCCTCCACGAGGCGGCGGCCAGGGAGGTGGCCGGCTCCCGGGACCCCTCCCCTGCCCTTCCCCTGGAGGTTCACGGTTCCATCTTCCGGGTCAGGTGCACCGGCTGCAGCTACAAGATCCCCCACCGGGATCCCATACGCCACGACTCCCAGGAGGCCCTCCCCAGGTGCCCGGCCTGCGGCGCCCTCCTCCGCCCGGATGTGGTGTGGTTCGGCGAAGCCCTGGACGGCCGGATCCTCTCGGAGGCCTTCCAGGCGGCCCGGTCCGCCTCCGTCTGCATCGTGGCCGGCACCAGCGCGCTGGTCCAGCCGGCGGCATCCGTTCCCCTGGCCACCCTGGAAGGGGGCGGGAAGCTCCTGGAGATCAACCCGGAACCGACCCTTCTGACCGGAATGGCCGCCGTTTCCTTGCGGGGAGGATCCGGCCGGATGCTGCCCCTCCTGCTGGACGGCCTGGCCTGAGTGGAACCCGAGGCCTGATTCCGGGGTTTTGCAGATGAATCCAAGGTACCTCATTTCCCGAGGAATCAGAGCGTGCACATGACTGTCCGGCATCTGGTCCCAGGCCTCCTCCTGGCCCTCCCGCTCCTGTATTCCTGCGGGGACTCCACCTCCGCCCCGGTACCATCCCGTCTCGTCGTGATCCCGGGGAGCGCCACTCTGGAGGCACTGGGGCTGAGCCAGGATTTCTCTGCCCGGCTGGAGGACAAGAAGGGGAACGAGATCTCCGGGATCCCCATCACCTGGATCAGCGAGAACCCCCAGGTGGCCAGCGTCTCCGCCGACGGAACGGCCACGGCCCTGTCCAAGGGAACCGCCACCATCGAGGCCACGGCGGAGGGGCTGACGGGACGGGCCACCCTCACGGTGAGCCCGACGCCGGCCTCCATGGAGAAGCTCCAGGGAGATCAGCAGACGGGGGCCCTGAGCCAGCCCCTCCCACAGATTCTGGAGATCGAGGTGACGGACTCGGAGGGCTACCCCGTCTCCGGACAGACGGTGACCTTCCGCGTCACCGCCGGGGGAGGGACCGTGTCCCCGTCCACCACGGCCACGGATTCCTCCGGCCGGGCCACCTCCACCTGGATCCTGGGATGCTCCGACGAGAGCCCGCAGCGGGCCGTAGCCACCGCCGGGGCCGTCACGGTGGAGTTCACCGCCGAGGCGGACCTGTCCTTGCCGGCCATATGCCAGTCCACCGTCCCGGAGGGGCGGGCCATGCTCCCGTACTCCACCGAGCTGGAGGCCGCCGGGGGCGAAGGCTCCAGCCTGGCCTGGAGCGTGGAGGGTGGGGATCTGCCCGGGGGAATTTCCCTTTCCCCCGACGGGAGTCTGGCCGGAACCCCTGTGGAGTCCGGGACCTTTTCCTTCCAGGCCCGGGTGGAGGACGCCCTGGGACAGTCGGCGTCCAGGACGTTCGGGCTCCGGATCTGCGAGGCTCCCCTGATGCTGGCTCCGGGGGAGATCGCCACCCGTCTTCCCTCGGGAAGTGAGGGCTGCGGCTTCTTCCTGCCGGCCGGGGAGAGCGGAGACCGGTACCGTCTGGGCCTCACCTGGTCCA
>CAZSDD010000011.1:50963-54829 GCA_964605505.1 uncultured Gemmatimonadaceae bacterium | reverse complement strand
CCAGGGCGCCGGCCAGGACGGAGATTTGGAGGCGGATGCCGGCCAGTGAGAAGATCTGAACGCGGATCCTGGCGATCCCTTCAAGAAACTTGAAAACGGTGGGCTTCATGGGGTTCATGGCTTCGGGGGTCGGGGAGAGGGCCGTGATAGACCATCTTCCCATCGTCAAGTAGCAGATCCGTCCGGGGGGTTGCAAGTTGGCTCCTTCCCCCCTCTCATGGGGGGAATTCCAACTGGGAGGCACGATCATGCGAATGCTGGTGGATGGCCGGTGGATCGAGGGAACGGAGACCATTCCCGTCCTGGATCCCTTTGATGACGCGGAAGTGGACACGGTTCCCCGGGGCACCCGGGAAGACGCGGAGCGGGCGGTGACGGCGGCGGTGGAGGAATTCCGGGAGTATCGGCGTCTCTCCTCAGGGGCCCGGGCGGAGATCCTTCGCGGGACGGCGGCCCTCCTGGAGGAGCGCCAGGAGGAGTTCGCCATCACCATCGCCCGGGAGGGGTCCAAGACCATACGGGAAGCCCGGAAGGAGGTATTCCGGTGCACCCAGACCCTGCGGGTGTCGGGGGAGGAGGCCATTCGCCTGCTGGGTGAGACCATCGCCTTCGACCAGCAGAAGGGTTCGGAGAACCGGCGGGGGTATTTCCAACGGGTCCCCATCGGGGTGGTGGCGGCCATCACCCCCTTCAACGACCCCCTGAACCTGGTGGCCCACAAGGTGGGCCCCGCCCTGGCCGGGGGGAATACCGTGGTGCTGAAGCCTGCCACCGTCACACCCCTCTCGGCCCTGAAGCTGGCGGAGCTCTTCCTGGAGGCGGGCCTGCCGCCCCGGGCCCTGAACGTGGTGACGGGCCCCGGAAGGGAGGTGGGTGACGCCATGGTGTCGGACCCCAGAGTCCGGATGATCTCCTTCACCGGAGGGGTGGAGGCGGGCCTGGCCGTCACCCGGAGGGCCGGTCTCAAGAAGATCGGGATGGAGCTGGGCTCGAACAGCCCCGTCATCGTGATGGAAGACGCCGACCTGGAAGACGCGGTGGAAAGCTGCGTTTCCGGCGCATTCTGGGCCGCGGGCCAGAACTGTATCGGGGTCCAGCGCCTCTACGTGCAGGAGAGCATCTTCCAAGCCTTCCGGGAAGCATTCGTAGCCCGGACACTCCGGTACAAGGTCGGGCCCAAGCTGGAAGAGGACTGCGACATGGGACCCCTCATCAACCAGGGAGAGGCCCGGCGGGTGGAGGAATGGGTGAAGGAGGCCGTGGCGGCCGGCGCTACCCTGGAGTGCGGAGGGAAGCGGGATGGCGCAACCTACTGGCCCACGGTCCTCACCGGCGTGCCGGAGGGTGCCCGGGTGGCCTGCGACGAAGTCTTCGGCCCCGTGGTGGGGATCTATCCCATCCGGGATCTGGACGAGGGGATCCGGCGGTCCAACGAAGTGGACTTCGGCCTTCAGGCCGCCATCTTCACCCGGGACCTGAACCAGGCTTTCCGGGCCATCGAGGAGCTTGAAGCCGGGGCCGTCATCGTCAACGACTCCACCGACTACCGCATGGACGCCATGCCCTTCGGCGGCGTTAAGCAGTCGGGATTGGGCCGGGAGGGGATCCGCTTCGCCCTCCAGGAGATGACAGAGCCCAAGACGGTCTGCTTCAACCTCTGAGGATCTCAGGCAACCTGGAACGTTCTCAGGGAAACTCGGTCGATTCGGCTACGCCCCCGGCATCCCCGGGGGCGGTAGAAGGCCCCACCCTACTTCTCCCAGGTCTCGGAGAGGATCCGTACCCAGTTCCCGTGGGCGATCTTCATCCGGTCCTTCCTCTTGAAACCCCGATCCTTCAGGGCATCCATGAGCCTGGGAAGTCCCGAGACGTCCTCCAGATCCTGGGGCACCTGGGTGCCGTCGAAGTCGGAACCGAAGGCGACATGATCCACCCCCATGGTTTCCACCAGGTACTCTACGTGTCGGACGATCTCCATGAGCGAAGTGGGTTCGTCCCCCAGGCCGTCGGATCGGAGAAAGGCACGGGCGAAATTGACGCCCACGATTCCCCCGGAATCGGCGATGGCCTTCAGTTGGGCGTCGGTGAGGTTCCGGGGCGAAGGACAGAGTGCGTGGGCGGCGGAATGGGTTGCCACAAGAGGGGCGTCGGAGATCTCGGCCACATCCCAGAACCCCTTCTCGTTCAGGTGGGAGAGGTCCAGGAGGATCCCCATCCGGTTGCAGCGGCGGACCAGCTCCTTTCCGTGTTTGCTCAGCCCTTCTCCCAGATCCGGGCCATCGGGAAAGTTGAAGGGGACTCCGTGGCCGAAGATGTTGGAGCGGCTCCAGACAGGGCCCAGTGACCGGAGCCCCGCCGCGTAGAGGATCTCCAGGGCGTGGAGATCCTTGCGGAGGGCCTCGGTTCCCTCCATGTGGAGGACCATGGCCAGGACGTCCTTGTCCAGGGCTCCTTTCAGCTGTTTTCCGGTTCGGACGATCTTGACCTCGCCCTTGCCCATCTCTTCCAGACGAAAGGCCGTAGCCATCATGGCCATGATGGCATTCAGGGCCCGGGGTTGGCCCACCCCCCCTGCCAGGGGAACGTCCCAGCCTTCGGCCTTCGCCGGGCCCTCCGGTCCCTCCTTCCTCCAGCGGATCTCCTTCTTCCAGTTCCGGGTGGGGACAAACATGGCGAAGAACCCGCCGGCCAGTCCTCCGGCCCGTGCTCTGGGAAGATCGATGTGACCCTCCCGGCCGGTGAAGAAGCTCTCCTCGGAGCCGGGGTTCTTCAGGGCCAGGTGGAGGAGGGTGTCATTGTGTCCGTCGAAGACGGGAATCCGGGACGGTTTTCCCATTCTGGGTCTCCGTATCTCTTCTCCGGGAGATCCGAGGCAGCGGAGTCGCCCCGTCTCCCGGTTCGGTCAGGTGCTGGAGGCTAACTTGCTGCCATGGAGGCCCACTGTCACGCGTTTCGCCTTCAGAGGTCAGTGCGCCGGCAACCCGGGAGGCATACCTTTGGAGGGAGAGCGAACCTGGGCCGAGTACCCGTAGGAGTCACGGCCCTGCCGGGAGAAAGGAATTGCAACGTGGATGTCCCCCGGGACCGTCTGTTCCAGGAGTGGGTGAAGAGTTGGGCCGAAGAAACGGGTCAGGGTATCCCCTGCATGGAGGCCCAGGCCGATGGGGTCCCCTGTTTCGAACTCGGGAAGGAGTGCGAGGAGTGTGAGGAGGCCTACGAAGCCTTTCTCCGCTGGCGTCGTGAGAAGGGCATCGTGGACGGTCCCATGAGTTGACGAGCCTGCTCTCGATTCTTCTCGGGGAACTGCTTCCGCCTCAGAGTCAGGGACGGTCAATAAGGACGTCGATGGGACTCCCTGCCGGCCGCCCTCCCTGGCGTGGGCTCCTACCTGCCGTCTTTCTCCCGGATGGGGTTCCGCAGAATCCCCACTCCTTCCAGCTCCACCTCAACCCAGTCTCCAGGCTCCATAGCCTGTGTGCTCCCGGGCGTTCCCGTGAAGATGATGTCTCCCGGGAGAAGCGTGACGTATCGGCTCACGTAGCTCACGATCGTCTCCACATTGAAGAGAAGGTCGCGGGTACGTTCCGATTGCCGGAGTTCCCCGTTCACCCGGGTCTCGAGGAGGAGGTCGTTGTAATCCAGCCCCCGAACCAGAACGGGCCCCACGGGACCGAAGGTGTCGCTGGCCTTGGCTCGGAACCACTGGAGGTCATCCCTCTGCCAGTCCCGTTCCGAGATGTCGTTTCCTGCGGTGACGCCGAAAATGTACTCGCTAGCTCCTTCCCTGGGCACATTCACGGCCTTTTTACCCACCACCAGGACCATCTCACCCTCGTAATGGAGGTTCCTGGAATCGGTCGGGCGGA
>CAZSDD010000011.1:29441-50863 GCA_964605505.1 uncultured Gemmatimonadaceae bacterium | reverse complement strand
TCTCCCCGGACCCCGGTCTGGCAAGGCGGCTTTTTGAACGGGACGAAATCACTTGCCTGTGAGGGGGGTTGGCTGGTACCATGGCCTTCGTTCCCTTTGGCTCCGACCCATCCCGCCATCTGTCGGGATCCGTGCGCCCGTAGACCAATCCACAAGCCTGCAGGAAATCATGGAGACCAAGCGCCCCACCAATCCGGCCGCCGAAGAAATTCTGGGCGGATACTTCCCGGTCCTGGACCACGGATTCGTGTCCCTCATCGATTACATGGGAAGCGACGAGAGCATCGAGCAGGCTGCCCGGGTAAGCTATGGCGCCGGCACCCGGAAGGTCTCCCAGACCCGAGGCCTCATCCGCTACCTCCGCCGTCATCATCACACCACCCCCAGTGAGATGGTGGAGCTGAAGTTTCACTGCGCCATGCCCATGTTCGTGGCCAGGCAGTGGATCCGGCACCGGACGGCTTCGGTGAATGAGTATTCGGGGCGTTACTCTCTCATGCCTCTCCTATTCTACACCCCTGAGTCTGACAACTTTGCCCGGCAGAGTGACAGCAATATGCAGGGCAGGGAAGGAGTGGCTGCCCCGGAATCCCTCTACCGGGAGGCTGTGGAGCGGTGGGAGCGGTCCCGGAAGGCGGCGGCGGGGGACTACGGTTGGATGGTGGGAGAGGACGTGGCCCGGGAGCTGGCCCGCATCGACCTGCCCCTGTCCACCTATACCCAGTGGTACTGGAAGATCGACCTTCACAACCTCTTCCACTTCCTCACCCTCCGTGCGGCGCCCAACGCCCAGTGGGAAATCCAGGAATTCGCCAGGGTCATGGCTGGTATGTTGAAGCGTGTGGCGCCCCTGAGCTATGAGGCCTGGCTGGACTACAATTTTGCCGCCGAGCCCTTCAGCCGGGGGGAGCTGGCGGTTCTTTCCCGCCTCCTTCAGGCCGATGACGGTGCGATCCGCGCCCGGGAGGAGGGTGGAAGCTCCGTCGCCGATGACGAGATGAAGGAGTTGGGGCTTTCCGCCAGGGAGATTCGGGAGCTGAAGGACAAGATCCAGCCCAGGCGGATTCCGGATTTCGAGTTGGACCTGGGCCGCATGAGGTCTGCCCGGGAGATGGAAAGAGCCATGTACGAAGCCGTGCCGGAGAGCTTCGAATAGCGCTCCGAATCGCCTTGCCCGGGAGTGGACTACACGGCATCTTGCCCCGAATCATTGAAGGGTAGCCCGTTGGAAGAGCTCCTGGTCCCGGTGGCCAGCCATCCGGGCGACTGATCGGACGACTGATCGAAAGACGAACTCTCACCTTCCTGGAGGTCGGTATGCTGTCGTTCTCCCGACGTCTCGCCCCAACGTGGCCCGGGTGCGTTCTCCCGTTGGTCCTGATCCTCCTGTGGGCCTGTGACTCCGGCCCCACCCACGACCTCGTGATCCGGGGAGGAACCCTCTACGACGGAAGTGGAGGAGGGCCGGTGGTGGGTGATCTCGCCATCTCCGGAGATTCCATCGTGGCCATGGGCGACCTGGGGAACGCAACGGGAGCGGAGGAGATCGACGCAACGGGCATGGCTGTGTCTCCGGGCTTCGTGAACCTCATGAGCTGGGCCACGGAGACCATCATCGAAGACGGACGGGCCATGAGCGACCTCCTTCAGGGCGTGACCCTGGAAGTCATGGGGGAGGGAAACTCCATGGGGCCGATCCCCGATTCCCTGAAGGACTGGGCCGAAAGCCAGCAGGGCGACATCAGGTACGAGATCGAGTGGACCACTCTGGGGGAGTACCTGGAGTACCTGGAGAATCGGGGGGTTTCGCCCAACGTGGCTTCCTTCATCGGGGCGGCGACCCCCCGGGTCAACGTCCTGGGCTTCGCTGATCGGGCCCCCAGCCCCGAAGAGCTGGACCGGATGACATCCCTGGTGGGGGAAGCCATGGAGGAAGGGGCCCTGGGCGTGGCCTCGGCCCTCATCTACGCTCCCGGCAATTACGCCGACACCCATGAGCTCATGGCCCTGGCCCGGGCCGCGGGAGAGTACGACGGCATCTACATCTCCCACCTCAGGAGCGAAGGGAACCAGATCCTGGAGGCGCTGGACGAGTTCCTGACCATCGTGGAGGAGGCTGGTGTTCCCGGAGAGATCTACCACCTGAAGGCGGCCGGTGAATCAAACTACCACAAGCTGGACGAGGTGATCCGCCGGGTGGAAGAGGCCCGGGCCCGGGGACTCAGGATTACCGCCGACATGTATACCTACACGGCCGGTGCCACGGGACTGGACGCCGCCATGCCCCCCTGGGCACAGGAGGGAGGACCTGAGGCCTGGTATGCCCGACTCCAGGATCCGTCCGACCGGGCCCGCATCGCACGGGAGATGGCGACGCCCACCGACGAGTGGGAGAATCTCTACCTGGCCGCCGGGGGACCGGAGAACGTCCTCCTGGTGGAGTTCAAGCAGGATTCGCTGAAGCATCTCACCGGGAAGACGTTGGCCGAGGTGGCGGAGATGCGAGGGACCTCACCGGAGGAGACGGCCATGGACCTGGTCTACCAGGACCGGAGTCGGGTGGGCACCGTCTATTTCATGATGTCCGAGGAAAACGTCCGCAAGAAGGTGGCCCTGCCCTGGATGAGCTTCTGCTCCGACGCCGGGGCGCCCGCCGCCGAAGGGATCTTCCTCGAGTCCAGCCCCCATCCCCGGGCCTATGGCTCTTTTGCCAGGCTCCTGGGCAAGTACGTGAGGGAAGAGGGAATCATCCCCCTGGAAGAGGCCATCCGGAAGCTCACCTCTTTCCCGGTCGAGAACCTGGGCATAAGGCGCCGTGGGCGCCTGGAGCCGGGGTACTATGCCGATGTGGTGGTCTTCGATCCGTCCACCATCTGGGACAACGCCACCTTCCAGGATCCGCATCAGTACGCCAGCGGGGTGGAGTACGTTCTGGTCAACGGCCAGGTGGTGGTGAGAGACGGAGAGCACACCGGAGCCAAGCCCGGACGGGTGGTCCGTGGCCCCGGATGGACGGGCTGGGACCGATAGTCTCGGAAGGAAATGGCGGCCCATGGAGACGGGCCTCAGTGCATCGATGGATCAGAAGACGGAACAGGAGAGAAGGCTGAATGCCCGATTTCTCGAAGTATCTGCAACGAAACCGTGCCTGGGTGGAAGCCAAGCGCCGGGAGGATCCGGAATTTTTTCAGCGGCTGGCCGAGGGCCAGAGCCCCGACTTCCTCTTCTTCGGCTGTTCCGACAGCCGGAAGTGCATCAACAGCATGATCGGGACGGGGCCGGGGGAGCTCTTCATCCACCGGAACATCGCCAACCAGGTGCCCCCGGGCGACGGGAACGTCCAGGCCATCCTGGAATACGCCCTCCTGACTCTGAAGGTCAGGCACGTGGTGGTGGGAGGGCATACCCGGTGTGGAGGGGTGGGCGCCGCTCTTGAGGGGGTGGACGGGGGAGCCGTGGGAGTCTGGCTGGAGGAATTGCGGGGTCTTGCCGGCCAGCACTCTTCCGAGCTGGAGGCCATCGCCGACCCCCTGGATCGGGCCAACCGCCTCTCGGAGATCAACGTCCTGGCCCAGGTCCGGAACGTTCTCCTCTCCGACCCCTACCGAAAGGCGAAGGAAGCTGGCTTCGCCCCCACTGTCCATGGCTGGATGTTCGATCTGGCCACGGGCCTCATCCGGGAGATGGAGCTGCCAGACGATGCCTGGCGGGAAGAGGGGCTTCTCTGAATCCTACTCGGCACGCATGGTGATCCCCGGATCCACCCGGGTGCCCCGGAAGGCCGGGATCCAACTGGCCGCCAGCCCGACGGCCAGGAGGACCCCTACCACCCCCAGGAAGGTCGCCGGGTCGCCGGGCTTCACCTCGTAGAGGAGGCCCGTCATGGCCCGGGTTCCCCACCAGGCCCCCAGGGCCCCCAGCAGGAGTCCCAGGCCCACGGGGGTCAGGGCCTGCCGGAGGACCATGCTCCGGACACGGGTTCCGGTGGCTCCAAGAGCCAGGCGGATTCCCATTTCCCGCGTCCGGCGGGCCACAGCGTAGGACACGACCCCGTAGATTCCCAGGGCCGCAAGGAAGAGGGCCACGGCGGCGAAGCCGCTCATGACCAGGAGGAGAAAGCGGCGCTCCGCAAGGGAGTCGGCCACCCGGTCCCGGAGATACTGGACGCCGATGGCTACATCCGGATCCGTTTCCCGGATGGCCTCTCTCAGCCCACCGGCCACCAGCGCCGGATCTCCGGACTCTGATTCCACCAGGAGATTGGCTCCGTATTGGATCCGGAAGGGACGCTGGCGGTAGCTCCAGTAGACCGTGCCCTCACCAGGGCGGGTGAGGTCCCGGAAGCGAACGTCGGCCACCACCCCCACGACTGTGCCGAAGACCGGTTCCTCCGCGTCCCAGTAGTTGTCCATTCCGCCCCCGGAGACCTGCTTTCCCAGGGGGCTCTCCCCGGGCCAGTACCGCTCGGCGAAGGAGCGGCTTACCACTACGGCGTGCCGGTCTTCGGGACCATCCCTCTCGTCGAAGATCCGGCCCTGGAGGAGGGGGATGTCCAGGGCCTGGAAGGCCCCCTCGCTGGCCACCATGTAGACGGCGTCTCCGTGCTGGGACGCGTCCCCGTTCAACTGCACCCTCCCATTGGGGGCGGACCCGGATACGGGTAGACCGCTCAACATCCCGGCTGCTGAGACTCCCGGGATCCTCCCGGCTCGGTCCAGCATCCGGTCCCAGAAGGCGGGGTGGTCCTCCACCTCCGGATATTTGATGCCGCTGAGTGCCACGGAGCTCAGAGCCACGTCCTCCCCGTCGAAGCCTCCGTCCACGGAGAGGATGGCGGAGAAACTCCGGATCAGGAGGCCTGAGCCGACCAGGAGAACCACCGCCAGAGCCACCTCCGTGGCCACCAGGGTGTTCCAGGTTCCCTTTCTGTACCCCTCGTTCCCCCGGCCTTCCGCCCGGAGGGTTGTGGCCTGATCATCCTCCAGGGTCTTGAATGCCGGGAACAAGCCGGAAGCCAGGGCCGTCAGGAGGGTGGCGCCCAGAGTAAAGAAGAGAACGGTGCCATCCAACCCCACGAGATCCAGCCTGGGGATGGACCCGGAACCCATACGTCGGATGATTTCAAGGGCTGCCACGGTCACTCCCATGCCCGCCACCCCCCCCAGGAGGGCCAGGAGTCCTGCTTCCGAGAGAAGCTGCCGGATGATCCTCCCCCGGCTCGCTCCCAGGGTGGAGCGGACGGCCATCTCCCGGGCCCGGGTGGTTCCACGGGCCAGGAGCGTGCTGGCCAGGTTTGTGCAGGCCACCAGGAGGACGAAGGCCGCCGCCGCCATGAGGAGGTAGAGGGGCCGTCGGGTGTCTCCCACCATCTCGTCGTGGAGCGAGGTCACCACTGCTCCGGTGGCCAGGTACTCCCCGGCTTCATCCTCCCCCGCCATCTCCACCAACCGGCGAGTCATGGGATCCAGCTCCAGAAAGGCGTTCCGGGGCGATAGCTCCGGATGCAGCCGTCCCACGACCTTCCAGTTGTGGGAAGATCGGCTCTCGCTCTGGGGGAAGAGTTCGGCAGGGAACCAGAGGCCGGCTCCTTTGGGGAAATCGAAGCTGCCGGGTACCACGCCCACCACCTCGCACCGGGTACCGAAGATCTCCACGATCCGGCCCACGGCCTGGCCTTCACCCAGGATTTCCCGGGCGAAGGTTTCGCTCACCACGGCCACCGGAGACACGCCTTCTCGGTGATCCTCCTCTCCGGTGAGGCGCCCCGCCAGGGGATCCAGGGGAAAGACGGACCAGAAGTCCCGGGACACGGGTGCGATCGTCCGGTAGGCCGGTTCGGTTCCGCCCAGGACCGTTGTGGACCAGGAATTGAATGCCGCCAGCCCCTGGAAGCTCCGGCTATCGGCCTGCCAGTCCCGGAAGTTGGCCCAGGCCACGGACATCTCCCCTCCCGAGTGACTCCGCTCCGCTACCCAGACCAGCTCTTCCGGGTCGTCGTAGGGGAGGGGCTTCAGGAGAACCCCGTTCACCAGCGAGAATACGGTGGCCGTGGCTCCGATTCCCACAGCCAGGGTAAGGATGGCCACCAGCGTGAATCCGGGGCTCTTCTTCAGGGTTCTGACGGCATAGCGAAGGTCCTGCACAAGGTTGTCCAGCATGGTTCCTCTACCTGAAAGGCGTCGGCGGAGCGTTCCCTGGGGACCCATCTGACCCCTGAGACTCATAGGGATAGGACGAGAGGGAGTACCGAGAAGTTGCAGGGCAGGGGAGGGGATGATCGTAAGTCGCCGATGGTCGGAAGCTCCTCAGGCCACCCACACCGTCTTGATGTTCACGAACTCCTGGATCCCGAAGGGGGAAAGCTCCCGTCCGTATCCGCTCTCCTTCACCCCGCCGAAGGGAAGACGGGGATCCGAGCGGACGAAGGCGTTGACAAAGCATGCCCCGGCTTCCATCTCATTCCGGGCGATGCGGGTACCCCTCTCGATATCCCGGGTGAATACGGCGGCGCCCAGGCCGAAGATGGTGTCGTTGGCCACCCGGAGGGCCTCCGCCTCGTCCTTCACAGGTATGACGGCGGCCACGGGGCCGAAGAGCTCCTCCTCGTAGGCTGCCATGCCCGGGCCCACATCGGTGAGGACGGTGGGGGGATAGAAGGCTCCGGGGCCCTCGGGAACCTCTCCACCCAGAATGCAGCGGGCTCCCGCCGCGATGCTCCGGACCACCTGGTCGTGAAGCTCGTCCCGGAGGTCCTGGCGGGCCTGAGGACCCACCACCGTGTCCTCCTCCATGGGGTTTCCCATCCTGGCCGACTTCATGGCCTGAAGGAACTCCCTCTGGAAGGTGTCCCGGACGGCGTCCACGACGATGAAACGCTTGGCGGCGATACAGCTTTGCCCTGAGTTGATGAGGCGAGCCGTGGCGCAGGTCCGGGCAGCGTCCTCGACATCGGCATCTTCCAGGATGACATAGGGGTCGCTTCCCCCCAACTCCAGGACCGTCTTCTTCAGCATCTCTCCGGCCTTCCTGGCCACAGCCTTCCCGGCCGGAGTGCTCCCGGTGAGGGTGACGGCCCGGACCAGAGGATGCTCGATGACTCCGTCCACCCGGCTTCCGGGAATGAGGAGGGTCCGGAACAGGCCTTCCGGGAACCCGGCCTCCTGGAAGATCTCCTGGATGGCCAGCGCGCAGCCTGGAACATTGGAGGCGTGCTTGAGGATACCTGCGTTACCGGCCATGAGATTCGGGGCAGCGAATCGGAATACCTGCCAGAAGGGGAAGTTCCACGGCATGACCGCCAGGACCGCACCGATGGGCTGGAAGGTCACGAAGCTTCGGCCGGCGTCGGTGTCCACTTCCCGGTCCGCAAGGAAGTCTTCGGCGTTGTCCGCATAGTAGTCACACACCCAGGCGCACTTCTCGGCCTCGGAAATTCCTCCGGAGATGGGCTTGCCCATCTCCAGGGTCATGAGCTCTCCGAACTCCCGGGCCCGGTTTCTGAGGATCCGGGCCGCTTCCTTCATGAGGGCCGAACGATGGGAGAAGGGAGTCTTCTTCCAGGCCAGATGTGCATCATGGGCCTCGACCAGGGCCTCTTCCACCTGAACGTCGCGGGTTTCCCGGTATTCCCGGATGACGGAGCCATCGGCGGGGTTGATGGACACCATTGCCATGAGATTTCCTCCGATCCCGGCGGGTGTGATCTTTTGGCGCTCTGGAGAAACCTAGAATGGTTGGCCCCGGATTCACCAGCCCCGAAACCGCATTCTCGTCCTTCCGGGCTTCTCAAATGCCCCGGGATCCGCGCCTGAGGTGCTTTTCAAAAGGGATATGTGTGATAAATTATCTCGTCGCTTATCAAAAACAGGAATCATTTGTCTTTGGCCAACCCGAAGCCAACCTGAACCAGTATCCGGAGGTGCCCCATGGAAGTTCCTTCCGAAGCCCGGACCCCGACCTTTTCCTCCCTTCCCCGCATCGGGGATCCTGCTCCGCAGTTTACAGCCGAAACCACTTTCGGCACGCTGAAGTTGGAGGACTTCAGGGGTTCCTGGCTCATCCTTTTCTCCCACCCGGCGGACTTCACACCGGTCTGCACTACTGAGTTCATCGCCTTCGCCGAGATCCACCCCGAGCTCCGGGAGATGAACTGTGAGCTCATGGGGCTGAGTGTGGACAGTGTCTACTCCCACATCGCCTGGGTCCGGAACGTGAAGGAAAAGATGGGGGTGGAGATTACCTTTCCCATCATCGCCGACCTGAACAAGGAGGTGGCCATCCTCTACGGCATGGTCAATCCCGGGGAGAGCAAGACCGAGACTTCCCGGGCCGTCTTCATCATCGACGACAAGCAGGTGGTCCGGGCCATCATCTACTATCCCCTGACCACCGGCAGGAACATGCAGGAGATTCTCCGGGTGGTTCGGGCGCTTCAAACCACCGACGCCAACGGTGTGGCCACGCCGGCCAACTGGGAGCCGGGCCAGCAGGTCATCATGCCGCCTCCGAAGACGGCCGAGGACGCCGAGGCGCGAGCCGCTGCCGACGAATTCGACTGCAGGGACTGGTACTTCTGCATGAAGGAACTTTGATTCTCCCCATTTCGAGACAAAAGGAACGGTCAACATGGCCTGCATCGACCCTGACGGAACCGTCACCATCACGGCCAAGTTCATGCTGAAGCAGCTGGACAAGGGCCCCCTGGCCCCCCAGGAGATTGCCAAAGCCCTGGGAGAGCCCATCTTCAAGGTCCGGGGAAGCCTCCGGGAGATGAAGGAAGCGGACCTCATCCGGGAGGAGGACGGGGTCTTCCACATTACCGAAGAGGGACGGAGCAAGTTGTAGAAGCCGCCCCGGGGGGCCACTCCATAATGACCACTCCATAATGACCATTCCCTTTCTCTCAGACCTGGTGATCATCCTGGGGCTCTCCCTGGGGGTGATCCTCCTCTTCCAACGGGTCCGGATTCCCGTGGTGCTGGGCTTCCTGTTGACGGGGGTCGTCGCCGGACCCCACGGCCTGGGTCTGGTGAAGGCGGTTCACGAGGTGGAGTACCTGGCCGAGGTGGGCGTCATCCTCCTCCTCTTCTCCATCGGCATCGAGTTTTCCCTGGCAAGCCTGGTTCGGATCTGGCGTTCGGTGATTCTGGGGGGAGCCCTCCAGGTGTCCCTGACCGGCCTGGCCACCTATTTCGTGGCCCGGGCCTTCGGCCAGGATCCGGTTGAGGCTGTCTTCATGGGCATGCTGGTTTCCCTCTCCAGCACGGCCATCGTCCTCCGCCTCCTACAGGAGCGGGCCGAGATCGACTCGGCCCACGGAAAGTCGGCCCTGGGCATCCTCATCTTCCAGGACCTGGCCATCGTCCCCATGATGCTCTTCACCCCGATCCTGGCCATGGGAGGCGGGAACGTGGGCGGGCCTCTCCTGAGCCTCCTGGGAAAGGCCATCCTCATCGTGGTCCTGGTCCTGGTGGCGGCCCGGTGGGTGGCGCCCTGGCTCCTCTTCCAGGTGGCCCGGACCCGAAACCGGGAGGTCTTCCTCCTGGCCACGGTGGGAACGGGGCTCGCGGCGGCCTGGCTCACTTCCCTGGCGGGCCTGTCCCTGGCCCTGGGAGCCTTTCTGGCGGGGCTCATCATCTCCGAGTCCGAGTACAGTGCCCAGGCCCTGGGCGAGGTCCTCCCCTTCAAGGAGATCTTCCTCTCCTTCTTCTTCGTGTCTGTGGGGATGCTGCTGGACCTTTCCTTCGTCACCTCGGAGCTGGTCCTGGTCTCCCTCACCACCATCCTGGTCCTGGTCCTGAAGACAGGGGTGGCGGCTCTTGCCGTCCGCCTTCTGGGCTTTCCTCTTCGAACGGCCCTGACAGTGGGTTTCGCCCTGAGCCAGGTGGGAGAGTTCTCCTTCATCCTTTCCCGGGTAGGCATCCAGAACGGGCTCCTGGCCGGGCAGCATGAGCAGCTCTTTCTGGCGGTCTCGGTCCTGACCATGGCGGCGGCCCCCTTTGCCATCTCCGCCGGTCCGGCCCTGGCCGATGCCGTCCTGAGATTCCCCCTTCCTGATTGGCTTGCGGGGACCGGCGGGCCTGGAGGAGGGGAGTATCCGGGGGGAGATGAACCTCCACTCTCGGACCACCTCATCATCGTGGGGTTCGGCATCAACGGCCGGAACCTGACCCGGGCGGCCCGGACGGCGGGAATCCCCTACGTGGTGCTGGAGACGAATCCCGATACGGTCCGACGAGAGAGGGCCGCCGGCGAGAGCATCTTCTTTGGTGATGCCCGCCATCCGGCGGTCCTCGAGCACGCCGGGCTGGAGCGGGCCCGGATCCTGGTCTCGGCCATATCGGATCCCGGGGGAACCCGTGAGATCGCCCGGGTGGCCAAGCGGCTGAACCCGGCAATCCACGTGCTGGCCCGGACCCGATTCGTGGAGGAGGTGGTGCCTCTCTACGAGGCCGGTGCCGATGACGTGATCCCCGAGGAGTTCGAGACCTCGGTGGAGATCCTGGCCCGGGTCCTGAGGCGGTACCTGATTCCCCAGGTAGAGATCGCCGAGTTCGTGGCGGACATCCGTTCAGGGGGATACGAGATGTTCCGGGGGATGCCCCCGGGCCCCGAGGCCGAAATCGGAGACATCCGGTTCCAGTTGCCGGACTCGGAGGTGGCTACGGTGAAGGTGGGGGAGCATTCCTACCTGGTGGGCAGGACCCTGTCGGAGGTCGCCCTCCGGGCCGAGTACGGGGTGACCCTCCTGGCGGTCCGGAGGGAAGGGGAAACCCTGGCCAACCCCGGAGCCGGCTTCGCATTCCAGGAAGAGGATCAGCTCATCGTGTTCGGGAACCCCCCCCAGGTGGCCGATGCCGCGGCCCTGGCCCGGGGCACCGACCCCTGGGAAGGGGGATCCTGAGGCCTATTCCGCCGGCCGGTCCACCCTCAGGCGCATGACGTACTGGACGTCCAGCTCGTCCTGCCATATCCCGTAGATGTGGTCCCCCACCATCTGTACCGGGCGGAATCGATCAGGTAGCGTCACCACTCCCAGGAAACGGCCCCGGGCGTCCATGATCTCCCACTCGGGAGATCCCATGTCCTGGGGGTCGAACACCACTCCCTCTTCCACCCCCACCCCCATGTCCCTGGCGCTCCGGACCCGCTGCACCCAGAGGGTTCCCTGGGGACCCACCAGGAGATTGCCGAAGGCCGGATAGCTTTCGGCGAACCCGACGCCGGCCATGATCTGCTCGATCTGGGCGGGGGGAAGACCGAACTCCTCGTATTGTTCTCTCATGAGACCGAGCAGAGCTTCCCGATCCGCCTCCTCCACGGGCTTCACCGGCACGTCCTTCCGGATGATCCGGGCCAGCGTGCCGTCCGGGTTGTTCACGAACACATTGAACTTGTCGCTCATGGCGTAGTAGATGGACCCGTCAGCGTCCAGGCCCCATACGGGTTCCGGGGCGAACACGCGGATGCTCACGCCCTCTTCGGAGATTCCTTCCAGCACGCCGCCCTTGGGAATGACGGCTACCGTGTCCACCACGGCGCCGGTGGTGTCGTAGACCACGATGGGGTCGCCGCCTTCCAGGGCCTCCACTCCAGGGAGGTCCATGCCCCGGAGCTGAGCCATGAGACGGCCGCCGTCATCCAGCTCCCATCGCATGGGCACACCGGCCTGGAGCTGGATGGGGAAGCTCCCCCGAGGCTCGCCGTCGGGACCGTACAGGTTTACCCGGCGGTTCCCCATGTCGGGAACCACCAGGCCACCCTCCGTATCAACCAGAACGAAGACCGAGCCCTGGCCCATCTCTCCCGGGCCGCCGCCGGGTCCCCCGATGGTGGTGAGGTAGTTTCCCTGATGGTCGAAGGCCCTGACTTCCTGGGCCTGCATGTCCATGACGTAGATGGTCCCGTCGTCGGCCACGTCCATGTAGGCGACCATTCCGAACTGGTACTGGGGCTCTCCGGCGACGGTGCCGATACGGAGGTCCTCGGTCACTGTCCAGGCTTCGTCCCCGCTCCAGAGGGGGGTCGCCGTGTTCTGTACGATGGCCACGCCGGCGCTGTCGGTGATGGTTCCCTCCCATGCGGCGGAGGAGGGTCCACATGCCTGGAGAAGGGGAAGCACGGCCAGCACGGCCGGGGCGATGAGGTGGGGCCTGGTTTTCATGTCCATATCTCTCCGGAGAGAGGAGTGGCCCGGGTCACCCGGGCTCGCGTCCTTGAGATTCCCGTTGAAATGCGCGTTCCAACAGGGGTACGAAAAACCCCCGGAAGTTCTTCTCAGAACGCCTTCAAGTAGGTCAGCTTCACGACACCGGCCCTGTTCACCCAGCGGTCTTCCCGGGGATCCATGAGATCTCCCCGGAAGTAGCCCGTGTTCAGGACCAGGAAGAGATCCGAGCCCGGAGTGTGGATCCAATCGATGCGGATGTTGGCCTGCATCGTCTCCGAGACGTTGTCGTACTGGATCAGGGCGTTGGCGAAGAGCTTCCGGCTCAGAGCCCCCAGAATGTCCAGTCCGTAGATGGTGGTATCGAATTCCCCATTCTCCACCGGGAGGTCGATCTCCCGGCGGTCGAAGCTTCCGGTGAGCTCCAGGTAGGGTCCCGTTTTCCAGGTCACACCACCGCCGTACTGGAACCAATCCCCGTTCCAGAACTCCCCGTAGTGGATCAGGCCCCTGGCGCTGAGAACCCGGGAATCGTTGGTTCGGAAGAGAATACCTGCATAGTTGTAGGGATGATCCCCCTGGGGAATGGTGGTGAGTCCGGGCCTGATCTCGAAGGCCTCCGTCAGCCGCTCCCATTTGTGGGTCAGGCCCAGGAGGAGGTAGTTCCCGTTCTGGAATCGCATGGAGGTCTGGAAGACGGCCTCGTCGGACTGTTTCGCCCCGTCCTGCCCCTGGATGTGCTTCCCGGTGAATCGAAGCATGAGCTGACGGGCCCATGTGCTCTTTTCGAAGCGGGGGGTCCAGGCCACCGTCCCACCGTACCGGACCATGTCGTCACGTTGAACGAAACCGAGGGCGGGATCGAATTCTTTTCCGATACTGGTAAAATCGGCCCCCACGTTGAAGCGATCATTCCGGAGGGTGAGGCCGACAAATCCAGCGGCCGTTCCACCCTCCCTGGAGGGACCGTCCGTCCATGTGTCGGAGAACCAGGCATTGAGGGCGCTGCTGCTCAGGAATCGGTAGGTGACGTCGGCTCCAGCCACCCGGTTCCATGTGTGGCCGTTCTGGTAGTTGGTGAAGATCCCTCCTATCGTGGCTCTCGGACCCACGTCTCCCCGGAGCCGCAGGACCGTGTTGTTGGCTCCCGGAGCCATCGCCCCGTTTCCCAGCGTCCTGTCCTCGGTCTGCAGGCTCAGGAAACCGACGGAAAACGGCCCGGCCTGTCCCGTCAGGCGCCCTCCGCCGATGATGTCGTTCGCCAGGCCGATGCGCCGACTGAAGAAGACGTCTGTTTCCCGGCTGTTCCCGAACTGGAAGAGCTCGGAGCGCTCCAGGAAGAACTCCCGCTTCTCGGGGTAGAAGAGGCCGAAGCGGGTCAGGTTGATCTGAACGTCGTCGGCCTCCACCTGAGCGAAGTCGGTGTTGTAGGTCAGATCCGCCGTGAGGCCGGGGGTGATGCTCCACTTCACGTCCAGTCCCACCTCGTCGGTGGTCCTCGTGTTCTCCGTCCCCGCAACCTTCTGAGCCCCCACGATGCCGAAGGGCTTCACTTCCACGTGCCGTCCGGGCCGAAGCCCTTCCAGCCCCGTCAGCGTCCCGAACCGGGAGGCCTGATCCATTCCCCCTTCCATGGAGCCGGTATAGGCCAGGGGAATGTGAGGCCAGGTTACTTCCTCGTTTTTCCGGCGGATGGAACGGTAGAAAGCCACCCCCATGGAGTCCACGTTCGCGGGATCGAAGCGGATGGTGGTGAGAGGAATGGCCACCTCCAGCTCCCACCCGCGGTCCGTGACGCGGGCATCGCTCTCGTAGACCCCCTCCCACATCCAGTCGTCGGGGAAGCTCAGCCGCTCGTTGGTGAAGTGGGCGTCCCCCTGGGTTCCAAAGGGGTTCAACTCGAAGATGTAGGCGCTCCGCCGGTCCAGGTAGGTGTCCAGAGCGATGATGATGCGGTCGTCCTTGTCGATGCGCCCCTCCCGGTGGAGGATGCTCCGCATGATCCCCTCCGGCTCCGAGTCGTGCATGATGAGGCCGAAGTAGATGGCCCGGCTGTCGTAAAGCACCCTGACTTCCGTCGCCTCGGTGGCCCGGGCTCCGTCCGCCGGCCATCGCTGGCGGAAGCCCGTGATGACCGGAGGCTCCTGCCAGGCCGCCTCGTCCAGGATACCGTCGATCTCCACCGGCCCGGTGGCCCGAACGGCCCGGATCTCCGAGCCCGGGCCCGGAGGAGTGTCCGGGCCCTCCACCCGAGTGCTCGAAGCTGCCGGCGCCGTCTGGCAGAAGGAGGGATTGGCGAACAGGAGAAGGGAAATGACGGGGAGCAGGATCCGGCAACAAAAGGACATCCCCGAAAGGTGAGCCCTCCGCAGGATCGAAGTTCCCCGCTGGAGACCTGAAAGACCATGCACGATTGTTCCTCTCCTCCGGCCTCCTTCCAGGGGGGCCGACCGAGGGTTGTCGAGACCTTCGCCGCGAGCCACGGGGCGCGTGGGTCTGGCCAAAAGAGCATTTCCGGATCCCCGCGCAAGGGGCGGTCCGGGGTTTCCGCATGACCGGCCCTTCGTTGCGAAATATTTCCGGTCTTTCGATCTTTTGATCCATGCGGATCTCCTACCTCGACGGTCCCCGGCTCCGCAGGTCCCTGCTTGCGGCCTGCGAGTACGCCCAGCTCCAGCGAACGGAGTTGAACAGGATCAATGTGTTCCCCGTTCCGGACGGCGACACGGGGACGAATCTGGCCCTGACGGTTCAGGCCATTTCCGATCACCTGAGAAGGAGCCAGTCCCGGGAGTTCGGCGTGGTGGCCCACGAAGCGGCCCAGGCGGCGGTCCTGGGGGCCAGGGGGAACGCCGGGATGATGCTATCCCATTTTCTCCTCGGCTTCGCCGAATGGGCGAGGGGGCGGGCGCGGGTCACGGCCCTGGAGTTCAGCCAGGCCCTGCGAGCTGGAGCGGAGCGGCTCCAGGAGGCCCTGGAGCGGCCGGTGGAGGGGACCATCCTGACGGTCATCCGGGATACGGCCGTGGCGGCCCTGGAGGCCAAGGTCAACGATTTCCAGCACCTCATGGAGCTCCTGGTGGAGCGGGCCCAGTCCTCCCTGGAGCGGACACCCGAGCTGCTCCCGGCCCTGAAGAAGGCCGGGGTGGTGGACGCCGGGGCAAAGGGGTTCGTTTATCTCCTGGAAGGGGTGGTGCACTACATCAACGGGGACCCGCTGGTAGCCCTGGAGGGCCGCCCCAGCTACGCCGACGCGGCCCCGGTCCTGGGAACGGTGGACTATCCCGAAGAGTCGGAGCGGTACCGGTACTGTACCGAGGCTCTGGTCCGGGGCGAGGGTCTACCCCCTCAGAAATCGGTGAAGGACGGGCTGCGGAGTGAGGGTGATTCCCTCATCGTCCTCCGCTCCGGGGACGTCCTGAAGGTGCACATCCACACGGACGAACCCGACGTGGTCTTCTCCTATCTGAAGTCCCTCGGAGAGCTGGTGACCCACAAGGCCGAGGATATGCAGGCCCAGCACGCCGTGGCGGAGAGGGCGGCTCACGGTCACCTGACCCTGGCCCGACGGCCCGTGGGGATCGTCACCGACAGCGCTGCGGATCTTCCGGAGGAGATCATCCGGGCCCACGGCATCAAGGTGGTTCCTCTCCTCCTCGTGAAGGGGCAGGAGACCTATCGGGACGGGGTGGATATCACGGCCACGGAGTTCCACCAGAACCTCACCGACGGAGGGGAGCTTCCCACCACCTCACAGCCTCCCCCCGGGGCCTTCGTGGAAGCCTACAGGAGGGCCGCCGAAGAGGCGGAAGAGGTGGTGGGGGTCTTCCTGGGATCCAACCTCTCCGGAACCTTCAAGTCCGCGGAGGCCGCGGCCTCCCGCTTCCGGGACACCCCGGTCCACCTCGTGGACTCCCTGGGGGCCAGTCTCCTGACGGGGCTCCTTGTGCTGAAGGCCACGGAGTTGGCGGAGCTGGCCCTCCCGCCGCAGGAGATCGTGCGGGAGCTGAACAGAATCCGGAGGCAATCCGGAGAGATCCTCTCGGTGGACCGGTTCGACCGGCTCCTGGCTTCCGGGCGCATCGGCCGGGGCAAGGCCTGGCTGGCCACGCTCCTGGGGCTGAAGCCTGTCCTGGACGTTCCGGTGGAGGGGAATCCGGTGGTCCCCATCGGCCGGGCCTTCGGGCGGAAACGAGTCCTCCCTGCCATTCTTCAGGTCCTCCGAAAACGAATTCCCAGGGAGGCTCGACGCCTTCGATTCGGGGTCATCCATGTGGGTCGGCCGGAGATCGTGCCCGGGGTCAAGAAAGCGCTGAGGGAGGAGTTCGGCGATGTGGAGATCCTTTCCGCCGCCGCCACGCCTGTCCTGGCCACCCACACGGGTTACGGCGCCTGGGCCGTTGCCTATCTGGTGGAGGACTGACCCTGTTCCGGCGGCGAAGGGCTGTTCCGGCGGCCAGGGGCGGGGGATAGGCCTTTGCACGAGGAGATGGACGTCATCCAGATCGCCGTCAGCGGCCACGCCATAGCCGCCTTTGTCGGATACCTCCTCCTCCTGGTGGTCATCGGCATATACTCTTCCCGCTACTCCTCCCGGGGTGTCTCGGAGTTCTTCGTAGGTGGCCGCCGCATGAACCGCTTCGTGGTGGCCCTCTCTGCGGTGGTCTCCGGCAGGAGCGCCTGGCTCCTGCTGGGCGTCACCGGCATGGCCTACGCCATGGGGGCCTCCGCCCTCTGGGCCGTCTCCGGGTATACCATCGCGGAGTTCTTCCTCTTCCTCTTCTACGCAGGACGCCTCCGTCGTTTCAGCGAGATCCACGACTGCGTGACCCTTCCGGACTTCTTCGCTGCCAGGGTGGGGGACGAGGACGGTCGCCTCCGTCTGACCCTGGCTCTCATCATCCTCCTCTTCATGGTGGTCTACGTCTCCTCCCAGTTCGTGGGAGGAGGAAAGACCATGGCTGCCAGCTTCGGGCTGAGCCCCAATACCGGCGTTCTCATCACGGCGGCCATTGTGCTGGGCTATACGATGGTGGGGGGCTTCCTGGCCGTGAGCCTCACAGACACCCTCCAGGCCGTTTTCATGATGGTGGGGCTGGTCCTGCTTCCCATCGTTGCCATCTCCCACGGAGGTGGCTGGGGCCCTGTCATGGCAGAGCTCCGGGCCTACGATCCGGCCTTTGTGGACCCCGTCTCCCTGGGATTCGGAGCCTGGCTGGGCTTCGTGGGCATCGGCCTCGGCTCTCCCGGAAACCCCCACATCCTGGTCCGGTACATGTCCATCGATGACGCGGAGCAACTGAGGTGGGCGGCCTTGGTGGGGACAGCCTGGAACGTCATCATGGGGGCCGGCGCCATCCTGGTGGGAATGGCCGGCCGGGTCTACTTCCCGGAGGTGGGGCACCTGGTGGCGGGAGACACGGAAAATCTCTATCCCATGCTGGCTCAGAGCCACCTCCACCCCATTCTCTTCGGCATTGTGGTGGCTTCCATATTTGCTGCCATCATGTCCACCGCCGATTCTCAACTCCTGGTGGCCGCTTCCGCCCTGGTCCGGGATTTCTACGAAAAGGTGCACCGGAAGGGGGAACAGGTTCCGCAGCAGACGATGGTTCTCTATTCCCGGCTGGTGGTGGCCCTTCTGGTGGTGGTTGCTCTCATCCTGGGGTGGCTGGCAGAAAGTCTGGTCTTCTGGCTGGTTCTATTCGCCTGGGCAGGCCTGGGGGCCGCCCTGGGACCCACCTCCATTCTGGCCATCTACTGGAAGGGGCTCACCCGGGCCGGGGTTTTTGCCGGACTCCTCACCGGCACCGTCGTGACGTTCGTCTGGAACCTGACACCGGTACTGGACGCTCTCCTCTACGAGCTCATCCCGGCATTTGCCCTGTCCTTCCTGGCCACTGTGGCCGTGAGCCGCTTGACCCGCCCTCCCCGGGACGCCGGGATCCTCATGGCCGCCATGGAGAGGCCTCCGGGGACGGAGTGATGGAACCCCGGATTCTCCCGGAACTCAGGATGGCAGCCGCTGCCTGCCCTTCACCAGAAGGTGGTAGGTGGCGAGCTGGGCCGGTGACGGGTCCGGAGGTAGTGAGACCAGGAGGGCCCTGGCCCCCCTCTCATCCCGGATGTGCAGCACGAGCCGGTCCATCGGGATACCCGGAGAATAGGGCTGGGCCCGACCGGTTTCGTCGATGGCCAGGGTTCGCCCCGGACCCGTCAGTTCGGCGATGAGGCGGCCATACTCCCGCCACGCTGCCAGGGGCTCCGCCCCGCCGGAGGCGATGGAGGGGACCAGGACCGCCTGGAAGTGCTGCACGGCTTCTTCATACCCTGCAGGATTGGTTTCCTTCAGGTCGCGAAGGGCCGCCCGGTAGAAGTCCCGGGGGTCCCGGGCGCCGGAAGCGGCCCGGGCTTCCTCGAACCGTCGCTCGGCTCTTTCTCTGGTGCTCTCGTCCATTCGATCCTCCGGTGCAGGGGAGGATGGCGGAGGGGAGGGGGGGCGTCAACCTCTTGGCACCAGGAAGGGCTTTTCCATACCTTGAAGGCTCCCCCATCGGGAGAATTCCATGCCGCACAGAGACGCAAGCTCGAATCAAAACAGGGGCCAGCCGTTGGAGTACCTGGATCTCACCTGGGAGATGTTCGGGGAGCTTTGCCGAGCCCTGGCCCTGAAGGTCGCCCGGGATTTCGATCCGGACCTGGTCATCGGCATCGCCAGGGCCGGCGTCATTCCAGGAGCCGTGGTGGCGTCAATCCTCAGAAAGGATTTCTACGCCCTCACCATCACACGGCGAGAAGGAGGAGAGCTGGTCCGGGACCGGCCGGCTGTCCTCTCGGCAGCTCCCATGCAGTGCAGGGGGAAGAAGATTCTCCTGGTGGACGAGATCACTTCCTCCGGAGAAACCCTTCGGTTGGGCCTGGCTTCCATCCGGGATCAGGGTCCGGAGGAGGTCCGGACCGCCACCAGCTTTTCCCGCCGGCGGGGCTTTCAGCCGGATTATGCAGCGCTGGAAACCGATTCAACCATCATCTTTCCCTGGGACCGGAAGATCTATGAGGGGGAGCACCTGGTGGTGAACCCCAGGTACGAGGAAGTCATCGAGGAGTGAGGTGTTTTTTTTCGAGCCCCGGAATTCTTCGATAGTGAAATGTGGTACAGATCGTGCTATTATGCCGAAAAATTCACGGCCTTCGGGCCAACCTCCGGCGACGCTGAAGCGGAACAGGTGGATTATGTGGCTCCCTGACACCCGGCCATCAAGAAATGCCCTCGTACCGACTCGTATCCGCTGGACGGGGATCCTCATCATTTTTGTGAGCTTCCTCGGAGGTTGCGATCCGGACTATCCCACCACGACCTGGGCGGATCCGGCGTATGACCACACCGCGATTGCCGGGGGGTTCGAGCTCACCGGTCCTCATGAAGGCGCCGCCTGCACGGGTTGCCATGAGGCGGGAAACATGGAGTTGAAGTACGATCCCGCCGGCCCCCAGGACTGTCAGGCCTGTCACTCCGCCGATTTTCAGGCCCAACATGCCGGGTCCGGGTATCCCACTACCTGCCTGATCTGCCACAGCGGTCAGGAGTGGGAGAGGGCACCCTTCGATCATGGAGCGGAATCCGGGGGGTTCGTTCTCTTCGGGCCGCATGCCGACCTGGCGTGCGTCAGGTGCCATCTCCCGGACACCTTTGCTCCCCGATTCAATCCCACCAACGACCAGGACTGCCAGGCCTGCCACTTCTAGCGGCCTGTTCAGATGGGGACAGGGATAAAACGGGTCATTCTGTTCGAGTCGGAGCTGAGACAGACTGTCCTACTCCCCCCCGCTGTCCTACTCCCCCGCGGCCATGCTGTCCAGGAATTCCTGGTTCGTCTTGGTCCGGTTCATCCGCTGCATGAGGAACTCGATGGCCTCGGCTGACGGCATGTCCGAAAGGAAGTTCCGCAGCAGGTAGACCCGATTGAGTTCCTGCTCTGTAAGAAGCAGTTCCTCCTTCCGCGTGCTGGAGCGGTTCAGGTCGATGGCGGGGAAGATCCGCTTGTCCGAGATGTGCCGGTCCAGAACCAGCTCCATGTTTCCCGTTCCCTTGAATTCCTCGAAGATGACCTCGTCCATCCGGCTCCCCGTCTCGATGAGGGCCGTAGCCACGATGGAGAGGGAGCCGCCCTGGTCGATGTTTCTGGCGGCCCCGAAGAACCGTTTGGGTTTGTGGAGGGCGTTGGCGTCCACGCCCCCGGAGAGGATCTTTCCGGAGTGGGGGACCGTAACGTTGTAAGCCCGGGCCAACCGGGTGATGGAGTCCAGAAGGATGACCACGTCCTTTCCATGCTCCACCAATCGCTTCGCCTTCTCCAGCACCATCTCCGCCACCTGGGTGTGCCGGTCGGCCGGCTCGTCGAAGGTGGAGGAGATGACCTCGGCGTTCACATGCTCCTCCATGTCCGTCACTTCTTCAGGACGCTCGTCGATGAGGAGCACGATCATGTGGACGTCTGGATGATTTTCGGTGATGGAGTTGGCGATCTTCTGGAGCAGGATGGTCTTACCAGCCTTGGGAGGAGACGTGATGAGGCCCCGCTGTCCCATGCCCAGGGGCGTTACCAGATCCATGACCCGCATGGAGATATCACCGGACTTGTTCTCCAGGTAGAGGCGCTTTTCAGGGAAGCGGGGCCGGAGGTTATCGAAGGCGATACGATGCTTGGCCTTCTCCGGCTCGTCGCCGTTTACGCTCTCCACCTTCAGGAGGGCCAGATACCGCTCCCCCTCCTTGGGTGGCCGGACCTGGCCCAGGATCGTGTCTCCGGTCCGAAGATCGAAACGCTTGATCTGGGAGGGGCTGACGTAGATGTCGTCGGGGCCGTAGAGATAGTTCCAGTCCTGAGAACGAAGGAAGCCGTAACCCTCCGGCAGGATCTCCAGAACGCCCTCACCCCGTAGAACGACGTCACTGTCCAGTAGATTCTGTTCGATCCTGAAGATGAGATCCTGTTTTCGGAGGCCCGAAAAATTGGAGATCTTCAACTCTTCCGCCAACTCGTGCAGGTCGGCGACGCTCTTGCTTTTCAATTCTGCGATGTCCACTTGGTGCTCCGGATGGGACGGTAATTCAGGTATGCCTGGTTTCGGTAGGAATGCTCTCGTCGGTCCGCCGTTGGGTTTCTATTGGCTCTCTGGTTTTCGTAACAGAAGTGCGGGAAACTGGAGGCGGATCGGGGAAAAAGCCCGGTGGGCTGATTTTCGGTGGTAGCAA
>CAZSDD010000011.1:0-29341 GCA_964605505.1 uncultured Gemmatimonadaceae bacterium | reverse complement strand
TACTCGGACAGGCTCCGAGACGGGATCCCCGGGGCGCGTGCTTTTTTCGTTCCGGTTTTCTCCCCTCTGTCGAACCGGTCGTCTCATGACGGGTAGAAGCCGTCTGAAATGCTGCCTGCCGGCCACCTCGCCGGGTTGGTCGATGGGCTGGCGACCCTTGTCCCTCCATCACTATACTCCAACCTATGAGAGCCCGTGCGATATTGAATCCCCTGGAATTGGTGGGCCGATGGGCCCTGGACAATGCCGCCCAGATCGGACGCTGGGGAGGGTTGAACCTGGAGATGGCCCGGGGTCTGGCCCGGATCGACATCTGGGGTCGCCTGCTTCCCGGGCAGATGGCCCGGATCGGCGTCGACTCCGTGCCCATCGCTCTCTTTATCGCGACCTTCACCGGCGTGGTCATGGCCCTTCAGGCGTCCTATACTTTCACCGGCGCCATACCCCTTTATTTCGTCGGCACCCTGGTAGGGAAGACCATGATCCTGGAGCTGGGTCCGGTCCTCACGGGATTGGCTCTTTCCGGTCGAGTGGGGGCCAATATCGCCGCCGAGCTGGGGACCATGCGGGTGACAGAGCAGATCGATGCGCTGGAGACCCTGGCCTACGATCCTGTGGCCTACCTGGTGGTCCCCAGGGTCCTGGCGGGGATCATCATGTTTCCTGTGGTGGTGATTCTCGCCACAACCGTCGGGGTTACCGCCGGCTGGGTCACATCCCTCCAACTCCTGGATATGTCCACACCCGAGTTCATGAAAGGGCTGCGCCTGTTCTTCCGGCCATGGGATGTAGAGTTTGCCGTCATCAAGTCCCTCAGCTTCGGCTTCACGGTGACCTCCATCGGCTGCTTTTTCGGCTTCACCACCACCGGCGGGGCGGAAGGGGTAGGGATCTCCACCACCCGAGCCGTGGTAGTCAGCAGCATGGTCATCCTGGTCCTCGACGCCTTCTGGGCCGCGACGCTCCTGTGAGCATCGTTCTGGACGGGATCCACAAGGCCTTCGGGTCCAACCGGGTCCTCCGGGGATTCTCCCTGGAGGTCATGGACGGTGAAACCCTGGCCGTGGTAGGCCAGTCGGGCACCGGGAAGTCCGTGGCTCTCAAGCATGCGGTGGGGCTCCTGAAGCCCGACCAGGGTGAGGTCTGGGTCGACGACCAGAATCTGGGTGAGCTCACGCAGGACGGACTGTACGAGATCAGGCGGAAGGTGGGATACGTCTTCCAGTTCGCCGCCCTGTTCGACTCCCTCACCGTCGCGGAAAACCTGGGAATGGGTCTGAAGCGGATCAAGGGTATGACCCGGGAAGGCATCGCCGAACGGGTGGCCGAGTGCCTGGATCTGGTGGAGTTGGCAGGATACGAGGATCGCTTTCCGGCGGAGTTGTCCGGGGGCCAGAAGAAGCGGGCCGGGCTGGCCAGGGCCATTGCCACCAAACCCAAGTATCTTCTTTATGACGAGCCCACAACCGGTCTGGATCCGGTGACCAGCACCGTCATCAATCGTCTCATCATGCGGACCAGGGAAGAGTTGAAGGTGACATCAGTGGTCATCACCCATGACATGGGCAGCGCTTATCAAATCGCGGACAGAATCGGGATGCTCCACGGGGGCGTCATCCGGTTCATGGGAACGCCGGAAGAGGTTCAGGCGTGTGAAGATCCAGTCGTTCGCGGTTTTGTGGAAGGAAAACCGGAGCTCCTGGAGGGAGCGGGATGACACGTGGCAGAGAAGTCATGGTCGGGCTGGTCATCGTTGTGGGAGTGGCCGTCAGCGTTCTGGGAACCCTCTGGCTTCAGGACGCCACATTCGGTCGCGGCAGCCGGCAGGTGGAAGCCCTCTTCCTGGAGGTGGGTCAGCTCACCGACGGCAACTCCGTCAAATACAGAGGGGTTACCATTGGAAGGGTATCCCAAATCGCCGTGGAGCCCGGGGGCCAGGCTGTCCGGGTGACCATGAGCATCCAGGAGGCTCTCTCCCTGCCCGAGGACCCGGCGGCTCTGGTGGCCCCCGAGTCGATGTTCGGGGACTGGCAGGCGGAGATCGTACCCCGGGGGGACTATCCCCAATTCGATTTCCTGGAGACGGAAAGCGACTCCCTATTGGGGGGGTATGCATTGCCGGACATGTCTCGCCTCACGGCTGCCGCGGACCAGATTTCCCAGAACCTGGGCGTGCTCACGGATCGGGTTGAAGAAGCCTTCACGGAGGAGACGGCTCAGAACATCGCTCTGGCCATCGACAATATCCAGGAAGTGAGCGAGCAGCTGAGGGAGCTGGTTGAGGTGCAGGCAGGGGCCTTCACCGACGTGGCTACCGAGGTGGAGTCGGCTGCGGTGGAGCTCAGAGTGGCCGCCCACGCCGGACATCTGGTCTTCGAACGAGCAGATGAGATCCTGAGGGCACCCGGCACGGACTCCCTCCTCCTGAACGCCCGGGCCACGGCCTCCAACTTGAAGGTCCTGACGGAGGATCTCAACACCACGAGTCAGGGGGCCCGGAGTCTTCTGACCAAGGCCGATTCCGCCTTCGCCAGGTTGAACCGGCTTTCGGCTCAGGTGGAGGCCGGGGAGGGAGCCCTGGGGAGACTCATGAATGACACGGTCCTGGTCTACAGGGCCCAGGATGTCCTCATTCAGCTCTCCGTTCTTCTGGAGGACCTGCGGGCCAACCCGCAACGCTACGTTCGCATCTCCATCTTCTGAGGCGGATGTCCTGGTGAGTTCCGAATCGAAGCCCACACGTTTGAAGAGCGCCCGCCTCGGCGTTCCCCAGAGGCGACGGGCACGGGAGGAATGGAGCGCAGGTGGTGTGGTCCTCCGTCGCATCCTGGGTGTGGTGCACGTGCTTCTCATCAGGGATCCCTACGGGAACTGGGGACTCCCGAAGGGGCACATAGAAGGGACCGAGGCTCCACAGCAGGCGGGTTTGCGGGAGGTTGAGGAAGAGACGGGCCTGGTGGACCTCACCCTGGGCCGTAAGCTTCGAACCATCGACTGGTACTTCCGGTTGAAGGGGAAGCTGGTCCACAAGCATTGCACCTTCTTTCTCATGACCTCGGATTCAGGCGACCCGATACCGGAGGAGGCCGAGGGGATTACGGATTGTGCCTGGCTCCCCCTCCTGCAGGCCGTGGACATGGTGGGATACGAGAATGCCAGGGAAGTCCTTCGGGATGCCACCCGGGTTGTCTTCCAGGCGGAGGAACGGGACCCGGCAGTCGGCTGACCTGCATGGCTTTCTGGTCGTTCCAATTCCCCTGGAGAAGACCCTGGAACCGGGACACAATCAAGAGGTGGTGTGAGGATGGACCGATCTCCTGAGGGGGCATGGCGGGCGTTCCAAGCCGCCGTCGCGTTCCTGGTTCTGGCGCTCTTCCTTGTCAGCCTCGGAGACCTGGGGCTGGGGGGGCTTCTCTCACCGTTCGTCCTCTTCTGGGTTCTGGTGGCGGCGCTGGTGCCCTTTCGGGCCTCCCGGGGGCATTCCCTCCTTCTGAGCCTGTTGGGGGTCCTCCTCTTCTTCTGGCTTCTGGAAACCACGGGCTTCATTCTGGCGCCCTTCATCCTGGCCCTGGTGCTCTCCTATATCCTGGATCCCCTGGTGGACCGGGTGGAGGGGTCACGAATCGGTCGTTCTCTGGCCATTCTCATGCTGGCAGTTCCCGTCCTGGCTCTCCTGGCCGTGGGAGTCATCTTCGGGATCCCGGCCCTGGCCCGCCAAACGGGTGAGTTGATCCAGAACGCCCCGGAGTTTCTCTCCCGCTTGGCGGACTGGCTGGAAGCCGGCCAGGAGAAGGTCTTGAGGGTAGATCTTCCCCTGATCGGGGAAGGGGAGATGCTGGACCGCCTCCGGAGTGTGGATTCCGCTGCCGTCATCTCCTTCCTGGAGGAGCGGAGGGAGCAGATCTTCTCCGGGATCTGGGACGGCGTTCTGGGGCTTGGACGGGGCATCGGGTCCTTTGTCACGATTCTGGGATACCTGGTTCTCACACCGGTCCTGACCTTCTATCTCCTCAGGGATTGGGATGGCTTGAAGGACAGGGTTGCCGGCCTCCTCCCCCATGGGGCCCGGGACAGGGTCCTTCCCCTGGTTTCGGAGTACGATGACCTTCTCTCCCGGTATCTCCGGGGCCAGGTCACCGTGGCCCTCATCATCGGTTTCCTTACCGGCGCCGGCCTCCTTCTTCTCCAGTTTCCCTACGCCATCCTCCTGGGTGTGCTGGTGGCCGTCTTCAGCGTGGTTCCCTACTTGGGCCTGGTCCTGAGCCTCATCCCGGCCGTTTTCATCGCTCTGGTCAGCGGCAGCGTCCTCATATCCCTGGTGAAGATCGCCGTAGTCTACGGAGCCACGCAGGCACTGGAGGCAGCCGTCATCAGCCCAAGGATCGTCGGTGAATCGGTAGGCCTTCACCCGGTCTGGGTGGTGCTGGCCCTCAGCCTCGGTGGATTCTTCTTCGGCTTCGTGGGCCTCCTCCTGGCCGTGCCCCTGGCGGTGGGAGTGAAACTTCTCGTGGTCAGGGGGGTGGACCGATACCGGAATTCTGATTTCTTTCAAGGCGCCTCGGGAGCCGGAGAGTAGGCTGATCCCGTAGCGCTTTTTTTTTGGGGATAGAGATTGGTATGAGGCGGGATGTGAGGGATATCACAGTTGTCGGGGGAGGGCCCGCAGGGCTCTACGCCGCATTCTACGGGGGAATGCGGCGACGCTCGGTGCGCATTATCGATTCCCTGCCGGAATTGGGTGGCCAGCTCACGGCCCTCTACCCCGAGAAACATATCTATGACGTCGGGGGATTTCCCAGAGTCCTGGCTCGGGATCTGGCCCAGGCTCTGATCGCCCAGGCCTCCCAATTCTCTCCCCATGTGGTTCTGGATGAGGAGATCGATGGCCTGACCCGGGAAGGAGATATCCTCCTCCTTCAAGGACGGACCGGGACGTTCCCTACCCGGACCGTTATCGTGGCAGGAGGAAAGGGAGCCTTCGAGCCCGTGAAGCTGAAGTGTCCCGGATACAATGATTTCCTGGGGCGGGGGGTCCATTATGCGGTGCGGGATGTGGAGGAGTTCCGGGGTAAGCGAGTGCTTCTGGTGGGAGGGGGGGACTCGGCTCTGGACTGGGCCCTTGCTCTCAAGGAGGTGGCGGCGAGTCTCCTGGTGGTGCACAGGAGAGAGGTTTTCCGGGCTCATGAGCGAACGGTCGCCCTTCTCCAGCAGGCCAGGGACCGGGGAGAGCTCTCCTTTATGCCGTTCCATGAAGTGAGGGAGATCCGGGGTGGGGAAGTTGTGGACTCGGCCCTCGTCTTCGATAACCGGACCGGGAAGGAGACCAGAGTAGACGTTGACGCCATTCTTACGTTTCTGGGCTTCAAGCCGGATCTGGGTCCCATCGGATGGTGGGGCCTGGAGCTGGACGGTAACCGGTTGGTGGTGAACCAGAAGATGGAGACCAACTTGCCGGGGGTTTTCGGGGCGGGGGATATCGTGGGGTACGAGGGAAAGCTGGACCTCATCGCCACAGGGTTCGCCGAAGCCGCAACCGCCGTCAACAGCGCCGTTCAGTTTGTGGATCCCCGGGCACGGAAAAGCGCCGGCCACTCCACGAGCCTGAAGGTCTTCAAGGACAACTGAGGAAGAACGGAAGCCATGAGCAACGCAGAGAACGTTGAGAACGTCGTGGTGGTGGGCTCCGGTCCGGCAGCCTGGACCGCGGGCATCTATGCCGCACGAGCCAACCTGAAACCGCTGGTTCTGGAGGGTCTGCCCAGCACCGAGATGATTCCGGGCGGGCAGCTCATGTTCACCACCGAGGTGGAGAACTTCCCCGGTTTTCCCCAGGGAATCGACGGCCAGGAGCTCATGCGGAGGATGCGGGAGCAGGCGGAAAACTACGGGTCCCGCATCGTCACCGATGACGTGATGGAAGTCGACTTCTCCACCACGCCCAAGCGCCTCTCCACGGGCTACAGCGGGGAGTTTCTGGCGAAGGCCGTCATCATCTCCACCGGAGCCCGGGCCAACTGGTTGGGGCTGGACAACGAAACCCGTCTGGCCCGCTCCGGAGGAGGCGTGTCGGCCTGTGCCGTGTGCGACGGGGCGTTGCCGGCCTTCCGGGACCAGCGCCTGGTGGTGGTGGGTGGGGGAGATAGCGCCATGACGGAGGCGGAGCACCTGGCCAAGTACGGGAGCGAGGTCGTCATCGTCCATCGAAGGGAGGAGCTTCGGGCGTCGAAGATGCTTGCCGAGCGCGTGCTGGCCGATCCCAAGGTGAGGGTGGAGTGGAATTCACAGGTGGTGGACATACTCGGGGAGGATTCTGTCACGGGGATTCTCCTGAGGGATGCCAGGACCGGTGAGGAGAGGACCCTGGAGTGCCGGGGCGTGTTCATGGCCATCGGGCACACCCCCAATACGGCCTTCCTGAAGGGGGCGGTGGCCTTGAAGGACAACGGGTATATCCAGGTGGATCCGGGGACCACCCGAACCGATGTCCCCGGGGTGTTCGGAGCGGGAGATGTCATAGACGACCACTACCGGCAGGCCATCACCGCTGCCGGCACAGGATGCATGGCTGCTCTGGATGCGGAACTCTGGCTGGCGGTGAACGGTTGAATCCATGCCGGGTAGGGAAGGGGGGTCCGGGTCACGATTCCGGACCCCCCCTTTCGTTACACCGGTCGCAGTAGTCCCAGCGACCTTCCAGAAGACAGGAGGCAGGATGTCGGAGTTCGACGGGAGAGTAGCATTGGTCACCGGGGGCACCAAAGGCATCGGGCACGCCATCGCCGGGGATCTCCTGGAAGCGGGATTCCGGGTGGTCTTCAGCGCTCGAACCCCGGAGGATGTGGAAGCCGTTGAGGAGGAATTCTCCAGTCTCGGGAGTGGAGAGGTCCTGGGAGTGGTGGTGGACATCCGGAATCCTGAGGCCTGCGCGGACCTCATCCAGAAGACAGTGGACCGTTTCGGCAGCCTGGACGTTCTGGTGAACAACGCCGGCGTTGGGATCTTCGCTCCTGTCCACGAGATGTCGCTTGAAGACTGGCACACCCAGATCGAGACCAATCTGAACGGAGTTTTCTACCTTTCCAGAGCGGCAGTTCCCCAGTTACGAAAGTCGTCCGATGCCTGGATCATCAACATCGGGTCGTTGGCAGGCCGGAACACCTTTGCCGGTGGGGCCGCATACAATGCCAGCAAGTTCGGCCTTCTGGGCATGACGGAGGCCATGATGCTGGATCTCCGATACGAGGGCATCCGGGTGAGCATCGTCATGCCCGGTAGCGTGGACACCTCCTTCGGGCAGGGGCCGCCGGATGAGAAATCCGGGTGGGCGTTGACCTCCGAGGACGTGGGCATGGCCGTCCTGAACCTTCTTCGGTATCCGGAGAACGCCCACGTGAGCCGCGTGGAGATGCGGCCGGCCCAGCCCCGGAAGAAATAACAGTAGCGAGCCACGGGTCCATCCGACGCTCAATGGACACACGGAAGTCAGGGGAGAAGATGGCTCCAGAATACAGGATCGAAAAGGACTCCCTCGGTGAGGTTCGGGTCCCCCGGGACGCCCTCTACGGGGCACAAACCCAGCGCGCCGTGGAGAATTTTCCCATCAGCGGGCAGCGTTTTCCCCGAAGGTTCATCCAGGCTCTGGGTATCGTGAAGGAAGCGGCGGCCCACGCCAACCGGGAGCTGGGTGCACTGGATCCTGAAGTAGCGGACGCCATTGCCGGGATGGCCCGGGAGGTGGCCGGTGGAAAGTGGGACCAGGAGTTTCCCCTGGACATCTACCAGACCGGCTCCGGTACCTCCACCAACATGAACGCCAATGAGGTCCTGGCTCGGGGCGCTACCGTTGCCCTGGAAAAAAAGGGTGTCGGTGTCCCTCAGCATAAGAGCGTGCGGGTTCATCCCAACGATCACGTGAACTACGGCCAGTCCTCCAACGACGTGATCCCCACGGTCATCCACGTGGCGGCCCGCCTCTCCCTGGAGGAGGAGTTGATCCCGGCCCTGGAGAGGCTGGAAAATGCCCTTCAGCAGAAGGCCGTGGAGTTCGATGATGTCCTGAAGTCGGGCCGGACCCATCTCATGGATGCTACGCCCATCCGCCTGGGGCAGGAGTTCTCAGGCTATGCCCGGCAGGTGACCCTGGGACTCCGGAGAGTCCGGGCCGGATCCAGGGAGTTGGAGGAGCTCGCCCTCGGGGGCACGGCCACGGGTACGGGCATCAATACCCATCCCGAATTCGCCGCCAGGGCCATCGCCCACATCAGCGAATCCACGGGTCTCTCCTTTCGGGAGGCCGAGAACCACTTTGAAGCACAGGCCGCCAGGGACGCCGTCGTCAGCGCCTCCGGGGCCCTGAATACGCTGGCCGCCAGCCTCATGAAGATCGCCGACGATGTCCGTTGGCTGGCTTCCGGGCCTTCATCCGGGATCCACGAGATCACCCTTCCCGCTGTGCAGCCCGGTAGCTCCATCATGCCCGGAAAGGTGAATCCCGTCATGGCTGAGGCTCTCATGATGGCGGCTGTCCGGGTCCAGGGAAATCACACCACCGTCACCATGGCCGGCAGCCGGGGGAACTTCGAGCTGAATGTCATGATGCCGGTCCTGGCCCACGCTTTCCTGGAATCCATCCGGATTCTCGCGGGGGCGGTGGGGGTCTTCACGGACCGTTGCGTCGTGGGAATCCGGGCGAATGCCGGGAGGGCCAGGGAACTTCTGGAGCGGAACCCGGCCATCGCGACGGCCCTGAACCTCCGTCTGGGCTATGACAAGGCTTCCGAAGTGGCCAAGGAAGCTGCCCGGGATGGGATCAGCGTCCGAGAGGTGGTGCTCCGGCGGGGCCTGATCCCGGAAGACGAGCTGGACGACGCCCTGGATGTGCGGGAAATGACTGAAGGCGGAAATGGGTGAAGGCGGAAATGGAAAGGCCCCGGGGTCCGAGGACCCCGGGGCTCCAATCGGGTGAACGAGTCTGTTTTTCCCGAGGGCAGCTCCTATGCGCTGACCTTTTGCCCACCGAGATCCAGGAGTGGGGCTCCCAACTGTCTCTTCAGCTCCGAGATGGGCACGCCACCGGTGGGCAGCACCCTGGTCTCGTCACCGTCGAGATAGATGGGGTATGCCCACTCCCCGTTCATTCGAACGATCTGCACCAACTCCGGTTTTGAGGGATTCAAGGGTGAGGGTACGGGTTTCGTGATGTCCCTCCAGACCTTGTCCAGAAGGGACATTCTCTTGCTGACGGAGTCGGCCCATGAAGCCATTCGGAGTCTGACCCGCTCCCTGTTGGTCAGGGGCCGGACAATTCTGCGATGGCTGGGGAAGCTATGGGAGAGTAGAAATGCCACCGCCTCCGCTTCTGGCATTGGATCCATTTCCTCCTCGTAGAAACCCGGGGTTCGGACGCGGCGGTGGTCTCGAACGTCGATGAACCCGTCTGTGCTGATCTTCATTTCTTCCTCCCCACTCCTGGACTCGACGGCCTGGGCCCTCGAAGGCCCGCGAGACATTCCCACAAGACGTATGCCGCGGTCTCGAGGCATGGGAACTTCCTGGCTAACGAAGACCTAACCTGTTTCCATAAAACATCTTGAGAGGATCATTGTTCGGTAGGATGCCCCGCTGCCGGGAGCGTTTCGGCGGTACCTGTTTTCCCCGTTCGGAAATGTTTTTCGGCTTCGTGGTCGGCTTGACGCTTGCCGTGTGCCTCAGCGACCTTCTCCTGCCATGACAGGGAAAACAGCCATCACAGGCGAATTCGACACAGCTATCACAGACGAATTCGGCGCCCACGTGTCCGCCGCCGGCGGTGTGGAGCAGGCGCCGGCCAGGGCCCGGGAGATCGAATCCGTCTGCCTCCAGCTCTTTACCAAGCAGCCCAACCGCTGGGCGGAGCCCGAGGTGAGCCATCCCCTGGCCGAGGCGTTCCAGCGGGAACGTGACTCCCATGGAATCCGGGTTGCCGGGGCTCACGACTCCTATCTCATCAACCTGGCTTCCCCGGATCCGGTTCTCCGGGAGCGGTCCTTCCAGTCTTTTCGAAAAGAGCTGGAGCGGTGCACGGCCCTGGGGCTGGATTTCCTGGTGACCCACCCGGGCAATGCCACCGACAAGGACCCTGTGGAGGGAATCCGTCGTAACGCAGACGGGGTCACCCGGGCTCTCCAGGAGGTGGACGGAGCGACCAGAGTCCTTCTCGAGCTCACGGCCGGCTCCGGGACCTCGGTGGGAGGGTCTTTCCAGGACCTGGCGGCGATCCTGGACGGAATTCCTCCGGAGCTCCATCCCCGTCTAGGCGTCTGCTTCGATACCTGCCACGCCTATTCGGCGGGCTATGACCTGGTGAATGGCTACGAGGAGGTCTGGGGAGAGTTCCAGGAAGTCCTGGGATTCGAATGGCTGGGGCTCTTTCATATGAACGATTCCAGGAATCCCTTCGCCTCCCGGAAGGATCGACACGAGCATCTGGGAGAGGGAACCCTCGGGCCGGAACCCTTCAGGATGATCGTCCAGGATCCCCGCTTTGCAGGGATCCCCAAGATCCTCGAAACCCCGAAGGAAACGGACCCGGTGGGGAACGATCAGAAGAATCTGAGGCTCCTCAGGGGCTTTCGATGAGGGTGAGGCGGGGTATGCAGAGGCTTCCTCCGGGCATGGCTGGCCCGGTTCCGTTCCCGGCACACCCGTCTGGACGGATGGGGGGGGACGTTCTTATATTTGTTTCGGAGCGTGTTGGAGGGCCTCGTTACTGAGCCAACACAGAAGCAGCCAGGACTGACTCTGCCGGTGGACGTCCTGCCCTTTCGGGGGACTTCGAATGCCGGTGGGAGGTTCGTAAACGTTACAGCCTGGGCTTCAATAACTACCCTCCAATGCGTGTCCGAAGGCCGGTGTCCCCAGCGGGATGCCGGCCTTCTTTTTTTTGGTGGTATGCCCGGCATGGCGCGGGCTCCGGGCCGTTCGCCTCTCCATGTCGGGGCGACCCGGACTGTCCGGATCCAGGTCGGGGTGCATGGGGTAGGGGTGGCAATTCCATTTTCCTTCCGAGAGATTGAAGAGCCTGGTAGTGGCTCCGGGCGCCCCTTTGACGGGCTCAACCGACTCAGAGGAGACTTCCATGACCGATTTGTCGAAGGCTTCCTTCCAGGATCTGATCGCTGAGATGATCCGGCGCCTGGATACAGACCCGGACCGGGAGGGCATGGACCGGACGCCAGAGCGGGTGGAGAAGTCCATGGAGTTCCTCACCCGGGGGTATCACATGACGCCGGAGGATGCCATCGGGGACGGGATCTTCGAGGAGCACCACCACAACATGGTCCTGGTGAAGGATATCGAGCTCTACTCCATGTGCGAGCATCATCTCCTTCCCTTCTTCGGAAAGGCGCACGTGGCCTACATCCCCGACGGCCGGATCATGGGGCTGAGCAAGGCTGCCCGGCTCGTTGAAGTGTTCTCGCGTCGTTTTCAGGTCCAGGAGCGGCTGACGGAGCAGATCGCCCAGGCCGTCTGGGATACCCTGAGCCCCATGGGGGTAGGCGTGGTGGTCGAGGCCTACCACCTCTGCATGATGATGCGTGGGGTGCAGAAGCAGAATTCGAAGACCATCACTTCCGCCATGAGAGGGACCTTCCTCAGGGATCAGAAGACGAGGGATGAGTTCCTGCGGCTTTCCATGACGGGGCACGTGCTTCTGTCGTAGGAGTCCCCCCCGGAGGAGTTGACCCGCCGGTTATCAGGACCGATCAGCCAGAATCAGAGCGAAAGTCATGTATACCATCGCCGTCCAAGCCCATTACGATTCCGCCCACAGGCTCCGGAGCCATCGTGGAAAGTGTGCACGCCTGCACGGTCACCGGTACGTGGTGCAGGTGGCGGTGCAGGCTCCGGACCTGGGGGAGGGGGAGATGGTGTACGACTTCGGGGATCTCAAGGCCCACCTGCGTGACCTGGCGGAAGCGTTGGATCACCAGAACCTGAACGACATCCCTCCCTTTACGGAGGTGGAGAGCACCGCCGAGAACCAGGCTCGGTATTTCTTTGAAGAGATGAAGAAGCGGCTTCCCGCATCTCTGGCGGCCGGCCTCCTGTACGCCCGGGTTTCCGAGAGTCCCGGCCAATGGGCCCAATACGGTCCCGGCCCCGTCTTTCCGGACTCGGAACGGCACTTCCATGAAGTCTGACGGAGACAGGCCTTGCATCTTCTGCTTACGGATCGGATCACCTGTCCCAGGTGTGGGCCCGAATTCGGCCTCATCCTTCTCGCCCACGAGGTGAGGGACCGCCGGGTGATCCGGGGGAATTTCGGATGTGCGAACTGCCGGGAAACCTATCCCATAGAGGGAGGGTTCGGGGATCTCCGGGCACCTCCCCGCACACCCCTCCAGGAATTGTCTGTCGCTGAGAAGGGTCCGGTGATGTCGGCACTGGAGGAAGGCGGGGAGGCGGCCCTTCGACTGGCGGCTCTCATGGGGGTCACGGGAGGGCCCGGGACTCTGCTGCTCACCGGTGCCGCCGCGGCTCATGCCGGTGATGTGAGCCGGCTCATCGGCGGGATCGAGGCTGTGGCCGTGGACCCTTCTCTCAGGAGTGAAGAGCCACAGGAAGGAGTGAGCCGCATGGTAAGCCGGCCCGGGCTGCCCTTCTTTTCCGGTACGTTCAAAGGCGCGGTGGTTTCAGGGGAGGTGGGCCGGGATTGGGTATCCGAAGCCGCCCGGGTGGTGGCGCCGAACTGCCGGGTCGTCGTGCTGGATGCCCCGGAGGGGGCCCGGGGATGGCTGGAATCCGGAGGCCTTCGACCGATCCTGGAGGAAGGCGGGATCCTTGTGGCTCTCCGAGAGGGTGGACAGCGGGTTCCCCCGGTTCCGTTGCGGCGTCCCTGAGGGCCGAATACGTTACAGAAACTCGGTGCAAGAAATGCGACTTGCCCCACTGGCATGGGGATCCCTTGACCCGACTCTGAGGTTGGCCTCCCGAAAAGCGAAACCGTTGCCGATGTCCGTATTCAAAAAGCTCTTTGGCACTGGCCAGGGAAAGCAGCGGGTGGATTACTATGAGGAGGGTATGGACCTTCTCTCCGATGGGAAATTCCACGAAGCTCTCACCTCCCTCCGCCTGGCCTTGAAGGAGAATCCGGGAGATCCGGTGATCCTCCAGCAGATCGCCATTTCCTACACGCGAATCGGCATGACCGACGAGGCTGCCAAGACCTACAGGCACGTCCTGCAGAGAGACCCGAATGCTTCAGGGGCCCACTATGGCCTCGCGTTCCTGCTCATCCGGGCCGGCAAGGCCCAGGAGGCCGTTCCCCATCTGAAGTCCTTCCTGGCCCATCCCCCTTCGGGACCCGAGGCCGCACAACACATCGAGCACGCCCGATCCACCCTGGCCCAACTCACCGGACAAGCTGATGATGTCGAAAGAGACCCCGAATCGTCTTAACCGCGTGAGTCTCCGGTGGACGGGCAGGGGAATGGAATACGTGGGCAAGGGTAGCAGGGGTCCGGCGGTCATTCTGGACGGGCGCTCCGAGAAGGGCCCGGGGCCCATGGACACCCTCCTCCTGGCTCTGGCCGGATGCATGGCCGTGGATGTGCAGGTCGTTCTGGAGGGCTCCAGGGTTCCCCTGGCAGGATTGGAGGTGGACGTGGAGGGGGAACGGGTCTCCGACCACCCCAGGCGTTACCAGCGGGTTCGCCTGGTCTATCGGGTTCAGGGCCCCGGAGAAGAGCACCGGGACAGGGTGGATCGAGCCATTTCCATGTCCAGGGAAAAGCTCTGTAGCGTTCTTCACACCCTTCGGCCCGACCTCGATCTCGAGATCGAGGTCCACCGGGTCTGATCCCGAACTCCCTGTCCTCATCCGTTTTCTTGATGTGGGGGCACAGACTCACCAGAGAGGACCATGGAGATCCGGGACTATCTGGCCAACAAGACCCCCGTCCCTTCCGGGACGTTGACCGGGCTGCTTTTCGAAACCGTGGAGCGCCTGGGGGACCGGGTGGCCTTTCAGACCATCTCTCCCTCGGGGGAGCTGGACGGGATTTCCTACCGCCGGTTCCTCAGCCACACGAGAGCGGTATCCCTGGGCTTGCGGCGCCTGGGATTGGTCCGGGGGGACCGGGTGGCCATTCTCTCGGAGAACCGCGTGGAGTGGTCCCAGGTGGACTTCGGAGCCGCCTGTCTGGGAACCCCGCTGGTCCCCATCCACACCACCCTCACGGCTCCCCAGGTCTCCTACATTCTGGAAGACTCGGGAGCCCGGGTTCTCTTCGTCTCCTCCCTGGAGATGGCTCTCCTGGCCCGGGAGGCCCTTTCGAGCCTCTCGGGCGCCGTTCCGGTAGTGGTATTTGACCGGATCAGGGAGCCCCTGGCGGGATCTGTGGGCTGGGATGACTTCAGGGCGGGCGTTCTGGAGGCATCGGGGGAAGAAGGGCTCGAGGCGTTTCGGGATGAAGCCCTCCAGGCCCGTCCCCAGGACACCGCCACCATCCTCTATACCTCCGGTACCACGGGGGACCCCAAGGGCGTGGTCCTCAGCCACGACAATCTCTTCTCCAATATCCGGGCCGTGGCGATGACCCTCCCGGTGGATGAAGAGGACAGCACCCTCAGCTTTCTGCCCCTGTCCCACAGCCTTCAACGGCTGGCGGATTATGTTTTCTTCTCCCGTGGGAGCGTCATCACATACGGGCGATCCATGAAGACCATCCCTGAGGATCTCAGGATCGTGCGTCCCACCAAGGTGGTGGCTCCTCCCCGGTTCTTCGAAAAAGCCTACGAGAAGGTCCTGGACCGGCAGGGGTTCAGCGGTCTCCTGGTCCGTTGGGCAAGGGAGGTGGGGGAGGCCTGGGCCGAAGAACGATTGGCGGGCCGCCGGCCCACCTGGATTCTGAGGCTGGTCTATGCCCTGGCCAATGCACTGGTGTTCCGGAAGATCCATGAGGGGATGGGAGGACGCATCGCGTTCTTCCTCAGCGGGAGCGCCCCTCTGGCCCCGGAGATCAACCGGTTCTTCTACTCGGCCGGAATCCTCATCCTGGAGGGCTACGGGCTGTCGGAGTCGTCTCCCGTGGCCACCGTCAATACCCTCACCGACTTTCAGATCGGCACGGTGGGTCCCCCCCTTCCCGGGACGGAGATCCGAATCGTCGAGGACGGAGAGATCCTGGTCCGGGGCCCACAGGTGATGAAGGGGTACTTCAATCTTCCGGAGGAGACGGCCCAGGTGGTTACCGGGGATGGATGGCTGCGAACCGGGGACATCGGCGAAATCGATGAAAAGGGCCACCTCCGGATCACGGATCGGAAGAAGAACATCCTGGTCACCGCCGGGGGAAAGAACATCGCTCCTGCCCCCATCGAGAACCGGATAAAGGGGAGCCGATTCGTGGATCAGGCCGTCATGATCGGTGACGGGCGGAGCTTTCCGGCCCTTCTGGTCGTCCCTTCCTTCGAGGCCCTGGAGCCCTGGGCCAGGGCCAGGGGGATGGCTCTGGCCGAACGTCAGACCCTCTTGAGGGAGCCCAGGGTCCAGGAGCTCATGAAGAAGGAGGTCTTCGGGGCTCTGGGCCCCCTGGCCTCCTTCGAGACGCCGAAGAAGATCGGCCTCATCCAGGAGGAATTCACCATCGAGGGAGGAATCTTGACGCCGAACCTCAAGGTGAAACGACGAGTCGTGGGGGAGCGTTACGGTTCACTCATCGAGAAATTCTACGATCCGAAAAACCGGGATCGCCGGGTGTTCGTGAACGGCGAGTAGGCGGTCACGCGGAGAGCGGAGATGGTCATGGAAGGGGACGTCCGAATGGGAGAGGTTGGCTCCACAGCTTCGGTCATGGTGGTTCTGGTGACGGTACCGGACCTGGAGACGGGGACGGAGCTGGCCCGAAAGGTGGTGGAGGGCCGTCTGGCCGCATGTGGGAACGTGGTTCCCGGTCTCAACTCGGTGTACCGGTGGGACAGGGAGATCCACCAGGATCCGGAATCTCTGATTATCTTCAAGACGACGAAGGCGTCCCTGGACGCGCTGAAGAAGAGGGTCCTGGAGCTCCATCCCTATGATGTGCCCGAGTTCCTGGCTTTCCACGTAGCCGATGGCCACTTGCCCTACCTCCGATGGGTGGAGGGAGAAGTGAAGGAGAGGGAGAGATCCTGATGGTCCGAGGTAGAAAGCGAAATCCCAGGCAGCCACCGGGTGATAAAGAAAAAGTCCCTCGGACCGAACAGGGAGATCTTCTGGAGGAGCCTCACGGGCTGGAGGAGCCTCACGGGGACATGCCGCAGGAGGGTATGGACGGTGAAAAGACGCCAGCCGGGAAAACCGTGGGGGAAGGACCGGAAAACGAGAACGGGGGGACGGTGAATACGGATTCTGGAAGGAGGGCCGAAGCTCCGGTGGAGGAGACCGAAGAGGGCCCCCGGGAGGAGGATGAGGAAGAGTCCGCTGTGGAGGGGGGCACCGAGTCCATTCCTGCCGAGGCCATTCCTGCCTCTCCCTGGGAGCAGAAGCTGGCCTGGGCCAAGGAACGGGTGAAAGAGGGTCGGAAGGAGGAGGCCCTGGGCCTGTATCGGGAACTGGTGGAGGAGGAGCCGACATCGGTTCGGGCCTTGAACAACCTCGGCATTCTCCTGGACGAGATGGGGGAGCACCAGGAGGCCGTGATCTACCTGGCCAGGGCGGGAGAGCTGGATTCCGGGAACCTCGAGGTAGTCGGGAACCTGGGCACGGCCCTGGGGGCCCTGGGAAGGTACGCCGAGGCGGAGAAACAGCTTCGGCGGGTGCTTCGACAGGAACCGGGGAATCTGGACGTTCGCAGGAACCTGGGGGTCCTGTTCTTTCGCCGGGGCTTGTACCAGCAGGCGGAAGGAGAGTTGGCCCAGGTCTGCGAGGGCGATCCTGGTGATGGACTGGCCCACTACTACCGGGGAGAGGCCCTGGCCCGTCTGGGTCGGGTGGACGAAGCCATGGCCACCCTGGAGCGAGCCGTGGAACTCATTCCGAGCCATTCCCGGGCCTATTACGCCCTGGGCATTCTCTTCGATCGGCAGAACCTTCCCGAAGAAGCCGCGATCATGTACAGGAAGTCCAGGGAAGCGGAGAGGATATGATTCGCGTCCAGATCATGAAACCCTCGGAGATCCATTGCGAGTGCGTCATTCGCTCCGTTTCTTCCCGACTGGAACCGGATACGCCGGTGAGCCGGGACCTGGAACTGGGCGCCGGCGCCGCCGTCGCCGGGCGGCTCCGGGCCATGGGGGATCTACCTGTGGGCGCCGCTGTGGTGACCCCCGGCGGAGATCTGCCCGCGGCCTTCCTCATACACGTGGTCCTCCAATCTGCCGAGGAGCCCATGAGCCGGGAGGCTCTCCGGTTGGGTCTGAAAAATGGACTTCGCCGGGCCCGGGAGTGGGAGGTAGAGAGGCTGGCCCTGCCGGTGCTGGGGGTGGGAGCCGGGAACCTGTCGGCCGAGGATTCGGCCGAGATCATGGTTCCTCTGGTGCGGGATCATCTCTCCCGGTTCGAGCATCCCATAGAGGTGATCCTGGCGGTGTCCAGCGACTACGAGAAAGACGTGTTTCTCCGGGCAGTGGAGCTGGCCGAACGCCAGGCATCAGCCCGGGAGAACTGACCCCGACGAGATATGCGAAGAAGCCTTCGACGCTCCCTGGCGGGGGGCATCCTCATTTTCTGGGTGGCCGTGGTAGGCCTTCAGGTTCGGAGGGAGTACTTTCGGCCGGAGTTGTCCCGGCTGGCAGAGGCCGCCCTTTCCCTGGCGCCGGGGGTGAACTTCTACACCCTCCGCATGGGGGATCGGACCGTGGGCCTGGCGACCTCCCGCCTGGACACGGTTCCGGGGGGCTTCGTGCTGGAGGATCTCCTGTCCCTGGAACTGCCGGCTCTCGGGGAGACGGGAACCGCTGTGGTCCGGACTCGGGTGAGCCTGTCTCCGTCCCTGATCATGACGGACTTCTCCTTCTCCCTGGATTCGGAGGTGGGCCGCTATGAGGCAACGGGTTCCGTGGAGGGGGACACGCTCCTGCGTGTGGATCTGACCACGGGAGGGTCCCGGCAGTCCATGACCCACCGTCTGTCCCAACCCCCCGTATTCGCCGCGGTTCTTCCCATCAGAGTGGCTGTGGGGGAAGGTCTGGAGGTCGGGGGACGGCTGCGCTTTCCTGTCTTCGACCCCTCCTCTCTTTCCACCCGGACGGTGGAGGTCCGGGTGGCCGAGCATGATACTCTCCTGGTTCCGGACAGCGTGGCCCTGGTCCCGGAAACGGGCCGCTGGGCCCCCGTCCACTTCGACTCCGTTCCCGCCTGGCGCATCGCCGAGATCTACGGTGGGATCCAGGTGGAGAGTTGGGTGGACGCCGACGGCCGCATCCTCCGGGCGTCCAGTCCCCTGGGTTATTCCATGGAGAAGACGGAATACGAGCTGGCACGCCAGGCCCAGGAGGACGCCCGGACAACGGTGGGATCGTCCCTGGACGAGGACGTGATTCTCTCCACGGCCATCCGGAGCAATGTGGACCTGGGGGAGGTGGAGAACCACGATGAGCTTCGCTTTCTGCTGAGCGGGGTGGATCTGGAGGGGTTCGAACTGGACGGAGGTCGACAGACCCTCCGTGGAGACACCCTCCTCATTCGCCGGGAAGACTGGGGGGCCATCCGCCCCGACTACGATGAGCTTCCCTATCCACGGATGGATTTTTCCGAGTACCTCCGGCCGGAGCCCCTCATCCAGAGCGATAACGAGGCCATCATCCGCACGGCGGAAGAGTTGGTGAACTGGCAATTCATGTCGGACAAGGATCCCAAGCGGATCACCCGGGTCCTGAACACCCGGGTCAACCAGATGCTGGAGAAGCGGATCACCTTCTCCGTCCCCAACGCCGTCCAGGTCCTGGAATCCCGGCAGGGGGACTGCAACGAGCACACCGTGCTCTTCGTGGCCCTGGCCCGGGCCCTGGGCCTCCCGGCCAGGACGGCGGTGGGTCTGGTCTACGTGAACGAAGCCTTTTTCTACCATGCCTGGCCGGAGGTCTGGCTGGGGGAATGGGTAGCCGTGGATCCCACCTTCGGCCAGTACCCCGCGGATGCGGCGCATCTCCGGTTCGTCATCGGCGGCCTGGCCCAGCAGGTGGAGATCATTCGGCTCATCGGCAACCTGGACATCGAAGTCATCGGCCCGGGCGGGGCTGGCACGGAGGAGCCTTGAATGGACCCTGAAGAACAGCGCCCCCTGACGGAAAGCCGAACCCGGCATCTGTCCGAGGATTTGACGCCTTCGGCGGCCGGAGAGCCCGGGGCCATGCTCCGGTTGGAGTCCGTGACGAAGAGATACGGGAAATTCACTGCGGTGAACGGAGTGGACCTGGAGGTGGAACGGGGTCGGATCTTCGGTTTTCTGGGGCCCAACGGCGCTGGAAAGACCACCACCATTCGGATGATCGCCGGCGTCCTTCTTCCCACTTCGGGCCGGATCTTCATCGGTGAAGACGACCTGGCTTCAGCACCGGAGAACGCCAAGAGGCGAGTCGGATACATCCCGGATCGACCCTATCTCTACGAGAAGCTCTCCGGGGGAGAGTTCCTTCGTTTTGTGGCGGGCCTCTGGGGAAGGGGCGGAAAATCCACCGAAGAAAGGGCCGGACGGCTCCTGGACCTCTTCAATCTATCCGAGTGGGAACACGAGCTCATCGAGAGCTACTCCCACGGAATGAGACAGAAGCTCCTCATCTCCTCGGCCCTCATTCACCAGCCCCAGCTCATCGTGGTTGACGAGCCACTGGTGGGGTTGGATCCCAGGTCGGCCAGAATCCTGAAGGATCTCTTCAGGACCTATGTGAGCAACGGCGGAACGGTCTTCCTCTCCTCCCACACTCTGGAGGTGGTGGAGGTACTCTGCGACGAGATTGCCATCATCCATGAGGGGAGCATGATCGCCCGAGGATCAATGGAGGAGCTTCGGGCCCAGGTGGATGACGGGGGGGCGCACCTGGAGGAGATCTTCCTGAAGGTCACCGGTGGAGAAGAAGCGGCGGACGTGGTAGCGAGCCTCAGGGATCCCCTTCGCCCATGACCGGAGGGCCGTGGAGTGAAGCGGGGCTGGCCTGGCTGATCCGGGCCAAAGTCAGGGCCAGGTTCAACCGGGCCAGAATGGACGAGGCGCGGCTCTTCAAGGCCCTGGGCCTGGGGCTGGTGGGCCTGTTCTTCTGGGGCTTCATCTTCGCCATCATCTGGCGGATGCTCCTCTACTTTCGAAACACCCAGGGGATCGGAGACCTTCTCGCCGGAAAGCTCCTGGGTCTGGCCCTCCTGACCTTCCTGGGCATCCTTTTCCTCTCCAACGTCATCACCTCCCTCTCCACCTTCTTTCTTTCCCGGGACATGGAGCTCCTCATGGCCGCCCCGGTGGACGGAGTCCGGATGTACGGAGCCAGGCTCCTTGAGACCATCGCCAATTCCTCGTGGATGGTGGCTCTCCTCATGGTGCCGCTCTTCCTGGCCTACGGGTTCACCTATCGAGGGGACTGGGGCTTCTATCTTCTGGTTGTGGCGGTGGTCGTGCCGTTCCTGATGTTACCCGCAGTCCTCGGGACGGCCTTTACCCTCATGCTGGTGAACGTCTTCCCGGCCCGCCGGACCCGGGATCTCCTGGCCCTCGTCGGACTCTTCGCTGTGGCGGGAGTGGTGGTGCTTTTCCGGTTCCTTCGGCCGGAACGCCTGGTGAGGCCCGATGAGTTCCGGGACCTGGTGGACTTCATGGCAGTTCTCCGGACTCCCTCGTCGGTGTGGCTGCCCAACGAATGGGCCACCGATGCCCTCATGAGCTATCTGAACGGCCACTTCGATCCTCTTCCGTATCTGCTTCTCCTCTCCACAACCGGGGCATTCGTCGTCTTCGGGGCGTGGCTCCATTCGAGGTACTTTCCCGAGGGATTCAGCCGGGCCCAGGAAGGGGCGCATCGGAGGGAGGGGCGAACACGGACCCGGGCGGTGGAGATCCTCCTTTCCCGGGCAACGGTACGGACGAGGGAGCTGGTGGCAAAAGAGATCCGGGTCTTTTTCCGGGACTCCACCCAGTGGTCCCAACTGATCCTCCTGGGGGTCCTGGTAGCCGTGTACGTTTACAACATCCATGTTCTTCCCCTCTATACCGGGGAGCAGCTCTCCTTTTTCATCATCAACCTGATCTCCTTTCTGAACCTGGGCCTGGCGGGGTTCGTCGTGGCCGCCATCGCCGCCCGTTTCGTCTTCCCGGCCATGTCCCTGGAGGGCCGGATGATGTGGCTCCTGCGGTCCTCGCCTCTTGACATCCGGACCCTGTTCTGGTCGAAATACTGGGTGGGAACCATTCCCCTTCTGATGGTTTCCCTTCCCCTCATCATCATCACCAACCTGATCCTGGAGGTGTCTCCCTTCATCTTCGTCCTCTCCACGGTAACCATGGTTTTCATGACCATGGCTCTGACGGCCCTGGCCCTGGGGTTCGGCGCCCTCTATCCGAACTACGAGACCGAAAACGTGGCCGAAATCCCCACCTCCTTCGGAGGCCTCCTGTTCATGATGTCCGCCGTCACCTATCTGGCCGGCGTCATCATTCTGGAGGCATGGCCCGTTTACCTTTTCCTTGTGGCCGCCTTCCGGGAAGAGCCCATCCGTAACTCGATCCTTCTCCCTCTCGTATTTGGCCTTATGGGGGCTGCAACCCTCACCGTCCTGGCGGTTGTCCTACCCTTGCGGGCGGGAGTGAGGCAGATAAGGACACTGGACTTCTGATGGCACAGGTGAGAAGATGTTTCGGGAATTGCTTCTGCAGACGGAAGGCGTGCAGAAGAAGCATCACGGGAGGCGTCTCTGGGATCGGCGCCGATTTATGGGAGAGCCGATCATGATGGAGTCCATCAAGAATTTCTTCATGAGCAACATGGCGGAACCGCCGAAGCCCGAAAATGGAGATGCAGATCCGGCGGACCTTCGCCTGGCTGCCTGCGCCCTCCTCCTGGAGCTGGCGTACGCCGACGACGAGTTTACAGAGGGGGAGCGAGTCCACCTGGAGTACGCCATCCGGCGTCAGTTCGGCCTGGATGAGAAACAGGCGGCCCAGCTGGTGGAACTGGCGGAGGAACAGCGGGAAAAGGCCGTGGACCTCTGGAGCTTCACGAACCTCATCGCCGAGAACTACTCTCTGGGGCAGAAGATGGTTCTGGCGGAGGCCATGTGGGGGCTGGTTTTCTCCGACGGTGAGCTGGCCAACCGGGAGGACTATCTCATGCGCAAGATCTCCGGCCTTTTGAGGCTCGAGCCCGGGTATCTGGCGGAGGCCAGAAAGCGGGTGGAAGAGCATCAGACACCCATCGAGCCCCAGCCCGACGATCCGGATTGAGCCCGGCCCGGAGGGAGCCACCGGATCTTTCGGGTTCCCTGATTGGTAAGACAAAAAGGGCCGCCCCCACGTGATCGGCCCCTCGATTGACGACCCCGGACCCATATCTGACAACCCCGAGGCTTTCATGGGAAACCTGCTTCCCGGCGGATACACATTCACACACCTGGCATTCTGGAGCGTGGTGGGCATGGTGGGCCTGGGCACCAACGCAGTGGCCATCATCCTGGTCATCGGCCTGGGAATGATGCTTCTGGAATCGGTCCAGGGCTCCTGAAGGCCGCCCCATGCTTATCCTGAAGATCCTCGGCGGCCTGGTGGCTCTCGGAATCGGCCTCTACCTGGGAATGGCAGGCCGGTATGAGGCGGATCCCTCGGAGTTGGAGCGGGCCCTCGGACCCGGAGGGCGCACCCGGAAGGTCAAACGCTCCTTCACCCCCCTGGGCTGGCTTCGGCAGAGGCAGGAGCGATCCTCCCACGCCAGGAGAAGGGGCGGATCCGGTCGGCACTTCAGCCTGGTGGCTCCCGAATCCCAGGAGGAACGGGACAGGAAGAAGGGCACCCCCGGGAAGTAGCGGCCTGCCGGTCCGGGATCACCACTTCCAGATGAGGTTCATCACGACCAGGACGCTCCCCACGACCGCCCCCAGCACGTAGCCCAGGCGCACGATCAGACGAAGCTCCCGATCCGTGACCCGCTTAACCAGCTCCTCCATCTTGGGTGTGGGGTAATTCAGCACCTTGTCCTCCACCCGTCCGGCCACGTTGATCCGGTGCACCACGTCGGGAACCTGGGTCTGCAGCCATTCCCAGAGCGGATCTCCGATGGCGGATTCGATGCGTCGGGGCGCATCCTCCGGGAGCCATTTCGCCGGAGTTCCGATGGGATGGTCCATAAGGGAGTCGGCGGCCCGCTCGGCGGCGGACCGCAGGAGGTTCCCGGCCACCTCGCTCCGGGCCGCCGTCACCAGCCAGCGAGACAGGGTTTCGGGAGGGACCTTCTCCAGGACTTCTCCCCAGCTTCTGGCTCCGGCCCGGTCCAGGGCCAGGTCCAGCTTCTCCACGAGAAAGGCTCGTGTGGCAGGATCCCTGGCCACATCCACGGCCCAGCCCGTGAGGGTTTCCCTGGCCTCCTGGACCGTCCGATCCTCCGGGGCCCCCAGGACGGAGCGGACGGGCCGCCGGAGGAAGTCCACGATGGCGTCGTTCACGCCCCTGGCCATCGCGTCCTGGATGGTCTCTTCCCGAAGCATGGCCGACAGGCGTTCGGCGCCCTCCGCTTCGATGGTGTCCAGGACCCGATCCAGGGTGTCCTCGGTGACGATGAGGCGGGCGACGACCCGCTGGTAGAAGTTCAGGTCCCGGAGAAATCGGTGGAAGAGCTCATGGAGGGTTCGCTCAAAGCGCTCCCGGGCCCTGGGATCCTCCAGGAGCCTGCCCAGACGATGGAGGGCCAGGGGCAGGTAGGAGGAGACGGCCTTTTCCAGGGAGCCGACCAGGCCCAGGGGGAGGACTTCCTCGAAGGTCCGGTCAGGCTCCAGGAGAGTCAGGGTGGCCCGGTCCACGTAGTCTTCCACCGTGTTCCTGAAGCCTTCACTTTCCACGGCACCTTCCAGCCAGTCGGCCACCGCCTCCTCCAGAGCCGCCTCCCGGGCAGGGGTCAAGATATCTCCCACGGGCTCCTGGGCCACGACCTCCATGACCCCCTTTGCCCGCTGTTCCACGAAAGACTCGAATTCTTCCGTGGTCAGGTATTCCCGGAGCCGGTCCAGGCCCATCTCCAGGATCTCTTCCAGAATGGCCTCGGCTTCTTCAAGGACACCGGGAGGTAGAATCTCCCGAATGGAGCCCCGCTCCCGTTTCAGAAGGGTTTCCAGGAAGTGGGAGAGACGGTCGTCGAAGGCTGCCCGGAACTCCTGGTCCCCGAAGGTCCGGGTCAGGTCCTCTTCCGTGAGAAGGCGGGTTCCCACTGTTCGGCCAACCGCCGAGGCCAGGCGGGCCTGGTTCTTGGGGATGGCACCGTGGAAGAAATTGAGTCTGCGGCCGAGGAGGGAAGGCGGTTCATAGGGATGGAAGAGCATCCATATGGCCACCGTGTTGGTGATGCCTCCGGCCAGGGCGCCGAAAGCGATGGTCAGGAGGGCCTGGAGGAGTTGATCAGACACGGTCAGCGCCGGGTGTGACGGAACATGCCCTGGACGGGAAAATCCCTTCCGTCCAGGGAGAAGGTACCTGAAACCTGGTAGAGAGCGTCCACGGGAAGCACGGGCCCGTCTCCCTCCCCGGCCTCCAGAAAGGGGGCCACAGGGGTCAGGACGCCCTCAATCCCCGCCGGGGAATGGATTCGCCAACCCATCGGGACATCCCTCCTGGACGGCTCGAATGCCCGCGTTTCGGACCAACTGAGGCGTATGCCCTGCCACTGCCGGTCGGAGAATCCCACTCTCGCCCATCCGGAATAGGCTCCTCCCTGTGGGCCTGAGCTTCCCTCCTGGTCTTCCAGGACCAGTTGGAGGGAATCTCCGGAAACGAGAAATGCCCAGTCCCCCGGGGGGGGATCATTCAACGTCCAGGCTCGAGCCAGATCCAGGACGACTCCCGGCACCTGGCCGCTGGAGAGGATGGTGATCCCTTCGTGGATCCGGAAGGTCTGGGCTCGGGGCCCCGTCCATTCCACCAGAAGGCTGCCCAGAGCCACCTCCAGACGTTTCGGTCCTTCTTCGAAGTAGATCCGTTCCAGTGCGTCCCCCCGGCCTACGATGATCCGAGCCGGTCCCCGGGGCAGAATCCGCCATGGCACCCGACTCGGCGGACTCTCCCAGGCCTCGGAGAAAAAGGGATCCCAGGTATCGCTTCGGGCCAGCCATCCTCTCAGGGACCGGTCCACGGCTTGGGGCCGGGTACGGGCCGTGAAACTCCAGACCGCCACCAGGCTGCTGTCGCCGCGGGTGGTGAGGAATACGATATCCCTTTCGTAACTCCGACCCTGGAAGTTTCGTTCCGGGGCGGGTGCCTGGCTCTCCGCCTCCCCCCCCGGGGGCACGGCATCCTGCCCCCCGGTGCATCCGGCCAGCAGCACCAGGAGAAGCCCCAGGCCTCGCCGGATGGGGATCGTGGGATCCAGGATCTGTCCCGCCTCCGGGCCGATCCGTCTGTCCAGGGCCCTGAAGAAGGAGCGGACTCTCCGGGCGTTCTTTCCCAGGTCTCCCTTTCCCACCCGGGACCCGGAGGTCATGTCCACCCGGGTCTGACCGTTTTCGTCAAGGGACAGGCGAATCTCCACATCGTCCACGAAACGGAAGACCGGCGTAGTAGCTTCGGCCCGGATCAGACCCCGGTCCTCGTCCGCTTCCAGGATTTCCCACCCCCGGAGATCGCCGGAGGCCATGGCCTCCGCCTCCTTCCACACCCGCGAAAAGGGAATGGCGTAGGTTCGCCCCCGGAGTCCGGGGTCCTGGTGCAGGGGGTGGGTCTCCACCCGGTTCCGGGTGAGGGCCTGCCGGATCCGATCAAGGATCAAGGAGCGTTCTCCAGGATCCGGAAGATGAGGGTGACGTTGGCCGACACGGTCTGCCCCCCGGCCTCGATGGGCGTGGGACGAGAGGCTTCTTCGGCCATACGAAAGGCGGCCATGACCTGGGGTCTCGGGTTCTCTTCCGAGGCGCCCCCCCGGACCTCCAGGGCGTGTCCCAACTCCACGCCCATGGCGTCGGCTATGGTCCCGGCCTCCTCCCGGGCCGCCTCCACCGCCATCTCCAGGGCCCGCAGCCGGGCCTCCCGGGTGTCGGAGGCCTGAAAGGACAGGTTCACGACCCGGTTGGCGCCGGCTCCGATGCCTGCGTCCAGGACCTCCCCGGCCCTGTCCGTTCCCGGCAGAGTCACCCGGATCTGGTTTGTCGCCCGGTAGCCGGAGATGACGGGGATCGAGGGTTCCTGGGTCCTGGGGCGGTCATACTGGGGGACCAGGGAGTACCCGTAGGTTTCCAGCTCGAGGCCCTGGATTCCCATGGCCCTCAGAGCCCGAAAGACGGCGTCCATGCCGGCGGCGTTGTCACGGGACGCCTCCTCGGCCGAGGAAGACTCGGTCTCCACTCCGAAGCTGATGCTGGTACGGTCTGCCGGGACCTGGATCTGGGCCTGCCCCGAAACCTGAAGGGTGCCCTTCTCCTCCAACTGGGGAGCGGGGGAGGGGGCCAATTGAGCCCTTGCGGGGGAGCAGGCCGAGAGGAGAACGGTGACCATCAGGCCCCCCATTCCCAGGGTGCTACCTGCCCGGATGGTTGCCCGGACGGATGCCCGGATGGCTGGGCCGGCTGAATGAGCGGTGCGAGACTTCATGGGATTTCTCCGAATCCAGTGGGGAGAAAGACCCCCCGGTTGTAGGCCATGGCTGACCCACGCGGCGGAACTGATTCCTGGCATCAATATACACACCTGGGAGCCGGTTGCTTCCAGGCCCTGTCCTCCCGGCCCCCGACGTCGGCACCGATTGCCACTCACCGGCTTCTCCTTCTATACTCTCGCTATACTCTCGTTTCGACCTCCGACCTCCTCTGAACCCGAGACCCGGCGGAAATACGTCATGAAAGCAGTGATCCCCCTGGCTGGAAAAGGCACTCGACTTCGCCCCCATACCTACCTGACCCCCAAACCCCTGCTCCGGGTAGGCGGGAAACCCGTCATGAGCTACATCCTGGATGACCTGCAGGACATGGGCATCGAGGAAATCGTCTTCATCATCGGATACCTGGGGGACGTGGTGGAGGAGTACATGGCCGCCGAGTACCCCGGGATCCGGGGGGAATACGTGGTCCAGGAAGTCCAGGACGGCACCGCCGGCGCGGTGAAGCTCGCGGAGCCCTACGTGGACGACGAGGTCCTGATCCTCTTCGTGGACACCCTCTTCGACGCCGACCTCTCCATGGCGAAACGGCTGGATCCGGAGTGGGCCGGTGTGATCTGGGCCAAGGAAGTGGAGGACTACCAGCGTTTCGGGGTCATCGTCACCGACGAACGCTCCGCCATGACCCGGATCGTGGAGAAGCCCACGGAGCCCATCTCCAGGCTGGCCAACATCGGCCTCTACTACATCAGGGATCACGAGCTCCTTTTCGAGGGCATCCACCACACCCTCGAGCAGCCTCCGGGGCCCGGGGGAGAGTTTTTCCTCACCGACGCCTTCCAGTACATGGTGGACCGGGGATCCAGGCTTCTGGCGGCTCCGGTGGAAGGTTGGTACGACTGCGGCAAGCCCGAGACGCTCCTGGAGACCAACAGGCACCTGCTGGAGACCACCCGGGGATGGGTAGCCCCCGGGGCCACCGTGGAATCCACGGACCTGAACGACCCCGTCCGCATCGAGGAAGGGGTGACGCTGACGGGAAGCACTGTGGGGCCGAATGTGACCATCGAAGCCGGCGCTACCATCGTGAACTCCACCCTCCGGGATTGCATCATCGGGCCGGGCGCCCTGGTGGAAGGATCGGCGTTGAGTGACTCCCTCATCGGTGGGGATGCCGTCATCAGACGGTACCGGGGCCGTCTCAACGTCATGGACCACTCGGAGGTAGAACAGCGCTGAGAGATGGGATAACCCGAAGCCTCTCATGACCCCAGATGGAGCAAGGTCAGGAGGGCCCGGAGGATCCCTTCCGGGCCTTCCTCATTGGAATACCATTCGTTCAGCGTGTGGATGCCGCCTGCCCTTCCCCCGGCTCCCAGCGTAATGGCCGGGATTCCCAGGGACATGGGGAGATTGGCATCGGTGGAGGAGGCCGTGAGCCTGGCCTCGACCCCCAGCTCCTCCGTGGCCGCCACGGCAGCCAGGACCAGGGGCTCCTCAGGGCCCGTGGCCCCTGCGGGACGGCGCCCGATCTCCTTCACCGCCAGAGTCAGATCTGAATCGACCCTTTTTTCGTCTCTTCGGCATTCCTGACGGCAGATCTGCAGAAAAGACTCTTCCAGTCTCCGCAGCTCACCCGGGTCCTGGCTTCTCAGGTCCACTTCCAGCCAACCCTCCTGGGGGATGGCGTTGATGCTTTTTCCCCCACCCCAACGAGCTACCGTAGCCGTGGTCCGGGGGGTCGAAGGGAGGGGAAGCCTGTCGGTCTCCCCCACCATTCTTCCCAGCGCGTGCAGGGGGTTCGGAATGTCCCAGTCCGTCCAGGAATGTCCCCCGGGGCCCGTCAGCGTGACTCGCAGGCGGGTGGATCCTACGCCCGCATTGATGATCCGGTCCAGGCCCACGCCGTCCAGGGAGATGAAGCCGGAAGCCTCTTTACAGGGACCGCCGTTTCGAAACAGGTGACGAACGCCCCGAAGATTCCCGGCCCCCTCCTCTCCCACGGTGGCAACGAACAGGAGGTGGGGGAGCGGAGGGAGTGGCGTGGATTCCATGATCCAGGCCAGGGCCAGGAGGGCCGCCAGCCCCCGCCCGTCGTCGGAGATGCCCGGGGCCAGGATGCGTTCCCCCGCCACCCGGGGCGCTATCTCCGTCTCCGGTGGAAAGACCGTGTCCAGGTGAGCCGAGATGATGAGGGGGCTCGGTTCCCGGGATTCCCGAGATCGGCTGGCCAGGACGTTCCCCACTTCGTCCCGGCGGACCTCCTCCAGGCCCGCTTCCCGGAAAAGCGACATCATCCGCTCGGCTCTGGGGCCTTCGCCGAAGGGAGGTGCCGGGATGGCAGTAAGCTCCTTCTGGCGTTCCAGGATCCACTCGTCCCGGTCCAGAAGGAGGTCCCTGGCCTTCTGCACTTCCGGTGCGAGGAGGAGGGACGCCCCCCTGGGGACCTCCGGGGCCTTTCTCTGGTCTGGTGTCATGGACACAGCATCCGAAGGGTGACCCGGATTGTCAAACTCTTCTCCCTTTCCATGGCCCTGGAGTAGGCCCCGCCGATTTACCCCTTCGTTACCTCCCTCCTCCTTCTCTGTTACTGCCATCGGTCCGGCCC
>CAZSDD010000010.1:51449-55417 GCA_964605505.1 uncultured Gemmatimonadaceae bacterium | reverse complement strand
TGGCTGACGGAGCTCATCCAGAGCTTCTTTGGATGATGGTCTGAGGTTTCGGGTCTCTGGCGGTCCCGAAACGGCAGTACTGCGGGTCCGGTCTCCGGTTGGGGCCGGGCCCGTTTCCTTCAAGCCCTCCAGACCCTTTTCAAGCGCTCCAGACCCTTTCCTTTCCCCCGTCACCAGGCTCTTTTTGCCGATGAAGGATACAGACCCGCGGCGTCGGAGCAGCGGCGCCGGCCCATTCATTCACCTCCCCGGCCCAGGAGACGACCATTGACCACCAAGCCCAGCTTCGAGAACGCTCTCGCATTCGCCCAGGACCTGATCAGGATCCCCTCTCCCTCGGGGGAGGAGGGGGAGGTGGCGGCCCGGGTCATGGGGGAGATGGAGTCCCTGGGATATGATGACGCTCGAATCGACGGAATGGGAAACGTCATCGGCCTCATCCGCGGCACTGGCCAGGGCCCCTCCGTGATGCTGAACTGCCACATGGATGTGGTGGCAGAAGGGGATCCGGATCAGTGGGAGCATCCTCCCTTTGACGGGGTGGTGGAAGGGGGATTTCTGCATGGGAGGGGGGCCATGGACATCAAAGGACCGCTGGCCATCCAGACCCATGCCGCAGCCTCCCTCAGGGGCATGACCTCAGGGGACATCATCGTGGCGCACACCGTATTCGAGGAGCGGGGGGGGTGGGGCATGGAGGAGCTCATGAGATCCGGAGAGGTGTCTCCGGATGTGGTGATCATCGGAGAAGCCACCCGGGGGGACGTCACCACGGGCCATCGCGGGAGGGCCGAAGTCGAGGTGGTGGTCCGGGGCCTGGCCGGCCATGCCAGCGCCCCTGAACGGGCCAGGAACGCCCTGGATCTGGTGCCCCAGGTCCTGGCCGGCGTCCGGCGACTGGCGTCCAGGCAGCCCTCGGATCCGGTTCTGGGCCCTTCGTCCCTGGTGGCGACCACCGTGAACGTGTCTCCCGAGAGCAGAAACGTCATTCCCGATGAGGTGGTGATTGTTCTGGACTGGCGTGTCCTCCCGGAAAGTACGGACGAGGGTCTTCTGGATCTCGTCCGGCAGGCCCTGGATGGCGAGATGCCGACCCTGCCTGAAGGTTTCGGGATGGAGGTCCGGATGGCGAAGGAGACACAGACCACCTTTACGGGACGGACCGAAGATCGTCCACTCTTCACACCGGGATTCCTCATGGACGAAACGGACCCGGTGATTCTTGCCGCGGCCCGGGCCGTCGGTGGCCGGAACGGGGAGGGGATGGCCCGGGTTCGCCCCTGGACCTTCGCAACCGATGGAGGGTGGAGTCAGGGCGTGTTCGGAATTCCCACCCTGGGATTCGCTCCAGGGGAGGAGCGCTTCGCCCACACCAACCGGGAGCGCCTGGAGTTGGAAGAGGCCCGGTGGGCCTACCACCGACACCCGGACCTGATTCTGGGGCTTCAGGAGATCCTGGGCTGAACCTCCGGCTTCGTCCTTTCCGGGCCTCAGAGAGGCAAAGAAAAACAGGACCCGCTGCATCCAGAGACAGCGGGTCCTGCAAGCTCGCCCGAAAAAGAACAGGGCGTCAGGACATGGGAACGGGCTGGTAGAGCTTTCCATCAACTCGCTGGAAGATCTCCTCCATGGATTCGCCAACGATGGTGAGACCGTGGTTCTTGAGGCCCACCACCGCCCTGGAGGGGTCGGGAGCCTCACGAACGATGTCTGCCACGGCGTCTCCCAGCTCGTGGGTCCCACAGGGGAAGTTGAACTCGGTGCTGGTCACGTTGTCCATCCAGGCGTGGACGTGCAGAATGGCCCCCACCTCGGGATGCTCCTGATAGATCATCCAGTGCTCGATGGCGTCGACGGAGACTCTCCTGGGCTCCACATCCGGCGGAACGCTGAGGATCATGGCCGACGCCTCCGGGTCGTAGTCCTGAACCAGGAGGATGTCCCGTCCGATCTCCTTGAGGTCGGATTTATCCACCCCCGAGGCACTCATCCAGAAACGGGTCTCGTCCAGTCGAGCCGACAGATTGCCGTAGCTCAACCCGCCGATTCCATAAAGCTTCTTGATGTGCCTTTGCTCTCGAGGGCTCAGGTATTTCTCCATGGGGAACGGCGTGGGCAGGAGATTCAATGCATCCAGCTTCCGTCCTGCCTCGGCGATGGCCCGGGTCTGCTCGTCTCCATTCCAGAGCTCTTTCGGCAGGTCCGGCCGAAAGACGTTGTCGACCACCAGGCGGGAGCTTGCCAGAGGAAGGATCCGGCGATAGGCCTCGGCGAAGTACTCGTCGTCGGGAAGGCCTCCCGACACCGTGTAATGTCCCTGCTCGAGGGTCACGAAGTGGATCGTGGGCAGGTCCTCGCCCTCGTCCACCAGGCCCACCAGGAGGTTGGCCATGGTCCGGATCAGGATGGGGTATCCTTTCTCCATGGGCCCGCCAAAGGGGGGGGTGACGGGTGTGACGGTGATGACGTAGACCGCCTGGGCGTGCCTGCGGAAGAACCTGGGCTCGTCCGACGGGCAGAAGTTGAAGACCAGCGACGCCTGGGGAGGATCCGAGACGAAAGTATGGCCGTTTTTCAGGAGTGCGTTCTTGATCCCCGTGGCGAACCACTGGAAGAGATCGTCGTCAAAGGGACCGGCGAAAGAAAAGATCATCCTGGAACCTCCTTGGGGCTCCCACCTTTTTTGATATTGATGCTGTTGAATGACAAAGAGTCCGATGCAACCCGACCCATTGACCAAGCTCAGAAGGTGATCAAGAAGGGCGATAATCCGCAAGGGCTCGCAGTTGGGTGCCCTTGGGCGGGCCCGATGCGGCCTCACGCATTTCCGGTGTTGGCTGCCGCCGCTACCTTGGGATTTGTGGATGGGTCGGGTCCCCCGGGACCTGTTGTGATCAGGGGGGACCGCCCAATCCCCCATCTTCCGGACCGCCTGGTCGGAGATGCCCGGGGTGCGACAGGAGGGGCAAAGGAGGGATAGGGTAGAGCGATGTTGCAGGTGGGAATCGTAGGGCTTCCCAATGTGGGGAAATCAACTCTTTTCAACGCCCTCACGGCTGCGGGGGCCCCGGCGGAGAACTACCCCTTTTGCACGGTGGAGCCCAATGTGGGAACGGTGGAAGTGCCGGATTCCCGCCTGGAGCGCGTCCGGGCTCTGATGGGCGCCCCGGCTGCAATTCCCGCAGTCATCCGTTTCGTCGACATCGCGGGACTGGTGTCCGGTGCCTCTGAAGGGGAAGGGCTGGGAAATCGATTTCTCGGCCAGATCAGGGAGGTCGACGCTGTGGTCCACGTCCTCCGCTGCTTCGCGGACCCGGACGTGGCCCACGTCATGGGGGGCGTGGATCCCCTTCGAGATCTGGAAGTGGTGGAGGCGGAACTGGCTCTGGCGGATCTGGAAACGCTGGAGCGGCGGATGGAGAAGGTCGAAAAGAAGGCGCGGTCGGGGGAGAGTGATGCCATTCTCGAGAAAACGGTGTTGGACCGTTTCAAGGCAGATCTCTCCCGTGGGCGGCCCCTGCGAAGGCTCTGCCTCGAAGCCGGGGAACGGGCGGTGGTGAGGGAGCTGAATCTCTTGACGGCCAAGCCGACCCTTTATGTCGCCAACCTGCCGGAAGGGGTGACGGGTGAGGATAGCCCGGTGTTCGAAAGCCTGGTCGAGGCCGGAGTGGGGACGGGTGTGAACGAGAGCCTCGTGGGGATTTCGTCCGCCATCGAAGCTGAGCTGGCTCTCCTCGATCCGGAGGAGAGGGATCTCTTTCTCCAGGAGATGGATCTGGATGAATCGGGCCTCGAGCGGGTCATCCGAGCCTCCTACGAACTGCTTGGCCTCATCACCTTCTTCACTTCCAATGAGAGGGAGGCTCGGGCCTGGACGGTACGGCGGGGCACCCGGGCCCCGGAGGCTGCCGGAGTGATTCACACGGACTTTCAGAGGGGTTTCATTCGGGCTGAAACCATCGGATATG
>CAZSDD010000010.1:0-51439 GCA_964605505.1 uncultured Gemmatimonadaceae bacterium | reverse complement strand
GCCGACACGTACGGGCTGACCCTGGTGGCCAGCCCCGAGGCGGGGGGCATGCCCCCGGCCTCGGGCGGGGGGGGTCGTTCGATCCGAGGGAAAGGAGTACGAGGTCCAGGACGGCGAGCTCATCCTTTTTCGGTTCAATGTTTGAGGCCCCTGCAGGTTGTCCGGAATTCCGGATATTTGTACAATTAACGGCTTGAGGCTGACCAGCCTCCATCCCGCTCCGCGAAAACGGCGGGGCCCGTCAATGACTACGGTCCGAGGGAAATACCGTGAGACTCTACGAAGTCGTCTACATCATCGAGCCTGCCCTGGACGAGGCGGGCATCAATGAAAAGCTCGAGAGGTACCATGAGCTGGTGACCGGCAAGGATGGTGAGGTCACTGCGGTGGACCACTGGGGCGCACGGCAACTCGCCTACCCCATCGAGAAGAAGAAGACCGGCTACTATGTGGTGGCCCAGTTCAACGGAGATCCCACCGCTCTCCCCGAGTTCGAGCGTGCGTTGAAGCTGGATGAGGACATCCTCCGGTTTCTGGTGGTTCTGAACGAAGGGGAGCCGACCTCCGGAATGTCCATCCTGGCTCCGCGGCCGCAGTTGGACTCATCAGATGCGGAGGATGACGACGACCACCATGAGCTGGATGATGACGAGGAGGAGGAAGAGGATGATGCCAGTCCTCCGGAATTCTCCGGGGGCCGGGGTCGTCGTCGAAGAGTCGAAGGACCCCGGATCGAGCTCCTGAATTACAAGGACGTGGGCACCCTTTCCAGGTTCATGACCGAGTCCGGCAAGATCCTGCCCCGGAGAACCACGAAAGTGACTGCTGGCTTCCAGCGCCAGCTCGGGAGCGCCATCAAGCGTGCGCGGTACCTGGCTCTCCTGCCCTATATTCGGGATCACGAGGCCTAGGAGTCTGAGAAGCCATGCCCTCGGAGGACTCCGGCAAGGGTCGGGGGTGGGGGAGAGCCGTCGGGCTCATGCTGGTGACCGGCGTGCTTTCCGTGGTGAATCCAGGAGTCCTGGTGGCGATTCCCCTGGCTCTCCTCAGTTTCTTCGCCCGGCCCCGAAGGGGACTCTCCACTGTGGTGGGCGGGTTGATTCTCTTCGTGGTTTTGGGAAGCATTGCCCGGTCGGGACTCTGGTACGCCGAAAGGGGATGGGCCTTCCTCCTGGGAGGATGGTTTCTGGCCCTGACACTCCGATGGCCCAGGGAGCCTTTCCTCACTCGGGGGTTGGGTGCAGTGGCCGGGGCCTTCGGGGCGGCGGGCCTTCTCTTCTGGGCCAGGCCCGGGCAGTGGAGAGTCCTGGACTGGACCGTGACCTCTCGAATGGAATCCGGAATGGCCGGCGCCATCCAGGCCCTTCGGGGTTCCATGGGCCCGGAAGCGATTTCCCCGGGCTTCGAGGCCAGGGCCCTGGACGCCATGGCATTTCAGGGGTTGATCTTTCCGGCCCTTCTGGGGTTGGCGTCCCTCTCGGCGCTGGCTACAGCCTGGTGGCTTCATCTCCGGCTGGGGAAGGCCGGGGAACCTGGGATCGGACCTCTTGGCGGGTTCCGATTCAACGACCAGTTGGTCTGGCTCCTCATCGTGGGATTTCTTCTCATCCTGGGGTCTTCGGAATTATTGACCCGGATGGGGGCGAATGCGGTGGTCTTCATGGGAGCCCTCTACGCCCTCCGGGGCGTCGGTGTGGTTCTCTTTTTGACAGGAGGACTCTCTCTCCTCGGAGGGGTGCTCCTTCTGTTGGGCTTTGTCTTTGTCGCGCCTGTGTTGATCTTTGGCGCCTTCGTCATCGGGCTGGGAGACACCTGGCTCAATCTTCGGGCCCGAAGAGGGGCAGACGCATCTTCCTGAGGTCCGGATCGAACGAGTGTAAGGAATGAATCCATGAAGCTGATCCTTCGACAGACCGTAACCAGCCTTGGCACCCCGGGCGACATCGTGGACGTCAAGGCGGGCTATGCTCGCAACTACCTGATTCCCCAGGGCTTGGCCTACGAGGCCAGTGACTCGAATATCCAGCGGCTGGAAGAAGAAAAAACCCAGGCCGAAGAGCGAGCCCGTAGGGATTACCTGGAGGCCAAGAGAAGAGCCGCCCAGTTGGAGCGGATGGTCCTGACCTTCCATGCCCGAGCTGCAGAGGATGGGAAGCTCTTCGGATCGGTGACCGGGGCGGACATCGCGGACAGGGCCAACGAGATGGACCTGGACTTCGAAGTCGAGCGTCGGCAGGTGCTCCTGGTCGAGCCCATAAAACAACTGGGTACAACGGAGGTCACCGTCCGCCTCTTCCATGAAGTGGAGGTGGAGATCCAGGTCCAGGTGGAGCGGGAGGAGGTTTGATCGCCTCTCCCATGGAGCCGAGGTCTTCCGACGGAGCGGGAGAATTTCCGGACCCGGTGATACAGGCTGCCGAGTTGGCATTGGAGCGAAAGGCGGAAGAGGTTCTGGCCCTGGATCTCAGGGGAATCTCCTCAGCCACGGACTTCTTCATCCTGGCTTCGGGCAATTCGGACGTCCAGGTGAGGGCCATCGCCGAGCACATCATGGAGGAGTTTGCCAGGGACGGTGTCCGGCCCCTGCACGTTGAGGGGTTGGACCGTGCCAGGTGGGTTCTCATGGATTTTGTGGACTTCGTCATCCATGTGCTTCATCCTTCGGCCCGGGACTTCTACCAGTTGGAAACCCTCTGGGGGGATGCCCCAACCAGGGATTTCCAGCCCTGATTGGGGCCGCCCCGGGCTTCCTCGGCCAGGATCCAGTGTGAGAGAAGTTAATTGCCCCCTCCCGCCGGCTTACATTACCTTTTCCAGAGAGTAGCGGAGGAGGGGAAAAGGCGATCTTCCCCCTCGGCATCTCCCTTACCCTCCCATTCCCTGGGGTCCAATGGCCGGTGGAACCGTAGGTTGGCATTATTTCGACGTCGAATCCGGGCTGGTTCCGGATGAATCCAGTCCCTCCGTCCTTCCCGGGGATGGCAGGGGTCGAATTGTGGTCCTGGCGGCCACACCTTTTTCCATGATCGACGACTGGGCCGGGAGGGCAGCCGTCACCATTGCCGAGAACTGGTCCAGAAACGGGCTTCGGGTCTTTCTGATGGATCTGGGGCTGGAGAGTCCCACCCTCCATAAGGAGCTGAGGCTTCCCAATAGAGAGGGAGTCTCCGACGCATTCCTTTTTGGCGCGTCCATTCAGCACATCGCCAGCCCGGCCGGGGAAGGCAGCTTCTTTTTTGCCCCCGCAGGAAGCACCCCGGGTGATCCTGAGGAGGTTCTGGGCAACCCCCGCTGGAACGATCTAGCCGGGGGTTTCAGCGAGGCCGATGCCACCCTCCTCCTGTTCCTCCCCACGGACATTGCCGGGTCGGACAAGATTCTGAGCCGGGCCACGGATATCGTGTTTTTTTCGGCTCAGGGAGAGTCTCCGGAAACCCACCTGGGACCGGCGGCCATCAAGGTCGTCGCCAATGTGGGCCCCGTGGGCTCGCCGCCGGAAGAGATGCCCGGAGAACGGGCCACGGGGCAGGACCTGGAAGATCGGGAAGATGTCGGTGAAGCCTGGGACATGCCCTTCATGAAGACCGAGGCCGCGACCTGGGAGGCCGGCGCCATTTCTGCTGAGGCGCTCCCGGCGTCCGAGGAAGCGGATGATCAAGGGACCTCCGGCGAGCTGGATGCGGAGCCGGGCCTGGTGGAAGGCTCCGGAGAGGAGATCCAGGTGACGGGGGATGCCACCCCGTCCTTCGATTTTCCAGGCGACTTCGAGCTAGCCGAGGGATTCTGGGATGAGCCGCTGGCGGAAAAAGAGGCAGAGCCTGAGGTGGCGGAGTCCGACAGTGACGCTGAGGAGGCGGAAAGCCGGGAGAAGGATGGGTCCGACGTGGTGGCGGCTGAGAGCGAGCTGGGGGAGGGGCCGGAGCCGCCCTCCTCCGGGGAGTTCGGTGACGATCTGACCATGGGATCATCTCTCTCCGGCCAGGGTGGGGATGAAGCCCCCGGCCGGATACCGGATTTTGAAGCGGAATTTGTCGATCTGGGAGGCGATGCGGGATTGCCCGAGGGGGAGGAAGAATTCGGGGACGATCTGGTTCAGGGGGCGGATTTCGGGAGCCCGGCCTCGCCCGAGTCGGCATTCCCCGAGCCTTCCCCCATCCAGGGAGAAGGCCCACGGGAGAGATCGGATGAGCTCCCAGGCAGGGAGCCGCCGCCCAGGACCCCGCCCAGACGACGACCGCCGCCCAAGAAGAAGTTCCCCTTCGGCCTGGTGGCTGGAATCGTCGTCGGCCTGGGAATTGCCGGAGCGGCTTTGGGCACCGCCCTGGGGTTCCTGAGCGTGCCCGGGCTCACGTTCCTGGAGGGTTACTTCGCCGAGATCCCGGATCCTCCTCTCACTCTTGCGGGCCCGCAGGCAAATGAGGAAGTCCTTCGCTTCTCCCTGGTCCTGTTCACCTATGAAGAGGGAGGGCTGGGCGATGCCGTGGAGATGTTGGACGCTCTTCGTGCCCGCCTTCCGGATTTTCTCTTCGCCCTGGTACCGGGAGAAGATGGAAGCCGGAGGGTCTATTCCCTCATGGCAGGTCCGGCCTATGACCGCATCGAGGCGGAGAATCTCCGGGAGCCTCTGTCCGGGGTCCTCGTCCGTGAAGATCCCGATTCCTGGGTTATCCGGGAAACCCCCAGGGCCTTTTATCTCGGGGAGAGGGAAACATTGGCAGAGGCGGAAGAATATCTTCGATCTCTGTCCGGCAATGGAATCGAGCCGTACATACTCTACGTCACATACGCCGATGGTTCTGAGGCCTTCGAGGTCCTCGCCGGCGCGTACCGCGGAGTCGCCGACGCCCGGCCTCTTCAGATGATCCTCTGGGAGAACGGATTCAGAGATCTGCCCCTCATCGAACGCAGAGGCCGTCTCCCGGAATGAAGCTCAAGGCCCTCAAAGTCCACGGCTTCAAATCCTTCGCGGACTCCACCGAGATCGAGTTCCACGGGGGCATCACCGCCATCGTGGGTCCCAATGGTTGTGGAAAGTCGAATATCAGCGATGCCATCCGTTGGGTCCTGGGTGAGCAGCGTCCTACCGCCATCCGGGGCGCCAGGATGGAGGAGGCCATCTTCCAGGGCTCGGTGAACCGCAGGCCCGTGAATCGAGGTCGTGTGGCCCTGGTGGTTTCCAATGAGGACGGATCCCTCCCGGTGCCCTTCGAGGAAGTGGAAGTGGGACGCACCGTCTATCGGGATGGCGGAAGTGACTATTCCATCAACCGGACCTCCTGCCGTCTCAAGGACATTGTCGACCTCTGCCGGGACACGGGCCTCGGTGCCAACGCCTACGCAATCATCGAGAACAAGATGATAGACGCCATCCTCTCAGACCGAGCGGAGGAGCGGCGAGGCCTGTTCGAGGAGGCGGCAGGCATCGGGAAGTACAAGGACCGTCGGAAGGCGGCCCTTCGACGTCTGGAACGGGCGGAACTGGATCTCCAACGGCTGGACGATGTCATCGCCGAGGTGGAGAGCAAGGTCCGGTCCCTGGCCCGGCAGAAAGGCAAGGCTCAGCGCTATCAGTCTCTCCGGGACCGGAGGCTGGCAGTCGAAGTCGCCGTGGTCCGACACCAGATGGAGGGACTCAATGGAAGGCTCCACGAGGTCGGGGCGGAGTTGGCGGGAGGTCGGGAAACGGAAAAAGGCCATCTGGCGGAGCTCCGTTCCGCCGAAGCCCGATACGAAACACTGAGAATCCAGCAGGTCGAAGCCGAAAAAGCCAGGAGCGGGGCGGCGCAGCTTCTGGAGGACATCCGCCAGAGACTCATGAGGTGGGAGCGTGATCTGGCGGTTGCGGAGGAACGGGGCGCCTATGCGGGTCGCCGTCTGGATCAGATTGCCCTGGAGCACGAGGATCTCGGCACCCGGATCCAGAGCCTGGAAAACGAAGAAGGACGGATGCAGGGTGCCTCCGCCGCTCTGACGGCGGAATTGGAGGAACTCCATGCCGAGCGGGCCGGTCGAGCCTCCAGGGTCAAAGAAGCCAGGGAATCTCTGGAAGAAGCCCGAAAAGAGCTGGATGGCGTGGAGCGCCAGGTCCGGGAATCCACCCGGCGACAAGCCCAGCTGGAGGGAGAGGCTTCGTCGGCGGAGAGTCAGGCCGCCGAGTTGGAACGTCATCTGGGGCGCCTGGAAAACGAGGTGGAGGCGGCTTCGGCGGCCCTCAGCGACGTGGCGAATCAGGGGGATCTTTTCGCTGATCGGCTGGATCGGCTCAAGAAGGCCCTGGAGGAGGCGAGGAGGGCTGTGGATGCGGGAAAGGACCGGAGCCTCCGGAGCCGGGAGAGCCTGAAAGCGGCCAGGGAGGCGGCCTACAGGGCTGAGGAGGCTGTCTCCAACCTGGAGGCCCGCATCGAAGCCCTGGAGGGGATGGAGCGGTCGCAGGAAGGCCTGGAGCCCACGGTGAAAGGGGCTCTGGCTCTTGACGATCCGGGGGTCCTGGGAACCCTTGGAGACTCGCTCTCCGGGGACCCGGAGATCGTTCGGGCCGTGGAGTCATACCTGGGTCCCATGACCCAGGGTCTCGTCCTGGAGGACCAGGCTGCGGTCTCCCGGCTCCTTGCCTGGTATCGGGAGGAATGGCAGGGGCGAGGGGGATTGATCCTCTTTCCTCTGGATCGGTTGCCGGACTCCGGAAAGAAAGGGAAGGGTGGGGGGAGCCTGCTGGAGGCCCTCGAGCTGGAGGGACCCGGAGCTCCCTGGGTCCGGCACATCCTGCAGGGGATCTCTCTGGAGCGGGAGCGGGAGCTTTCCGCCGTCCCCAGGGCCGGCGAGGTCCTGTCCCTTTCCGGGGCGGTGGTGGATCGCTTCGGCATCATTCGCCTGGGAAGCCCCCTGGGGAGCGCCGGAATCCTGGAGCGAAGAGAGCAGGTCAAGCTCCTGAAGAGGGAGGAGGAAAGGGCCCGGGAAGAAGCCCGGAAGCGTCACCGGCGCCGAGCAGAGGCCGAGGAGCAGGCAAATGAGGCGGAAGCCGCGCTGGAGGACGCCTGGCGCGTTTTCCGGGAAGCGGAGGACGGTTACCGCGCCGCCTTGGCGGAAGCTCAGGCCCAGAGTGACAGGAAGGTCCGACTGGATCGCCAGCAGGAAGAACTGGCGAGACAGGTGGAGGGAACCCGGGCCGCCAGGGATCGAGCTCTGGAGCGTGCCCGGACGGCCAGGGAAGATGGAGCTCTCCTCCTCGAGGATACGGAAGTCGCTCGCCACCGTGAGGGAGATCTTCGGGAACGTGTTGCCGAGGCCCAGGAGATCTGGGAGGAGGCCAGAGCCCACGAGTCCCAGGTCGCTCTGGAGCTCGCTCGTAAGCAAGGGGATCATTCCAGGATTCGGGAGCGCCTGGATGACGTGGGGGCGTCTCTCAAAGACGCGAGAGGACGAAGTGCCTCCCTGTCCCAGGAAGAGGCCAATCTCAGGAAAGAGCGAGCGTCCGCGTCCCGTTTGAAGGAGGAGGGGGGGGCCGCCACAGAGGCTCTGTTCGGGGATCGGGACCGAGCGGAGGAAGACCTCCGGGAGCGGGACTCGGCTGCCACCCAGGTGACAGAGTCCCTCCGGGAAGCGGAACGGAAGGTCCGAACGGCGCGGGCGGAGGAACGGGAGGCGCTGGACCATCGGCACAGGATGGAGCTGGAGCAGCAGGAGCTCACCGGCCGCATCGGCAGGATTCAGGATCGCCTCGAGGGGGAATGGGGGAGGCCGTTGGAAGCTCTCATGGAGGAGGCCGATCCTGTGGAAGGAGATCCGAATGAGCTCGGGGACGAGCTTCGGGAAATCGTGGAGAAGCTGGAGAAGATCGGGCCGGTGAACATGCTGGCTGTGGAGGAGCACCAGGAGGAGAGCGCAAGACTCGAGTTCCTCCAGTCCCAACGGGATGACCTGAAGGAGGCCCGGGACGATCTTCGGTCCGCCATCAGACAGATCAACGAAACGGCCACCCATCTCTTCCGGGAGACGTTCGAGAAGATCAGGGAGAACTTCCGGAGCACCTTCAACCGCCTCTTCGAGGGCGGTGAAGCGGACCTGTGGCTGGACGACGATGGAGATCCCCTGGAGTCTCTCATCGAGATCCACGCATCCCCCCGGGGCAAGCGGACCCAGAGAATCGATCTCCTTTCAGGAGGAGAGCGGGCCCTCACCGCCCTGAGCCTTCTCTTCGGCATATACCTGGTGAAACCCAGTCCCTTCTGCGTCCTTGACGAGGTGGACGCCCCCCTGGACGAATCCAACATCTATCGGTTCATCCGCCTGCTCCAGGAGTTCAAGGGCCAGACCCAGTTCATCGTCATTACCCACAATGCCCGGACCATCGAGGCAGCGGACTGGATCTACGGTGTGACCATGGAGGAGCCGGGGGTGAGTCGGGTCGTGGGGGTCCAGTTGGAGGATGCGCTGCACGTCGATGGATCGGCGGCCTGAGGGGGGAGCTCCTTGTTTCGCTCCGCGCCCCTTCTGATCCTCTTCCTGGTCTTTCTCGGGGGTCGGGCTCCCTCCGTCCAGCGCTCCCCCACCCCTCCGCAGCGGGACCCCCTTCTCTGGGTGTTCTTCTCTCCGGAGGCCTGGTCCGCTTCCTCGCCCCAGGATCTGCTCTCGGGGATTCCGACCCGGATCCGGTTCCAAAGCGATTGGCTCCAGGCCATCAGCGCCACTGTGCCGATTCATGCAGTCGGCGCTCTGGCTTCCGCCCCGGGAGTGGTGAGTGTCCGACCGGTGGCCAGACTTCGACGGTATCCCTTGACCGACGTGACGGAGATGGGAGCCCAGCTTCTCCAGTCGGTGGATTCGGCCTATGGAGGGCTGGGAGCGAGTCTGACCGCCGTGGGTATCCCTCAGGCTCACGGGTTGGGCTTTTTCGGGGCGGGTGTCCGGGTCGGAGTCCTGGACGGGACATTCTTGAAGGATCACGCCACGGTCCGGAAGGGGAATCCCCTGGCAGCCCGGGATTTCGTGGACCTGGATGATTCACCCTTCGCCCAGGTGGGGGACCCGCCGGGTGCGGCGTCCCACGGCACGGCTCTCTGGTCAATTCTCGCCGGAGATCTTCCAGGCGTTCTCATAGGTGGAGCCCCAAGGGCGGAGATCCTGTTGGCCCGGGTCCGTGGGTTCGGGGATCTTTCGGCGGTGGATGAGGACCGCTGGGTGGCAGGTCTGGAGTGGCTGGTGAGCCAGGGATCCCGCATCGTCCTCTCCGGGGTGAGCTTCAGGGACTTCCAGAGCTCGAGCCACACCATTGAGGACCTGGATGGGGATGGCACTCCGGCCACCCGCGCGGCGGACCAGGCAGCCCAGCGAGGTGTCCTTGTGGTCTCCCCCGTGGGCAACAACGGCCCGGCCTTCCAGAGTCTGGAAGCTCCGTCTGACGGCGATTCGGTGCTGGCGGTCGGGTCGGTGGATTCTCGGGGATCCCCCTCCGCCTTTTCCGCCTCGGGTCCTACCGCAGACGGTCGGGCGAAGCCGGACCTCTTTGCCCCCGGAACTTCCGTCGAGGCCGCTTCCGCCGCCGATGAACTGACCCTGGAGCGGTTCTCGGGGACGGAGTTCGCCGCTGCCCTCGTCGCCGGTGCCACGGCTCTGGCGGTAGAGGCGTTTCCGGATCTGGGGCCCATGGAACTACTGGAAATGCTATCCCTTTCGGCCCCGCCGGATGTCGGCTCCGTGGTGGGCCTTCCCCATGTCGCATCGGCCATCCTGTTTCCGGAGGGTCTCTTTCTGCTTCCGCTTCAGGAAATGACGGGAGACGGCAAGGTCACCGACCTGGCTCCCCAGTTCCGGTGGACGGCCCCCGTTCTGCATCCTCTGGGTCTTCCGGTGACGTTCCACCTGGAGCTGTCCGAGGATTCCCTCTTCCAGACCACCGCCTTTGCGGATTCGGTTGTCGGGACCTTCGCCAGGAGGCCCGACGCACCCCTTCCGCCCCGGACCCGGCTCTTCTGGCGTATCCGTGCCCGATCCGTCCAGGGTGTGGAGCGGATTGCCGCCTTCCCCGAGCCCGTCTCGGTCCCGTCCTGGGTCACCCTGGAAGTGCTCAATGAGCCCTCGGGATCGGAGCTGGTAGAGGTACAACCGGAATTCCGATGGAGTTCGCCGGATGTGTCCGGCCCTGCAGGACCACTCACCTACGAGCTTCAGATTCTCTCGGACCGTGAATCCGAGTTGATCCAGCATTATCCGGATCTGGAGGTAAACGTCTTCCGGATTCCGTCCCCCCTTCCGTTCAACCTCCCCCTTCGCTGGCGGGTCATCGCCCGGGCCCGGAACGGTGTCGCGGACACGGTGACCAGCGCAGGCCCGGTGGTGGTGACCAGCGGAGCCAAGCCGCCGGCTACCATCCTCTATCAGAACTTCCCCAACCCCTTCCCCAATGCGGAGCTCGGAGAAAGGGAAACCAGGGTCTGGTTTGATCTGGCGGACGAAACGGCTGTGGAGCTGGCCATCTACGATGTTCGCGGCCACCTGGTCAGGAGCTTGATCCCTGCAACCGGATGCTCAGAGGTCTGGCTGCCGCCGGGACTCTATGGGCGGGAGCCGGGAGACCATCCGGATCCCTGCGTGACGCTGGTCTGGAACGGTCGGCACGACAGGGGCGGAGAGGTGAGCCCCGGGGTCTATATCCTCCGGCTGAGGGCAGGAGGTGTCGTGAACGTCCGCCGGATCGTTTTCTGGCCATGAGAGTCTGGATTCTGGGTTCCGGCACGCTCCTGCCCCATCCGCTGCGCGGGTCTCCCGGGTACTGGGTGGAGATGGGGGAGGAGCGGATTCTCATGGATTGCGGCTCCGGATCCCTCCGGACCCTGGCCCGTCTGGGCCGCTCCTGGTGGGGGGTCACCCATGTCGTCCTCACCCATTTCCACACCGACCATGTGGGCGACCTGGCTCCCCTCCTCTTTGCCCTGAAGCACAGCTCCCGGCCCCCTCGCTCGGCTCCGCTCCATCTTCTGGCGCCCCGTGGCCTGGAAGGCCATCTGAAGGCTCTGGCCGAGGCCCACGGCTCCTATGTTCGGGATCCGGGGTTCCCGTTGGCTTTGACGGAGCTCCGGCCGGACAGCACATGGGAGGCGCCTTCCGGGTCCTTTGTGATCCGGTCTTTCCCCACGCTTCATACCGACACGGCCCTGGCCTACCGGGTGGAAAGCGCCAACGGGAACTTCGGGTTCACCGGGGACACGGGACCGATGGAGGGGCTGGGTCCGTTTCTCAGCGGTTGTCATCTCATAGTGGCCGAGTGCGGCAACCCCGGGGGCTCCGGGAGGGGGAACCATCTTACTCCCGAAGAGCTGGCCGCCCTGGCGAAGGAGACCCGGCCCGATCTCCTCATCGTTGTCCACGTCTACCCTCCCCTGGATCCGGGAGCGGTTCCGGATCTCCTGCGACAGGAGGGGTATACCGGATGGGTGGAGGCCGGGCGGGACGGAATGGAGGTCCGGATCTCCCCCGGGGGTGTACACCTGCGGCCACCGGATGACAGGGAGCACTGATTTCACTCCGGGGCTCGGGTGTGGTCACCCTCAGGACCTCCGGGTTATCTTCACTCGTCGTAGTACCGGGTTTTTTCCGGCCCCCGTTTCCTCGATCTGATGATGATGTCATGCTCGTTGTCATGAAACACAACGCCTCTCATGATGAGATCCGGCATGTGGCGGAAGTGATGCAGGAGCTTGGCTACGAAGCCCGGCCGATTCCTGGACGCCAGAGAACTTCCATCGGGCTCATCGGGAACGATGGGCAGGTGGAGCCAAACCTGTTTCAGAGTCTTCCCGGCGTCCTGGAGGTCATTCCGGTCAGCCATCCCTACAAGCAGGTTTCCCGGGAATGGCGTGAAGAGGACACGGTGGTGCAGTTGGGGAACGGCTCCCGGATCGGAGGCCGGGAGATCGTGGTCATGGCCGGCCCATGCGCCGTGGAAAGCAAGGAGCAGATACTGGGAGTGGCGGATGCCCTGAAGGCCATGGGAGCGACCATTCTTCGGGGGGGCGCATTCAAGCCCAGGAGCTCCCCCTATTCCTTCCAGGGTCTGGGAGAGCGGGGGCTCGAGTTGCTCGCCGAGGCCAGGGAGCGCACCGGGTTGGCTATCGTCACCGAGGCTCTGGACGTTCAAACGGCGGAAGTGGTGGCCGAATACGCCGACATCCTCCAGGTGGGGGCCCGGAACATGCAGAACTATCCCCTCCTCCGGAAGGTCGGACGCATCGGAAAGCCCGTCCTCCTGAAGCGGGGGATGTCTGCGACCATAGAGGAGCTTCTCCTGGCCGCGGAATACCTTCTGGCAGAAGGTAATCCTCATGTCGTTCTTTGTGAGCGGGGCATACGGAGCTTCGACAACCAGACCCGGAATCTCCTGGACCTTTCAGCCATCCCCATCGTGAAGAAGCTTTCCCATCTGCCCATCATCGCCGACCCGAGCCACGGGACAGGGGTCAGGAACAAGGTCATCCCCATGGCCCGGGCCGCCGTTGCTGCCGGGGCCGACGGCCTCATGGTGGAGGTCCATCCGGATCCGAACCATGCCCTCTCCGATGGTGCCCAGTCCCTCTATCCGGAGCAGTTCGGGGAGCTCATGGCTCAGATCCGGGTCATTGCCAACGCCATTGATCGGGAGGTGTTCCAGGCGCTCTGAGAGCCTGTACCGAGCAATGGGGCAAGCCGCGTGACCGGGACAGGTACCTGACCAACGGCCACGGAGTGCGTGGGACGTGTTCCCCCTTTCCCCTTTCTCTTCCGGTGTCCTTCTCGAAGTTCCCGTGAAACCCTTCCATCGCCCGGGGGTCCCGCCTTCCTTCCAGAGAACCGGGCCCGGCTCTTCCCTGGGGCCCGGATCCGCGTTCGCCGAATGGATCACCTTCCGGAGGGCAGAGGCAAACGGGTGGAGCCCAGGGAGAGGGGACGTCGAGGAGAAGCTGCAGCCGCCGATTATCTCGAAGAGCGGGGCTGGAGAATCCTGGCCAGGAACGAAAGAGTCGGCCGGCGGGAGTTGGACCTGGTGGTCTTCAGGGATGGAATTCTGGCCTTTGTGGAGGTGAAGAGCCGGGGAGGAGTCGGATTCGGAACACCGCTGGAAGCCATAACCCGGAAGAAGCGTCAGGAAATCTCCAGGGCGGCGGCCGGATGGCTGCGAGAGCGTAGAATCCCGGCCTGCACCCTGATCCGTTTCGATGCCGTGGGCGTGACATGGGAGGCGGACGGAAGGTGTGTCGTCTTTCACATGGAGGATGCCTGGAGACTGGAATGACGGCGAAAATCCCCCGTATTGCTTGCTTTTTTGCTGGTTCTCGCTTGACGGCGCATCTCTTCCGGAGTAGCTTCAGAGGTGCCCCAGGTCCGCAGAACGAAAGCCCACGAAACCCGTCAGGACCCCGCAGGTAGCAGCGGTAAGTGCGGTGATCGTTGCTGCGGGGTGCCTGGGGCATTTCCCGTCCACGGAACCCTATAACGCCGCCCGCTGAGCGCTGCCTCCGTGTCTCATACTGCCCTGGCCCGGAAATACCGTCCGAAACGCTTCGCCGAGGTGGCGACGCAGGAGCACGTCTCCGAAACCCTCCGGCGCGCCATCGCCAGCGACCGTGTGGCTCACGCCTATCTTTTCTGCGGACCGAGGGGCATCGGGAAGACCACCCTCGCCCGGGTCCTGGCCATGGCCCTCAACTGTCCCAGGCGGACTTCTGACGGCGAGCCTTGCGGCAGTTGTGAGAGCTGTCAACGGATCTGGGCTGGGCACACGGCATTGGATGTCGTGGAGATCGATGCGGCGTCAAATCGGGGGGTTGACGACGCCAGGGACCTCCGGGAGCGGGCCATGTACGCTCCTTCGGAGGAGGGGCGGTTCAAGGTGTACATCCTGGACGAGGCCCACATGCTGACCCGGGAGGCCTGGAACGCCCTTCTCAAGATTCTTGAAGAGCCGCCTCCGCGGGTCATCTTCATCTTCGCAACCACCGAGCCCCAGAAGATCCAGCAGTCCGCTTCTCCCATTCTTTCCCGGTGCCAGCGATTCGATTTCCGGAGGATTGGTGTCGGAGATATCACCCACCGGCTCCAGGAGGTTCTGGAAGCCGAGGGCCACGAGGCTCCGGAGGAGGCGCTCCGGACCATCGCCAGGAGGGCGGACGGAGGGATGCGAGACGCCATGTCCCTCCTGGACCAGGTCCTGGCTCTCACCGGCGGTGAGATTTCTCAGGAAGCGGTTCGGAGGGTTCTTGGATTGGTGGAGGAGGAGCGGTATCTGGAGCTCCTGGACATCATCCGGGAGCGACGGCACGGGGAGGTCTTCTCCTTCGTGGAAGCCCTCCAGGAGGAGGGGTACGACATGGTGGAGTTCCACCGGGGTCTCATCGACGCATTGAGGGCCCTCCTCCGGATCAACCTCTCCGGGGACGGTGAAGAGCTTGGCCTCAGGGAGGATCTCCTGGACGCCTATCGTGCCCGGGCCGGGGCCTTTTCTCCGGGGGATCTCATCCGTATGCTGGCCCAGAGCACTGACCTGGATGCCACAGGTAGTCTGCGTCGGAGTGCCCACCCCCGCCTGCTTCTGGAGATGCTGGTCCTCCGTCTCAGCTATCTGGACCGGACAGTGGAACTGGAGGCACTTCTTCGAGGACTGGGGCCGGAGGGCCTCCCGGGTCCGGAAACGTCACCCCCCTCTCCCATGTCTTCCGGCCGGAAGGCCGGGAGTGGAGATGCCGACGGAAAAGGCCCTGTTCCTTCTGGTTCTTCGGCCTCCCCCGGGCCGGGGCCCGCGGTTCCGCCTCAGCCCAGGGATGAATCCGAGAGCCTGGCTCCGAGTCCGGGGCCTCCTCCACCCGAGCCTTCCCCGGGATTCACCGGGCCGAAACCCTCCGGGAAAGCGGCTATCCAGGAGGCATGGGAGAGAGTTCTGGAGGCTTCGGGACAGCTTCCCAGAGGGGTGTCCGTGGTCTTGAGGGGAGCGACCGTGGATTTCTCCCATGAAGGAGAGGTCCACCTCCAGGTGCTGCCTGGACCCGGCTTCGACCGTCTCGTGGAGCCCGGCACCGTGAAGGCCCTCAAATCGACGTTGGCCAGAGAAGTGGGCTTTGCTCCCGAGATCCGAATCCGGGAGAGGGGAGGGGCAGATCATGCCTCGGTACGAATCACGGAAGACACAGTGAAAAAGGGTCGCCTTCAGGAGCTGATCGGAGAGGAACCCGCTCTGAGAGAGGCGGTAAAAGAGTTGGACCTGGAGCTTCTGGATTGACCCGCCGAAACTCGAACCACCTGGAAACGCAGATATGAAGAACCTTCAGCAACTGATGCAGATGGGCCAGCAACTCCAGGCCAAGGTGCAGGAGATCCAGGAGCGCCTGGACCAGGAAGAGATTGCGTCCTCTTCCGGGGGGGGAATGGTGAAGGCCGTGGTGGATGGAAAGGGGACGATAAAGTCACTGGCCATCGACCCGACAGTGGTTGATCCTGAAGACGTGGAAATGCTGGAAGACCTGGTCCTGGCCGCCGTTTCCGAAGCACAGAACAAGGCTCGGGCCCATTACGAGGAAGAAATGAAGAAGGCTACGGGAGGATTGCCCATGCAGCTGCCGGGTCTCTTCTGAATCTCCCGCCTGTCTTCTGATCTGCCTCCATGTCCGTCATCGATCAGCTCGCACGGGAACTTGCCCGGTTCCCTGGCATCGGACCCAAGACAGCTCTTCGTCTGGTGTACCACCTGATGAAGCGCCCCGGGGAAGAAGCTCACAGCCTGGCCCGGGCCATACGGGACGTGGCGGACCGGATCAGGCCCTGTCGGCGATGTGGGAATTTCAGTGAAGGGGATCTCTGTGAGGTCTGCTCGAACCCTCGTCGGGACACCTCACTCATCTGCGTTGTGGAGGAGGCCTATGAGGTGGGGGCCATCGAGCGGACAGGTCAATATCAGGGGGTGTACCACGTCCTTGGCGGCCACCTGTCGCCTCTGGACGGCATAGGGCCGGGGGAGTTGAATTTCAATGGACTCCTGGAGCGGGTCCGGGATCCCCAGCAGAGGGTGGCAGAGGTCATCGTAGCGACCAACGCTTCTGTGGAGGGAGAGGCCACGGCGGTTTACCTCGAGAACACCCTTCGGCCCCTGGGGCCGCGGGTGACCCGACTCGCCCGGGGAATTCCCGTGGGGAGCGATCTGGAGTACGTGGACGGCACCACTATTGCCGAGGCCCTATCGGGCCGACGGGAGATGTGAGGGAGGGCATGAAGAGGACCCTGAAGATGACAGGAATCGCACTGGCAGCGGTAGCGGTGGCGGGAGCCGTCGCTGCTCTCTTCGTGAGAGATCAGCTGGAACGGCACCGGCGGGAGCTCTTCAGTCCCTATCCCCTGAAGAGGTTGGCCTGCCTGGGGCATCTGGCCCGGGAGGAGGCCTCAGTCTTGAACATCAATCTCCTTCGGGATTTCGTGTCCTGGGAGCCCAAGCGGCTCCTTCGAAATCGGGGGCGGGTCATTCTCAAACGCATGGAAGATCAGGCCCTGGAAGAGGACGCTGGGGCTCCGGGAACCCGGGGATGAGAAGGAAACTTGCCATTCCACCCGGGGAACACGAGTTTAGGAGCCTTGGTCCCGCCCCAAGGCCGCTCTCGGGGGCGGATTCCTTCAGCAAAGGCCGGGAGGTCAACGCATTGAGGGTTGCTCCAATCCAGGCGAGAGGAGCGTAGAATTCGATCATGTCCATGATCAACTACGCCAGCCGCGAGATCAACTGCAAGGTGGTCTATTACGGGTCGGGTCTCGGAGGCAAGACCACGAATCTGGAATATGTCTACTCCAGGGTGAACCCGGATACAAAGGGAAAGATGATTTCCCTCGCCACCGAGACCGAGCGGACCCTGTTCTTCGACTTCTTGCCCATCGACCTGGGAGAGATTCGGGGGTTCAAGACCCGTTTTCACCTCTACACCGTTCCGGGGCAGGTCTATTACAACGCCAGCCGTCGTCTCATCCTCAAGGGAGTGGATGGGCTCATTTTCGTCGCGGATTCCCAACGGTCCCGCCTCGAGGCCAACATTGAGGCCATGCACAACCTCTACGAGAACATGGAGTCGTACGGATACGAGATCGAGACCATTCCCTTCGTCATCCAATACAACAAACGGGACTTGCCAGACATCATGTCCTCGGAGGAGCTCCGATCAGTACTGAACCCCATGGGAGTTCCGGATTTCGAGGCTGTAGCCATCGAGGGGGACGGCGTTTTCCAGACGCTGAGCGCCGTCAGCAAGTTGGTTGTCAAGTCGCTGAGCTGAGGCGCCTCATGGCCCCCGGCCGTCTCAACCTCCCCAACGTCATCACCATCGGCAGAATCCTTGCCTGTCCGGCCGTCTTCTTCCTGGTTTTCATGGACTCTGTCCCGCTCCGATTCGCTGCGTGGGCACTTTTCGTTGCGGCGGCCGTTTCGGATCTGTGGGACGGGTATCTGGCCCGGAAACACGGGCTCATCACAGATCTGGGAAAGCTGCTGGATCCGCTGGCGGACAAGCTCCTCCTGGTTTCGACTTTTGTCCCATTCTACATCCTGTCCCAGGGTGAAGGCCCTGTGGGTCCACTGCCGTTTCTGGGACCCCTCCCGCTCTGGATCGTGCTGGTCATCATCGGGCGCGAGTTCCTCATCACCCTCTTTCGCAGCTATGCCGCTCGCCGAGGTGTGGTGATATCGGCCGGGCAGGCGGGAAAGTACAAGGCATTCACTCAGAACCTCTTCATCGGCGGACTCCTCCTCTGGTATCCTCTGCAGATGATGGCACGCCGGGACGGGTGGGACGGAGCCTTCTGGAACTTCTGGGTCTGGCTCCATGGAAGCTGGGTGGTGCTCTTCCTCACCGTGGCTCTGCTCCTGACCATCTTTTCCCTGCTGGACTATCTCTGGAGGTTTCGGGCTCTCCTGGGGGTCAAGCCATGACCGCACCCGGCGGGTCCGACTCCGTTCCCACAGCCGTGGTGGTGGGAGTGGGGGACGAATTGCTCCTTGGCCGGACCGTGGATACGAACGGGGCCTGGCTGGCTGCTGAGCTGTCGGACCTGGGATTCAGGGTTCGAAGGCGATGGGTTGTGGGAGATGTCCGGGCAGAGATTCAGGAAGCGCTGAGCCAGGGGATGGAGTTGGCGGATGTGGTTCTCCTTACCGGCGGGCTGGGCCCTACCCGCGACGACCTCACGCGACCTGCCGTGGCGGAAGCCCTGGGGGCTCCGCTGGATGAGGATCCCGGGCTTCTGGCCGCTCTGCAAGCCAATTTCCGGGCCCGGGGCCACGGGAAGCTTCCGCCTACTACCCGGCTCATGGCCCAGGTGCCCCGGGGCGCCCGGGTCCTGGAGAATCCCCAGGGTTCTGCGCCGGGCCTCGCCCTTGAGGCGGGGGGGGGAAAGATCTGCGTCCTCCTGCCGGGCCCGCCCCGGGAGATGAAGGGAATCTTCAGCAAGGGGGTGGTCCACCTGCTCGGGGAGGCCTTTCATGACCTCCTCTCCCCGGCGCATCACCGGACGATTCACACAACCGGAATCCCGGAGTCTCTGCTGGCTCAGAGGATGGACCCCCTTCTTCCTTCCGATCCGGGGCCGGTTTCAGTGGCGTTCCTTCCGGATCGCACAGGGGTCCGCATCCGATTGACAACACGGGGCAAGGACAAGGAAGAAGCTGAGGCCCTCTTCGACAAGTTGGAGGAAACTGTGGCAGGGGTTCTGGAGCCCTATCGGTATTCCTCCGAGAGGGGTGATCTGGCTGAGGCCGTGGGCAGGGCGCTCCGCTCCTCCGATGTGAATCTGGCAGTGGCAGAGAGTTGCACCGGGGGCCTGATCGCCAAGCGGCTGACGGATATTCCGGGCTCGTCCCGGTATTTTCCGGGAGGAGTGGTGGCTTATTCAAATGAGGTCAAGGTCCGAGAGCTGGGTGTTCCCCAGGGGATGTTGGAAGAGGAGGGGGCAGTGAGCCGATCCGTGGCGGAGGCCATGGCCCGGGGAGTCGCTCAGCGCTTCGGGACTCGGGCCGGCATCGGTGTCACCGGTGTGGCGGGACCCGGAGGTGGCACGGATGAGAAGCCTGTGGGGACCGTTTGGTATGCCGTGAGGCTGAACGAACGGACCCGGGTTCTGAAGAGGCAGTTTCCAGGGGACCGGGAAAGTGTCCGGGAGCGGGCGACCCAGGCGGCCCTTGCCCTTCTGCTTCGGATGCTGGAGGGCAAGGGCTCGTGATCCTGAAGACCCGGGAGGGAAGAGCCCCCGGGATCGACGGCACAGGGTTGTTCTGGCGCCTCTGGACGCCTCCGGACCCCTGGGCTTCTCTCTTCCTGATCCATGGCCTGGGAGAGCATTCCGGGCGCTATGAAGAGCTTGCACTGTGGATGGGCCAGGGAGGGGTTTCCCTCTTCGGCTTCGACCTCCGAGGACACGGACGTTCCCGGGGGGCCAGGGGGGACGTTTCCGCCTTCCACCTCTTCCTGGAGGATACCCTCCTCATGGAAGGGATCCTGGATCAGGTCCTGGGGCAGGAGGGGCTGGCCCCGGAACGACGATGGATTCTTGGCCACTCTCTGGGTGGACTCATTGTCTTGAGGACCATTCAGACTTCTTCCGTGCTCTTCAACCGGTATGACGGCGGGATCTTGTCCGCGCCCTGGCTTGCCACACCTCTCCCGCCCTGGCTCAGGGCCATCGGTCGGTTTCTGGGCCGTCGGCTGCCGGGAATTCCGCTTCCCAACGGCCTCGGGCCCCACCGCCTGACCCGGGATCCGGAAAAGGCCCGGGAGCGGAAGGATGATCCTCTGGTGCATGCCCGGCTGACGGGTCGGCTCTTTTGGGAGGCTGAGTGTGTACAAAGAGAGTGCCTGAACCAGGGGGAGAGGCTCCGGGACTTTCCGCTTCTCTTTATGGTCCCGGAACGGGATCGGGTGGTTTCGGGAGACGCAGTCCTGGAGTTCGTCCGGGGGATCGGTGATGATGCCCATCGGATCGAGATTCTCAGGGACAGGGAGCACGAACCCCTGAACGACCTCGGGCGGGGAGAGGTGTTCCGGCTCCTGCTGTCATGGATGCAGGATCTGAACCCCCGCCCGGGAGATGGTAACGACGAGCCAGAAAGGAAGCCGGTGAATCAATGACCGGCGTGTTCCGTAGGAAAGCCATGAAGACAGACGAAACCAACCACACCGAAGTGGAGTCCAGCGTGGAAGAATCGACGGGCAGTCGGAGGGAAGAAGTGCCTCAGACTTCGGAAGTCGAGGAAAACCCGGAGCCTACGGAAGGGTCTGGGGAGGAGGGGATGGAGGCACGGGAGCCTGTGCGGCCATTCCCGGATGATCCGGAAGGTCCCGTGGGAGACGAACTGGAGGTCCTCCAGGCGGACATGGATCAGCTCAGGGACCAGTATCTCAGATTGGCGGCGGATTTTGAAAACTACAGAAAGCGAGTTACCGGGGAGCTGGCTTCCGGCTGGACTCGAGCCCAGGCCGACCTGGCCGAGTCCCTCCTGGAAGGTCTGGACGATCTTCAACGAGTGAGTCGGTTCACCACGGAAGACACCACCCTGGAAAGCCTCATCGAAGGAGTGGATCTGGTGGAGCGCAAGCTCATGAAAGCCCTCATCGGCGCCGGTTTGGAGGTCTTCGATCCTGCGGGAGAGGTCTTCGATCCGAACACCATGGAAGCCATGATGAGGGTTCCCACTGAAGAACCCGGGCAGGACGAGACGGTACACCAGGTGTTCCAGAAGGGGTATCTGTTCAAGGACCAGCTCCTGCGCCCCGCCCGGGTAAGCGTGTACAAGGACGAGGACTGAGGGCGGAGCTCTCGGTCGTGAGGTCTCCCAGAGACCAGGTGGCTGAATGACGACGGCAACAAAAGACTTCTATGAGATCCTGGGAGTGAAGGAGAAGGCCTCTCCCGAGGAGATCAAAAAGGCGTATCGCAAGCTGGCGAAGAGGTACCACCCCGACGCGAATCCCGATGACCCGGCGGTGGCTGAGCGATTCAAGGAGATCGGAGAGGCCTATTCGGTCCTTTCGAATCCCGAGAAGCGAAAGCAATACGATCAGATGAAGCGCCTGGGGGCATTCGGCTTTGACCGGGGTGGCGGGAGAGGACCCTACGCCCGTCCCGGGCCGGGGTACGGTACCACCGGGGGGCCGGGGCAGGGGACGTTCTCCTTCGAGGACCTCTCCGGTTTCGGGAGCGGGCTTTCGGACCTCTTCTCCACCATTTTCGAACGGGGAAGGCGGGAGCCGGGTGCCCCCAGGCGCGGACCCTCCCAGGGACGGAATGTGGAGTATTTGGTGGAGGTGTCCTTTGAAACGGCGGTGAGGGGCGGGCGGGTCACCATCGATGTGCCCATCACGGAGGAGTGCGCTAGCTGCGGCGGCTCAGGGGCCGCTCCGGGTGCAGGCTCGAAGACCTGTCCCGAGTGTAGAGGCTCCGGCACGGTATCCTTCGGACAGGGCGGCTTTGCCGTAAAGCGCCCCTGCCCGGCCTGCATGGGCCGGGGCATCATCCCCGAGAGACCCTGCCCGTCCTGTGATGGCACAGGCACGGTGCGTCAGAATCGGAAGATTCAGGTCACGGTCCCCAAGGGTGCAGAGGACGGATCCAGGGTCAGACTTTCCGGGCAGGGAGAGCGTGGCAGGTCGGGAGGCAAGCCCGGGGATCTGATCATCACCTTCAAGGTCAAACCGCATCGCTTTTTCCGCAGGAGTGGGCTTGACCTGGAAGTCACCGTCCCCATCAATATCGCCCAGGCCACCCTGGGATCGAAGATCCGGGTACGGACGGTGGACGGGAAAAAGGTCATGCTTCGGATTCCTCCAGGGACCCAGTCGGGGACCCGGTTCCGGATCCGTGGGCAGGGGGTGCAGCGGGATGGGCGGGTGGGGGATCTCTTTGTGGAAGTGAAGCTGGAAGTGCCCGAGACGCTCTCCGGGGAAGGAAAGCGCCTCATGGAAGCTCTGGCTGAGGATGCGGAGTTGAGGTACTGAGCGGCCCTCGAATCCGCCCGCCTCCCAGGACCCGGTCCCCCTGGAAGATCACGGCGGACTGTCCCGGAGTGACGGCGGCCTGAGGGGTTTCCAGAGTCAGGGTCACAGAGTTGTCGCGAAGTTCCAGAGAAGCCGGCACTGCCGGGGCCCGGTGTCTGAGCTGTACCTGGACCTGGTTTCCCACGCCTTCCGGGCCCAGGAGCCAGTTCAGGTCTTCCACGTCCACCCGGGAGGTGAGGAGCTCGTCCCGGGTGCCCACCACAACCTCCCGGGTATCGGGCCTGACCTCCAGAACGAAGATGGCCTCGGAGAACCCGCCGGGGAGGCCCCGGCGCTGACCCACGGTGAAGTTGGCGTACCCCGCGTGTGTTCCTACAACCTCTCCCTGGCGTGTGACGATGGGCCCGGGGAGGAAGGCCGGGTGCGAGGCGTCCAGGCGCTTCTTCAGAAGATCACGGTAATCACCCGTGGGAACGAAACAGATCTCCTGGGATTCCGGCTTGTCGGCATTGAGAAGGCCCATTTCGCCGGCCATGGCCCGGACCTGTGACTTGGTGAGGTGTCCCAGTGGAAAGGTCAGGCGTGGCAGGGCTTGCCTGGGAAGCCCCCAGAGAAAGTAGGCCTGATCCTTCTGGCGGTCCGATCCCCGGAGGAGGGCAGGGGGATGGGGCGCCTGGAAGTCCAGCCTCACGTAATGACCCGTGGCGACGCCCTCCGCCCCCATCTCCTGAGCCCGGTTCAGGAGATCCCGAAACTTGGTGAAGGAATTACACCGCACGCACGGGTTCGGAGTCCGGCCGAGGGCGTATTCCTCCACGAAGTCGTCGATGACATCCCGAGTGAATTCCTCCTCCACATCGAAGACGGAGTGGGGGATTCCCAGGGTCCGGGCCACGCTCTTCGCGTCCTGGACCCCTTCCAGGCCGCAGCAACTTCTGGCGTGGGCCGGGCCGGAGGTGTAGCAGAAGGTCCGGAGTGTGGCGCCCACCACCTCATGTCCCTCCTTCACCAGAAGAGCCGCTGCAACGGAGGAATCGACGCCCCCGGACATGGCCACCAGAATCCTCTTCATGGCTTCTCCTTTTCCGGGGCGGGGGGTCGGCCCGGGATACTCGGACCAGGTGAGGGACGTGGCTGCCTGCAGGGTACGGATAGAGGATCGCCGATCAAAATGTGGAAACGGCCAGGTCTCCCAGAGAGGAGACAGTCATGGTTTCCCGGGTCCAGAACGGCTCCCCATATCCCGCACGAATGAGGGAGCCTGCCCGGGCTCCCTGGGCCCGGATCTGGTCTTCGAAGGAACGGTCGCCTCCCGGAAACACCTCTCCAGCTCCGGCCACACTGCCGAACTGGGATCCGTAAGCTCGTATGGCTTCCAGCTTCCTATCCATTTCCGCCGTGATGTCCACCACGAAAGTGGGTTTTTCGGCGTCTTCCCGGAATGACAGCGCGTGAACGACCTTGAACGGGCGGAAGGGGTCCCCCGGAGCCTCGAACTTCTTCAGGCCCGCCAGGAAGGCCGCGTCATAGGCCAGCTCGGCGGTAGCCCGATGGTCAGGGTGCCTGCCATTGAGCCAGTGGGTGACGACTATGCCGGGACGAAGCTCACGCAGGAGGCCCGCCACGAGGCTCCTGGCCTCGGGGGAGTTCACCAGTTTGGAGTCGGGGAGCTCGGCGTTCCGCCGCACAGCCAGCCCCAGGATCTCCCCCGCCCTCTCTGCTTCCCTGGCTCGTAGCTCCGGCGTGCCCCGGCTCCCCGTCTCGCCGCGGGTCAGGTCCAGGATTCCCGTCCGTTGACCCAGGGCCGCGCTCCTGATCAGGGAACCCCCGCAGATGAGCTCGGCGTCGTCGGGATGGGCCACAATAGCCAGAATGTCCAGAGGCTGCATGCCTTCTTTTCCTGTTGGAAGGAACTCGGAACTGCTCGAGCTCAATGTCCCTACTCGTATCGAAGGGCGTCCACCGGCTCCAGCCGGGAAGCCCGAACGGCCGGAAGCAGGCCAAAGAGCATCCCCGTCAGGACGGCCATGGCCAGGGCCGCGAGCACGGACCAGAGGGGGATGCTGGCGGGTATGGGAGTGACGGCCTCCACGGCGTTGGCCGCCAGGGCTCCGATAGCCAATCCCGAGGCTCCCCCCAGGAGGGTCAGCACACCGGCCTCTACCAGAAACTGCCAGAGGATTTCCCGGCGGGTAGCCCCCACGGCTTTGCGAATCCCGATCTCACGGGTCCGCTCCGTGACGGAAATGAGCATGATCCCGATAACCCCCACACCTCCCACCAGGAGACCCACGGAAGAAAGGGCCAACATGACCAGGAAGAAGACGCCGGTGAGACGGTTGAAGAGGTCCACCAGCTGATCCGACCGGATCACGGCGAAGTTGTTCTCCTCGGCGGGACCCAGCTCACGCATGGTCCTCAGGAGCCCGATGACCTGATCCTGGGCCTCACTCTGGGAGACCCCGGTGGCGGGGACCACCAGGACCTGGAAGAACATGTCGTTGGCTTTCAAGCGCTTCAATGCCGCCGTGTAGGGGAGGATGGTGAAGTGCTCCATCGCTTCCGAAAAGATATTATCCCCTGTGTCAAAGACGCCCACCACGGTGAAGAGCTCACTGACCCCCGATCGTCCCCCGGAGACACGGACCCGTTTCCCGATGGGGTCCAGCTGTCCAAACAGCTCCTCCGCCAGGGCCCGGGAGAGAACCAGAACGGGCCGGCTTTGTTCCACCTCGGCAGGAATGAAGTTCCGACCCGCAACGAAGTCGCCGATGGTGTAACCCGGCCATCCCGCGGAGCTCCCGCTTCCCTGGATCCCTGTGACCCGGTCCCCCTCGAATGAGATGGAGACGTTCAGGTCGAAGTCGACCACGGCTTCTCCGACTCCCGGGAGCCGGGCGATGCGTTGAGCCTCCGTGGGTGTGATCCTCGGCTTGTTCCACCAGGGGGGGCGGCCGGACCCGTCATGCACGATCCGGACGTTGGTCATGTCAAAGCGGGTGACGATGAAGTTCTCCTGTCCGGCGGACTCGAAAGCCTCCAGGATGCTACTCCGGATGCCTGTGATCAGGGCGGCCATGGTCACCACCACCGCCACACCGATGGCCACACCCAGAATCGTGAGACTGGAGCGGAGCTTGTTGGCCCGGATGGCGGCGACGGCGATGCGGAATCCCTCGTCCAGAGTGACCAGGGGGTTCCCCTTGGCACGGACTCCGGGTCCCCCATGGGCCTTACTCATAGCGCAGCGCGTCCACGGGATCCAGACGAGCCGCACGGGCCGCCGGGTAGACACCGGCTATCATCCCCACACTCACTCCGAGGAATACTCCCAGGCTGATCCACTTCGGAGCCACGGCGGCGGGCATGGGGGACACGGCGGCCACCAGCCAGGCCAGCCCCACCCCCACAAATACTCCCAGGAGAGCCCCGGCCCCGGATAGAGTGGCCGACTCGATGATGACCTGGACGACGATGTCCCTTCGCCGGGCACCGATCGCCTTTCGAACGCCGATCTCCCGGGTCCGCTCCATGACGGAGACCAGCATGATGTTCATGATGACGATCCCGCCAACCACCAGGGAGATTCCCACCAGTCCCGGAAGGGCCATGAAGAGGATGGTGGAAATGCGATCCCAGAAGCTCAGAGAGTCCTCCGCCGTCTCCAACTCGAAATCATTCGGTTCTCCGGGGCGAAGGCCGTTTCGGATCCGCATGATGGCCTCGATCTCCATCATGGCTTCGGGAATCTGCTCCGGATCCACCGTCTGGATGACAATGTTGTCCACCACCCCCCTGGGGTTCACCACCTTCTGGATGGGGGATCGGGCCGGAGCGATGGCTCGGTTGTCCAGGGACATTCCCAGAATGGATCCCTGCTCTTCAAGAACGCCGATGACCCGGTAGGGGAAGCCCCGGATCCGGACCGTTCGTCCCACAGGATCCACCTCCTCGAAGATCACCTCTGCCGTGCTCTTGCCCAGGATGACCACTGGAAGGCCCCGTTCCGCCTCCTGGCCGGAGAAAGGGCGACCTCTTTCCACATTCAGGCTTCGAATCCTGAGGATCTCCGGTGACACGGCCGTCATGAAGACGTTCTCGCCCACCCGGCCGTTGTCTCCTTCCACCTGTCCCCCGGTGTTGCTTTCCACGCCCACAAGGGCCGGAACGGTGAGCCTTTCCCGGATGGCCTCGGCATCCTCGAACTCCAGCCGCCGCCGCCGCCGCCATGCCCTCCACTGTTCCTCCTGCGTGTTCACCTGGACGGAGGGCGTGCGGCTGACGGTGATGGTGTTCAGACCGTAGACGAAGGAGGCGAAGTCCTCTTTGATGTACCGGTCCAGCCCCTCCACGACGCTTACCACCACGATGAGGAACATGACGCCGATGATGACCCCAAGCAGGGAGAAGAAGCTTTTCAGCTTCTCCGTCCGGATCTGGTTGAAGGCCAGGATGATTCCCTCCCAGACGTTCATGGCAGACGCTTCCCGGGTGAGGCGGCCTCTTCCCCATAACCCGGGCCCGAGCAGGCCGGCGAAGGGCGGGAATCGAGGTCGGGCATGAAAGTCAGCGTCAACTTCCGGAGGAGCCGGGCCGGGATCCATCCATGGCTTCGGACTCCATGGCCTTGACCTGATCCCCGTCCCGGAGCTCCCGGATCTGCTGATAGGGCCCGGCCACTACCGTGTCTCCGGGTTGCACTCCCGAGACCACCTCGAAGTACTCCTGACCGGTGATCCCGATCTCGACCGGGGTGAAGTGAGCCACACCGTCCCTTACCACGAAGACTCCTTCCATCTCCACCGACCGCTGGTTTCGGGACACGGGCCCGTCGGGACCCTGGCTCCGTCCCGGGTCGTCCGCAATCCCGGTGCCCTCGGTCCTCTCCCCCGCCTCGTCCTCATCCCTGACGGTGAGGGCAATGATGGGAATGGAGGTGACTCCCTCCCTCACCGCGGTGATGATGTCCGCTGTTGCCGACAGGTCCGGTCGAAGGGCGACACCGGGATCGTCCAGGGTGAGGACGACCTCGAAATCGATGGCCGCAGCCTGGCCGGTTCCGGCTGTGGTTGAAGGGGGCATGATCGCCGAATTGCCGATTTCTGTAACGCGGCCGGTGAATTGTCGTCGCGGAAAGGCATCCAGCTCCACCAGGGCACTGTCTCCGAGAACGATATGGGGGACGTCGGTCTCGTCCACCTCCACAACGGCCTCCACCACCGAAAGGTCACTGATGGTCAGGATGAGGCTTCCCGGATTGTTCATGGTGCCGATGACCACCGTCTCCCCGGTTTCCACGTTCAGTCGAGTGACCTTCCCGGAAATGGGTGCCTTGATGATGGTCTTGGAGAGCTGGTCCTGGGCCTCGTTCAGGGCTGCCTCCGCTTGCGCCACGCCATGCTCAGCGGCCTGAAGGAGGGATCGGTTCACCTCCATGTTGGTCTCGGCGTCCTCCACCTGCTGGGGGCTCACGAGGATGGAGTCCCGGGCCCGGAGGGCCGTCACCCGGTTGTAGTCCCGCTGGGCCCGGATGAAGTTGGCGCGGGCCTGGGCCACCTGTGCCCGGGCCTGGCTGAGGCCGGCCTGGCTGCGGGAGACGGCGGCCTCCAGTTGGGAAGGATCGATCCGCAACAGGGTGTCTCCGACCGTGACGTCGTCGCCCTCCTCGACGTTCAGCTCGATGACCCGGCCCATGACGTCCGCGCTTATGTCCACCGCCCGCCGAGCCCGGATGTTGCCGGATGCCGTGACGACGGATACCAGGTCCCGTTGACTCACCTCTTCCAGCCGGACCTCGATGCCCCCTTTCCGACCCTGGATGATGGTGATGGCCGCCGCCGATCCAAGGATCACGACAATGACGGCCCCGATGAGGAACTTCCTTCCTGAGCTCATGAATTTATGCCTTTCCGGTGCGCGTCATCGCGTCCGAAGGGATGTTCCAACCAGGGCCTCCAGGCTGGCCAGGGCGTCATGATAGGCGAAAATGGCCGCGATGCGATCCCGATCGGCCTGAGCCTTCACCGTCTCGGCCTCCACCAGCTCCAGAAATGTCGCTCCTCCCAGGCGATACCGTTCCTGGGCCAGGCGCAGCTGTTCGTCTGCCCAGACCTGATTCTGCTCTTCGATGAGGGCGGCCTCATAGGCTGTCCTCAGAGTGGAGAGGTTGCTGGCCAGATCCGCTTTCAAGCGGATCTCCTGGTCCCGGACCTGGAATCTGGTGTCTTCCTCCGCGATCCTGGCGGTCTCCAGGTCCCGCTGCCGGCTGAGCCCCTGGAAGATCGGGAGGCTGATGGTCATGGAGGCGGAGGGAGGGTTTCTGGAGAAACCGAAAGGAAAGTTGTCGTTGCTTTCCAGGATGGCCCGTCGGTCGGTCTCGGTGAAGAGATACATGGAGCAGTCCTGGGTGGGCAGTGGATCCGCCAGGCGTCGGTAGAGCTCATTCAGTGCCTGGCACTGACGGATCTGGCTCAGGGAGGAGGACTGGGCCTGGGCGACCAGGAACCCGGGCTCGGAGGCCTCACGGGTGAATCCGCTGAAGCCGGCGGAGAAGGAGACGGTGGGGAGGTATGCGGCCTTGGCCATGCGGGTAGAGTAGCTCCGGGTCTCCACGGCGGACCTCAATCCCCGCAGTTGGGGGTTGTTTTCCAGGGCCAGGTCCATGAGATCCTCTTCCGCCCAGCCAGGTTCCCGGATCTGAAAAGAGCTGGCCAGGGAAAAGTCGTCCCGAGGATCCATCCCCATCTGCTGCATGAGACGAAACTTCCCCGTGCGAACCCCGTTCTCGCTGGTGAGGACGTTCACCCTGGCTCGTCCCACGGCCACTTCCGCCTGTCGCACATCCATGGGCGTTCCGGATCCCACCTCCACCTGTCCTCGGGCGAGACGGAGATTGCCCCGGGCTCGCTCCAGCTCCTGCTGGGCCACCGTGAGGGCTTCCTTCTGCCTGAGGACTTCCAGGTAGGCCTGGGTCACCTGGAAGATGGTCTGGGCCTCGGAGGCCTCCCCCTGGGCGATCTGGGTTCGCTTGTCCGCCCTGGCCTGGGGAACGGCCATGAGGATCCGACCGTCCAGGGTGTAGGAGAGCCCCAGGTTGTAGGAGGAAAAGTAGTAGGACGGCTGGTTGGTGAATCCCAGTTGGCTGAGGGTCACGCTCCCGAATTGCTGCTCGCCGGAGCCCTGCCAGGACATGCTGGAGCTGGCCCGGGCCGAGGGGACGAGCGCTGCGTAGGCTGAGCGGATATTCCAATCCGCCACCTCCCTGTTGTTCAGGTCCGCCTGGAGGAGCGGGCTGTTTCCAATGGCGATTCGGACGGCGTCTTCCAGGGAAAGATCCCGGGGAACCGGATCCTGGGCCGCAAGGGGGCCGGAGTGTAGGAACAGGGCGAAAAAGGCCGGCAAGCCCAGCCAGAGTATTCGATTCTTCCTCACGTGTGTGCTCCCTGACCGGGAAGGACGAAGAGGTCTGATGGTCCCATTGTCCTACGGCCTCGGCGAGTGCTCTGTTTCAGAGGCGCGGCGAGCCAGCGTCCGTCCTCCGCCACCGCTGGTTGCTCCGCCACCGCCCGTCGCTCACGGAGAGATACGAAGAGCCTTCCGGAACCCTTCAAAAGGGCGGGCTCTCCGTCACAGGGATTCTCTCTCCGCCACATATCCCCGGGCCGGAACGGCAACCCTGAGGATTCGCCCCTGGTCGTCGAACCAGATCTCATGGGATCCCTCTCCCCCCTCCAGTCGAAAATGAGTTCCCTGGACCAGTTCCGTGCCCACCCGGACCTCCTCAGGCCCCATTTCCCTCAGGGTCATTCGGACCTGCGTTCCGGTCCGGGGGGAGAGGACAGAGAGGGAGACAGCCGAGTCCTGGTTCAGGTAGGGTAGCAGGAGGTGGTGTTGGTGGGCGATGAGGTCGTCCAGGAGAATCGAGCCCGGTCCAGCTCGAAATTCCCTGACCTGCTCCCCTTCCGAGGAGATGACCTTGGCGAGGAAACGACGTCCCGACCGGCTCACGAAAACCTCCATGGGCTGGGTTCCCGAGATCTTCAACTGATAGGCGGTGGGGCTCAGATCTCCGCCGGAAGCTTCCAGGGCGGGAGACAGGTGCCTCCGGCCTTCCGGGAGATCCAACTCCACCGAGCCTCTGAGGATCACACGGGCGTCCTGTCCCATCCCCACTCTGCGGATGGAGAATTCCTCTCTCCCGATGATTTCCCCATGAAGGGTTACGCGGAATACGTTCTCGTCCACCACCACGTTTTGACCTGCGGAAGGAAATGGCATCAGGCTCAGGAGAAGAGCCAGAGTGTGGGGCTTCGGAAGCTTGGAGTGCCGGATCATTGGACCGAGGTCAGGACAGAGAAGTAAGAGGAGATCACCGGATTCGAGAACAAGATCAATATACCCTCAGGGTCCGCCCGTGGTCCCCATTTTGTGGGGATCCGCGCTCCCGGGGCTCGCATGTCATTCCCGGTTGAGGATCTCCCGGAGGGTGGTGATGTACCGAACATAGACGGCTCGGCCTTTCTCTGCCGTGGCCCGTGACGGGGTTCCCAGGATTCCGCCGGAGCCCGGTGGGGGTGTGGGGACTCTTCCTCTGGCATATTTTCGATATGTTCGAGGATCGGGAATTACGTCCTTCGCCTGGTCCATTCGTACTCGCTCCGGGGCCAGGTGGAGCATGAGGGATGTTTCCAACTCTCCACCGTGCTCAGCCAGTGGAGAGCCTTCCAGGAGGTCCCCGACTTCCAGGGAGAACAGATTGATCACCGTTGTGGTAGCAGAGGAGGTCATTGCCATGAGGAGAGCGTCCAGATGGGGTTCGTACCGATGTGCGGTCAGGAGGATAAACTCCTGAACGCCGTGGTCCTCCCATCCGGCAAGAAGCTCATTCAGAGCCCGATGAAGGGTCTTTCTCTGGAGCCCTGCCGATCCGGGGAAATCCTCTTCCTGCGGGCCCCGTACACCGAAGTGGAAGGCGGGGGCCCTGAGGATGCCTGCCTCCTCGGACACGGTCCGAGCCACGGCTTCCGCGATGAGGGTATTTGTTCCCAGGGGAAGGTGACCACCGTGCTGGATCAGGGCCCCCACGGGAAATATGAGGCGCGGGTCATGGGCCAAAGCTTCCTTTACCTGAGGCCACGGAAGGGAATCCAGGGCCCATGACACATTCGCCGGGCTCGATTTCTCCTTCCAGTCGGCCGGACGCCACACATCCATCCTGGTATCTCCTCTGGGCTGGAGCCCTGGGGCTCATGGCCTGGACACGCTGGCAGGACCCGTGGTGGCTCCTCCTACCTGCCGCAGGAAGTCTGGCCTGGGCCCTGCGAGGGCCGAATGGGCGACGGTTCAATTCCCTGGCGGCTCTGGCCCTTATCCTGGGAACCTTGCTGGGGTTTGGCTACCACTTCCGGCAGATTCCCTCGGGCCCCATGGATGACGGACTCCGGCCGACGCTGAACCGACAGGACTCCCTGGCCCTTTCCCGGGGGATGGAGGAGCTTTTCACATCCGGACCCCGGGCACTCAACGAGTGTCTGGTCCTCCTGGCCGATTCCGGTGAGGTGGACCTCCAGAGAGAGCTCTCCCGCATTCGCCGGGGAAGCGGGATCACCGCTTTGGCCGTCTACGATTCCCAGGGCCGTCCCCAAGCCTGGGTGGGCGTCCACCGGGGACCCGTGCCCCAGGACATCAGGGGAGGGGAGTTGAGCTACGCCTTCGGGGGAGGACCCCTCTTCCGCTACCTCTATTTTACCGCCCGGGCGCCCCGTGGGGGAGAGACGGTGGTCGCCGCCGTGCTTCTCCAGACCAATCTCCCGGCAGGGTTGGAGGACGCCGGATTCGCAGCCCGGTTTCAACGCAGGTACGGGGTGCCCATCAAGATCCTTCCCCCGGCCCGGGCCCGCGGATCGGTCATCTTTGATCTGAACATGGAGGACGAGCCCCTTCTGAGCATCACTCCGGGAAAGTTGGATCCGGAGGAAGCCTGGAGGGCAGAGGTGGGTGTGTGGCTCCAGACGCTGGGTATCCTGGCCATCCTGACCTGGGGATTTCTCGTCCTGGGAATGAAGGCCACCGGTGGGTGGATCTGGGCCAGCTCTGCGAGCCTCGTGGGCATCGCCCTCCTCCTACCCGTGGAGGCCTTCCGGCTCGGTGCGGAGTTCGCCTCCCCCTCCCATTTCCTGCTCCCGGTGCTGGAGTGGCCTCTGGGAAAGCTCCTGGCGCTACTGATGAGCCTGGGAATCCTGTGCGGATTCTTGAAGGAAAGGACACGTAGCTCCGTCCCACCCTTGGCCGCTGCGGGAGTCGTGGCCCTCGGTTATCCTCTCCTGGATCTCCTGTTCCGAGCCAGCGCGTTTCCCGTTCTTTTTTCCGAGGGGTTTCAGGGATGGATCCTCTACCAGGCCACCCTGGCCCTTTCCATGGTTCTTCTGGCCTGCCTCGTGTTGGGCGGGGGCGAGAGCCGATCCCCAGCCGAGCCCAGGCATCTACTGCTGGCCTCTTCCGGCATCCTGGCCCTGGCACTCTCCCTGGCGGGTGCCCTTCTCGCCCGCTCCGGGCCGGGCATCTCTCCCTGGTATCTGGCCTTATGGGCTTTCCCGGTGCTCCTTGCAGCCAGGGGAGGGAGAGGATTGGCAGGCAGGCATCGCACTGTCCTGTGGATCCTGGCGGCGCTCCTGGGAACGCTTGCGGCCCTTCCAGTGGCATGGGGAGCGAGCATCCAGGCCCGCATGACCGCAGCGGAGGAAGAGTTGAGGGAGTTGGGGGCCGGCCCGGATCCCTTCCTGGAATTTCGCCTGATGCGGATGGCGGAAGCCACTGATTCACTGGACCGACTCATCGCCTCTCCGGTGGAGCTTCTCTTTGAAGTCTGGTCCGACACGGGCCGGGGAGAAGACCCGCTCCCCATGTGGCTGACCCTCTGGAGCCCCGGAGACCTGCCGGTGGAAGATCTGGCCATGGGCGTCCAGGGGCCCCGTCCGCCGTATGCCGACGACTACCTGGATCTGGCCCGGAGAGGACAGGAGCCTCTGGTTCGCCATCTCGGGCTTTCCGGGGCACGGTATCTTCTCCTCGTTCCCCTGGAGGGGCGAAGGGTCCTCACCGCTGTGGTACCCCCTCTCGGATCCATGTCCCTGGCTTCTCCCATGGGTCCCATCTTCGCGGCCCTGGGGCGGGGCACCGGCGACTCTCCGACGGTGGCTCCGGCCCGCCCTGGTGATGCCGTGGAAGAGGTGGAGGGAGTGGTGTGGGAGTGGCGAGCCGGGGGGTGGCAGGGCAGACGCTTGCTCCGATACATGGACGGTGTCCTCATGGCCAGCCGGACGCTGGCCCTTCCGGGGAATCTTCATCTCGTGGCCCGGGGCACCCTCAACCTCATTGGAGACCTGGCCCTGGTGCTCCTCCTTCTCGGGGGGGGACGGCTCCTGGCCCGCGGCGGAGAGGTGAGGCCCGGAACCGTTCTCCGAAGCATGGGGAGCTTCCGGGTACGGGTCACGCTGGCGCTCTTCGGGTTCTTCATCCTCTCCATCGCCATATTCGGCACCCTGGCGTTCCAGACCCTCTCGGGAGCCGCTGAGCGCACGGCCTCGGCATTGGCGGAGCGGATCGTGGAGGATGGGGCCAGCTTCTACAACGATGCCCAGGGATCCATGCAGCTCCTGGCCCGTGAGGTGGGAGCCGAGCTTCTGGAGTACAGGGATGGAGAGCTGAGGGAAGGCTCCGCAGACGAGTTGGTCCAGTTGGGCCTCTATGAGGGATGGATCCCCGAGCCCACATTCAGGGCCATTGAGGATGGGAAGGAGATCGGGGCCACGCTCAAGTCCTCCCTGGGGGGATGGGAGTACCTCCTGGCCTATCGCAGTCTCCCGGATGGCGACATCCTGGCAACACCTGTTCCGGTGGAGGCAGGGGCCACCGCCCTCAGACGGCAGGAGGTGGCGGACCTTTTGGGCTTTGCCATCGTCCTGGGAGCCGCTCTCTCCCTGGCCCTTGCCCTTCTGGTGGGAAGGACACTGAGCCGGCCCATCGAAATCCTCCAGGTGGCGTCGGAGCGTGTGGGAGCCGGAAATCTCCGGGTCAGGCTCCCTGAAGATCGGAACGACGAGTTCGGATCGGTGTTCGGCGCCTTCAATCGGATGGTCCTCCGGATCCGGCGGGCCAGGAAGGCGCTCCTTCGCACCACCCGCCGGACCCAGGCCATCGTGGAAGAGGTGGCCACGGGGGTGGTGGCCCTGGACGCCGATGGCCGGGTGACCCTGGTGAATCCCAGCGCCGAATCCCTCCTCGGGGAGCCGGTGACGCCCGGTGAGCCGTTACCTGGCCGGGAAGGGGACCCCCGGGAGATGATTCTGTGGTTGGACCTCTACTTCCGGGATGGCCTCCGGGAGGCCAGCAAGGAGTTCCAGATGGGGGACCGCAGGATCCGGATCCGGGCCAGGCGGGTCTCGGAGGAGGGCCCTATCGGTGGAGCTGTCCTCAGCATGGAGGATGTGACGGACGAGCTCAGATCAGAACGGATCCTGGCCTGGGGGGAAATGGCCCAGCAGGTCGCTCACGAAGTGAAGAATCCACTGACTCCCATCAAGCTCAGCGTTCAGCACCTCCAGCGGGCCTGGGAAGATCGAAGGCCGGACTTTCATGAGATCCTCGGCAGGAATGTGGAGGTGATCCTCCGGGAGATCGAGCACCTGGCTGCCATCGCCAGGAGCTTTTCCCGCTTCGGAGCCCCACAAGCCAGTGGCGAGGCCCCCCTGAAGGCCGTGAGCATACCGGCGGTGGCCCAGGAGGTCATGAACCTTTATGGTGGGGGAAAGGGGGCTCTCTCCTTTCTTCTGGACGTTCCGGATGAACTTCCCGCGGTCCGATCCAGGGAGGCTGAGCTCCGGGAGGTCCTCATCAACCTCCTGGAGAACTCCAGGGCTGCCATCCCGAGTCGGGGGAAGGTGATCATAGAGGCGGAAGCCAGGGGCCCGAAGGTGGAGCTTCGTGTCAGGGATAACGGCACGGGAATCCATCCGGATCTTCTGACCAGAATCTTCGAGCCTCATTTTTCTACCCGGTCCACGGGGACCGGCCTGGGGCTGGCCATCGTTCGAAGGCTCGTGGAGTCCTGGGGAGGAAACATCTCCGTCGAGAGCCAGGTGGGCGAAGGCACAGTCATGAGGATCGGGATTCCGGCCTGGGATGAAGAGAAAAGGAACGCCACCGGAGAAGAGTAGAGTCGGAACGGGCCGGCAGAAAGGCGGAGGAGACAAGATCCTCCGGTTCCCAAGAGAGGGAGGAACGGTGAGGATTGAGAGTTGGCTCCAGCGCAGGGAACATGACCTGTCCGACCGCTGGATTCAGGAGCTGAGGTCGGGGAGGGACTCGGGAGACAGCGATGGCCTGGATATTTTGGAAACCGTCGCGAGGAAGCTGGTTTCCTTCCTTCCTCCCTGTTTCGGAGAGCGAAGAGAAGTGGCCCGGGAGGTCTGGCAGCACGCCGCCCATCTCTATGGTTCCCTGGCTCTCCTGAGGGGTCTGGCTGCCGGAGAGGTCGTGGACGAGCTCCAGCTCCTGCGGGAGGTGATTCTCAGAGTCTTTTTGGCGGATTCTCCCGGAGATTGCGACGGTCCCGGAGATCGCGTCTCCTCTACGGAGTTACTCGGCCTGAACCGGGTTCTGGATCAGGGAGTTTCCCGTGCGAGCATTTCCTATGTGGACGATCTGTTCTTCACCCATCTTCAGGGCACCGGAGTGCCGGGGGGCCTTGATGATGAGAAGAAGGCGGAGATCGAGAGACAGTTGGAAAGCCTGGGCCGGGATCTCAATGGCTGAATGAGGCCCGGGTGAAAGAGGCCCGGGTGATTGAGGCCCGGGTGGCCCGCAGGTGGCTCTGGCCGGACATCTCGAGGAGGAATGGCTGAGGAGAAATGGCTATGGAGGACGGAAGAGTATCCCCGGGACCCCCCCACGGTGACATGCCGGATTCGGAATTCCGGCCCGCCGCCCACGCGGTGGCGGATTGGATCGCCACCTATCTGGAGGAGATCGACGAGTATCCTGTCCTGGCCCGGGTGGCGCCAGGAGAGATCAGGAACCAGCTTTCCGGCTCCGCTCCCCGGGAGGGCGAATCCATGGAGGCCATCCTCGAGGATTTCGAGGAGATCGTCATTCCCGGTGTGACGCACTGGAATCACCCCGCCTTTCACGCCTACTTCTCCATTACCGGTTCCGGTCCCGGAATCCTGGGGGAAATGCTGACCTCTGCCCTGAACGTCAATGCCATGGTCTGGAGGAGCTCCCCGGCGGGCACCGAGCTGGAGGAGCATACACTGGCATGGCTGAGAGACATGTTGGGCCTCCCTGCATTCTTCGACGGCACCATAAACGACACGGCCTCTTCGTCCACCCTGTACGCCATGGCGGCAGCCCGGGACGCCAAGCTGCCCCAGGCTTCGGAAAAGGGACTCAGCGGTGTGCAACGCGGTCGGTTCTACACTTCGGACCAGGCCCATTCATCTGTGGACAAGGCGGCCATCACCCTGGGCTTTGGACGGGAGGGAGTCGTTCGGGTAGCCAGCGACGAGACCTACCGGATGTCAACGGAGGCCCTCCGAGGGGCCATCGAGGCGGATCGGCAAGAGGGGATCCTTCCCCTCGGGGTCATTCCCACTCTCGGGACCACCTCTACCACCAGTGTGGATCCGGTGGCGGAGATTGTGGCCCTGGCCCGGGAGTTTGATCTGTGGGTGCACGTGGATGCCGCCTATGGAGGGCCCGCCGCTGTTCTTCCAGAACTCAGACCCCTCTTCAAGGGATGGGAAGAAGCGGACTCCATTGTGGTGAATCCCCACAAGTGGCTCTTCACACCCATCGACTGCTCCGTCCTCTACATGCGCGACCCGGAAGATCTGAAGCGGGCCTTCAGCCTCACCCCGGAGTACCTTCGGACCTCGGAGGAAGACGTGGCCCGGAACCTGATGGACTACGGCGTCGCCCTGGGCCGGCGGTTCCGTTCTCTCAAGCTCTGGTTCGTGCTCCGCTATTTCGGTGTGGAAGGGATCAGGGAGCGGATTCGTCTGCATATCGAGATGGCCCGGGAAGTGGCGGGCTGGGTTGATCAGGAGCCGGGGTGGGAGAGGGTGGCGCCGGTGCCCTTCAGCACCGTGGTTTTCCGCTACGCACCGGACGGCCTCTCCCATGAGGACGCCGACACGCTGAATCGGGCCATAATGGATCGAGTGAATGACTCCGGGCGGGTGTTTCTCTCTCACACCGTTCTGAATCGGAGGTTCTGTCTTCGCATGGCTCTGGGAAACCTCAAGACCCGCCGGGATCACCTCGAGCGGAGCTGGGGGCTCCTGAAGGAAGCTGCTTCGGCACTGGAGTGAGCATTCGGGGGCGAAATCGAGGAAACTCCCGAAAGGTCAGAGGAAATTAGAAGACCCCCCTCCAGAGATACTCCTCTGGAGGGGGGTCTTCCATTGCCGGAGCAGGAACTCTGCCCGGACTCTCTGCCTTTCAACTGCGGTCAGTCAAGCTCTCGCATCTCCCGCACCAGATCCTGCATGGAGGGCTTGGCGCTTCCGAAGAACATCATGCTCTTGTCCATGTAGAAGAGAGGGTTGTCGATCCCGGCGAATCCAGGGCTGAGACTCCGCTTCATGATGATGACGTTCTTGGCGTAGTCCGCATTCAGAATGGGCATGCCGGCGATGACGCTCTCGGGATTCCGGGCTTCCGGATTCACAACGTCATTGGCGCCGACGATGAGGGCCACATCCGTGTCCTTGAACTGGTCGTTGATCTCCTCCTCGTCGTAGAGCTGATCGTAAGGCACGTCGGCCTCGGCCAGGAGGACGTTCATGTGCCCGGGCATGCGACCGGCCACCGGATGCACGGCGAACTTCACGTCAATGCCTCGGTCCTGCAGCATGTCCGTGAGCTTCTTCAGATCGTGCTGGGCCTGGGCCACCGCCAGGCCGTAGCCGGGAACGATGATGACGGACTGGGCATAGCCCAGGATCATGGCGGCGCCTTCGGCGTCCACGGACCGTGCGGTCTTGTCCCCTGTGCCCACGGCACCGGCTGTGGCGCCTTCAGATCCGAACCCACCGAAGACCACGTTGGCCAGCGACCGGTTCATGGCCTTGCACATGATGTTCGTGAGGATCAGCCCCGAAGCTCCCACCAGTGCACCGGCGATGATGAGAACCATGTTCCCGAGGATGAACCCGGCCATGGAAGCGGCCAGGCCCGAGTAGGAGTTCAGCAGTGAGATGGCCACAGGCATGTCGGCGCCGCCGATGGCATTCACCAGGAGAATCCCCAGGAGCAGGGAAACGGCGACAAACACCAGGAACAGGGTCATGTTGGGATCCTGGGCCGTCAGGTACGCACCGGCGCCCAGGACAAAGAGGAAGAGAATGGCGTTCAGAGCCCGGAGAAACGTGTTGGTCACCGGGTTTCCCGTCACATAGCCGGCCAGTTTCCCAAAGGCGATGGCGCTTCCGGAGAAGGTCACCGCTCCGATGAGCATCGCCAGCATGATGGTGGCGCCTTCCCCGATGGGGAGGGCTCCCATCTTCTGGAGATGCATGAACTCAGCACCGGCTACCAGGGCCGAAGCCCCGCCGCCGAATCCGTTGAAGATGCCCACCATCTCGGGCATCGCCGTCATCTTCACCGTCCGGGCCGCCACCGCTCCCACCAGGGAGCCGATGATGATCCCCGTGATGATCCAGGTCCACGTCAGGATATCCGTATCAACCAGGGTCACCACGATGGCGATAAGCATGGCCATGGAGGCCATGATATTCCCTTTCCGGGCCGTAGCCGGAGACGAGAGCTGCTTAAGGCCGGCGACGAAGAGGAAGGCCGACAGCAGGTAGGCCAGATCCGCAAAGAAATTCACAGAAGGTTCCTCGTTCTCGTGTTTACAGTGTCAGTAAATCCGGAGCACATTCGCCGGACCTTATTTCTTTTTGAACATCTCCAGCATACGGTCCGTCACCATGAAGCCGCCCACCACGTTGATGGTGGCGAAGATGATGGCGACGAGTCCCAGCGTGGCCACTACCGGCTCACTGGCCATGTCGGTGCGAGCCGACACGATGAGTCCCCCGATGACGGCGATGCCGGAAATGGCGTTGGCACCGGACATGAGGGGCGTGTGCAAGGTCGGAGGCACCTTGGTGATGACTTCCTTTCCGGCGAGGGTCGCCAGAATGAAGACATACAGGCCCACCAACATGATCGGCATGCTTTCCATTCAAGAATCTCCCACAGTGGAGGTTCGCAGAGTCGTTCGTCTATGCAACGGCGTCTTCAGCCCAACGCCTCTCGGGTGGGCTCGTGCTGGACTTCGCCTTCGTGGGTCACGCAGACGCCGTTGATGACCTCGTTCTCCCAGTTCAGATCCAGCGAACCGTCCTCCTTGTTCACCATTTCCATGATGAAGGTGACGAGGTTCTTGGAGAACATCATGCTGGCGTGGAAGGGCATGGAGGCGGCGAGGTTTACGGGGCCAATGATCTTGACCTCGTTGTGCTTCACCGTCTCCCCGGCCCTGGTGAGCTCACAGTTCCCCCCGGTCTCGGCCGCCAGGTCCACGATGGCGGAACCGGGCTTCATGCTTTCCACCATTTCCTTCGTGATGAGAATGGGAGCCTTGCGGCCGGGAATCTGGGCCGTGGTAACAATGACGTCCTTGTCCTTCACCGCTTCGGCAATGAGCGCGACCTCACGCTTGTGCTGCTCCTCGGACAGCTCCTTGGCGTAGCCGCCCTCATCCTCCATGTCCTCCATCTCGATCTCGAGGAATTTGGCTCCGAGGCTTTCACATTGCTCTCTCACTGCAGGCCGCACGTCGAAGGCCTCCATGACGGCGCCCAGGCGACGGAAGGTAGCAAGGACCTGGAGTCCCGCCACGCCGGCGCCCAGGGTCAGGGTCTTGGCCGGTCGGACCGTACCGGCGGCGGTGGTGAGCATGGGAAGGAACTTCCCGATGGCGTTTGCCCCCAGGAGGACGGCCTTGTAGCCGGCCACGGTGGCCTGAGAGGAGAGGATGTCCATGGACTGGGCCCTGGTGATCCGGGGCATGAGCTCCATGGCCATCATGGTGATCCCGGCGTCCCTGAGGGCCTTGACGACCTCCAGCTGTGACGTGGGTTGCATGGAGCTCACCAGAATCTGGCCTTTCTTCAGGATTCCGACTTCCTCCACGGTGACGGGTTGGACTTTCAGGACGATCTGGGCATCGGCCAGGGCCGTGGCGGCGTCGGGAGCTATGGTGGCGCTCTCGGCCTCGTAGGCGGGATCGAGGAACCCGGCCTTGAGGCCGGCGTCCTTCTCCACCACCACCTCGATCTCCTTCTTCTTCAGGAACTTTACACCCTCCGGAACGAGGCCTACCCGGCTCTCGTTCGGATTGGTTTCCCTAAGGACCGCAACCTTCATGCGTCGACTCCGGATGGGGGAGTAAAGGGTTCAGCGCTGTTCGGGGGCCGGGAGCAATTCCCATGCCCATTTTTCCAATCCTCGCGCAGGGGTTGGAAACCCCAGTTTGAATATGCATGGAAAGTAACACCCTTCAGGTGGGTCGCAATGTCCCACCGTTTTATGGATAGGCTGACACCTTGTCACCAGGGCCTTTGGAGACGGAGTGGTCGGGAGGGGACTGACCTCGGTGTCCGTTCCGGAGGAACTCCGCCACGGCATCGGGGAAGGTGGCGACCCGCAGAAAATCCCGGGACACGGGGGGTACGTTGTCGTAGTGCCACATCTCGTAGGGCTCCACCAGAACCGCCCTGGCCCCGGCTTCCAGAGCCGGGTTGACGTCGCTTCGAAGGCTGTTCCCGACCATGAGAGCGTTGCCCGGCGTGGAAACGCGGAAAAGGCTCAGGGTCTCCAGGAAGCTTTCCCGGTTCTTGTGATGCGTGATGCGCACCCGCTCTTCCGGGATGATCTTCAGGACGCCGGCGTCCCGAATCCGGTCCATCTGGTATTCCGAGTGTGAGGACTGGGAATAGATGACGGTGGGAAACTCCCGGGCCAGCCGCCCGAGAGCCTCCAGGGCTCCATCCATCACCCGGGGATGGCCCATGAAGTCCCGACCGAGCTCCTCGCATTCCTCCGCGACTGTCGGTTCGGGGGCCTGCCCCCTTTCCACACAGAGCCGCACATAGGTGTCTCGAAAAGACGGAGCGAGGCGAAAGGGACCCATGCCGAAGAGCTCCAGGAGCTCCGGCTCCACGATTTCATGGTGGATCCGGAACGCCTCTTCGCCGGAAAACCCCTCTCCCAGGAGCCGCTGGAATAGCCGGTCCCGGGCCTTCTGGAATGCCGGAGCTGTTTCTACCAGGGTGTCGTCGAAGTCTACCAGTACCAGTTCTGTCATCTCTTCCGGGCTCGGGCAGCCGTTTTCGTCTTCGAACCTCCCGGGGTACCGGGACGGGGAGGCCCCATGCCGTTTCTCCCATGGAATCGCCCTCAACATCCGAGCAGTGTGTCATGGACTCTCGGCAGGAGGGCAGGAGATGGCAAGACCTGTGATCCCGGAAGTCCAGGATCCCTGATGCCGGAAGTCCAGGATCCCTGATGCCGGAAGTCCAAGACCCCTGATGCCGGAAGTCATGGAAGGTCCGGATCCATGAAGGAGAGGGGAGGACAGAACGGTGCTGGCCCAACTGACCTCCGCGGCCCTGCGGGGCGTGGAAAGCTATCTGGTCCGGGTGGAGGTGAACTTCGGAAATGGACTTCCATCCTTCTCTGTGGTGGGACTGGCGGAGGGGGCGGTTCGGGAGGGCCGGGAGCGGGTGTGGCCGGCCATCCAGAACTCTGGCTTCGCCATTCCGCCGAAGAAGATCACCGTCAACCTGGCGCCGGCGGACATCCGGAAAGAGGGAAGCGCCTTCGATCTCCCTCTGGCTCTGGGGCTTCTGGCCGGGGCCGGCCAGCTTTCCCCCGAGGGACTCCGGGGGCGGGCCTTTGTCGGTGAGCTGGGACTGGACGGCTCACTCCGCCCGGTCCGGGGGGCCCTCTCCATGGCCGAGGCGTGCAGGGCCGGTGGCATCGACTCGCTGGTATTGCCCATGGAGAACGCTCCGGAGGCGGCGGTGGTGGGTCGGATGGAGATCCTGGGTGCCGGAAGCCTGGGAGAGGTGGTGGCCCACCTTAGGGGCCTAAAGCGACTGGCGCCGGCGAGGGTGGACGCAGGTGCTCTGGAGGCTGTGGGAGGGGGACACACGCCGGACCTTGGGGACGTACGGGGGCAAGGCCATGTGAAACGGGCACTGGAGGTGGCGGCGGCAGGAGGCCACAACATCCTCCTCCTGGGTCCTCCGGGATCGGGCAAGACCATGCTGGCCCGACGCCTCCCGGGGATCCTCCCCTCTTTGAGTCTGGAGGAAGCCGTGGAGACCACCCGGGTCCATTCAGTGGCGGGACTCCTTCCTCCGGGCGAACCCCTTCTTCGATCCCGTCCCTTCCGGGCGCCTCACCACACCGTCAGCGATGGGGGGATGGTGGGTGGAGGGAGGATTCCCAGGCCCGGAGAAGTAAGCCTGGCCCACAACGGCGTTCTCTTCCTGGACGAGCTTCCGGAGTACAGGCGAAACGTCCTGGAAGCCCTCCGGCAGCCGCTGGAGGACGGAGAGGTCGTTCTGGCCCGGGCCCGGATCTCTCTTCGCTTTCCCTCGAGATTCGTCCTGGTGGCCGCCATGAACCCATGCCCCTGCGGTTTTTTCGGGGACGGCACCCATCGCTGTACCTGCGACCCTGGACTGATCCTCCGCTACAGGGGAAGGGTATCCGGTCCCCTTCTGGATCGGATCGACCTCCATATTCCGATGGAGCGAGTTCCCTTTCATCAATTGGGGAACGACGATGTGGTGGCCGAGAGCCCTTCCGTGCGGCGGCGGGTACAGGAGGCCAGGGCCCGGCAGGAGGCTCGCCTCCGGGGTGAGGAGAAGAAGATCCACTGCAACGGCCAGATGGGCCCGGGAGAGATCCGGAGGTTCTGCCGGCCCTCCGGGGAGGTGGCCCGTCTCCTTCAGCGAGCCCTCGAGGGACTCCACCTTTCGGCCCGGGCCTACCACCGGATCCTGAAGGTGGCCCGCACCGTGGCGGATCTCGAGGGGGCGGGGGAGGTGGGGAAAACCCATGTGGCCGAGGCCATCCAGTACAGGAGTCTGGACCGGAAGGATCCGGTCTGAGGGAAGCCCCGTGGGATTCCGGGGGACTCCACTGAGGTTCACCCTCTCCCGGGTAACTACCGAACCGGATGGCCCTGTCGTGGCGCCGGGGGGCGAGGGGGGCGAGATTGTTCCCGATGTCCGAGCTGACCCGCGAACCCACAGCTTCCAATGGCCTCTCCGGAATGGGGGACTCCGGCCAGGAGGCCCGTCGCAAGCTGAGAGTGATGGTGGCCCTCGGGGGACTCTATCTCATCTGGGGATCCACCTATCTGGCCATCCGGTTCGCCATCGAGACCCTTCCCCCTCTCCTCATGGCCTCCCTCCGTTTTCTTTCGGCCGGTGCCGTCCTCTATGCCTGGGCCCGATGGAGGGGGGCGGCCCGACCCGGCCTGGAACTGTGGAAGACAGCGTCCCTTTCCGGAGGGCTCATGCTCCTGGGGGGAAACGGAAGCGTGGTCTGGGCAGAGCAATTCGTTCCTTCGGGGATGGTGGCTCTACTCATCGCCACGGTTCCTCTCTGGATCGTGCTTCTGGACTGGGCCTGGGGCAGGAGCGGCCCCCCCGGAGCCGGCGTGATTTTCGGAGTCGCCTGGGGATTCGGTGGTGTGGTCCTCCTGGTGACGGGCTCGGAGATCGGACGGGCCGGACCCATGGATCTTCTGGGTGGTGTTCTGGTCCTGGGAGGAGCCTGGGCCTGGGCCGCCGGGTCCCTTGTGGCCCGCTACGGGGATCGACCTGCTTCTGCGGCTCTCGGGAATGGAATGCAGATGCTGGCAGGGGGAGCCGGACTCCTCCTGGCCGGCATCTCGAGAGGGGAGGTGCTCACGCTGGATTTCGGCTCCGTGTCCCGAACCTCCATGCTGGCCATCCTCTACCTGGTGGTGTTCGGGTCTCTGGTGGCCTTTTCTTCCTATATCTGGCTCCTCAGGAACACTACTCCGGCCATCGCTTCCACCTACGCGTATGTGAATCCCGTGGTAGCCCTGGTCCTGGGATGGGCCCTGGCCAGCGAGCCCCTTTCCCATCGAACTTCCCTGGCCGCTTTCGTCATCCTCACGGCGGTCATGATCATCACGACCCGGAAGATGAGGGGTGGACCGCCGGAGAGGGAGAAGGGGTAGGATTGGCAATCCTCCGCCGCCATGGGGCCCGCAATGGGACCATGGGTCAGGGATGGCAAGCGGGGGCCGACAGGCAACGGAGAAATAAAGAGGAAACATGACCCTCATGACGAGACTCCTGATTCAGGCCCAGGCCGACTCCATTCAGGCCCAGGCCGACTCCGGCGCCGGTTTCGGAAGGGACGCCGTGGCCGATTCCTTCCGCTGGAGCCTGTCGGCCGTCATGGAGTGGATCCAGGGTCTCACGGGTCTGGCCCTCGAGACCCAGAGCAAGATCTTCACTTCCATCCTGGTGGTAGTCCTGGTCTACCTCCTGAGGCGTTTGGTCATCAGGGTTGTGGACCGAAAAGTGGACGACTCCCGTCTTCTCTACCAGTGGTCGAAAGGGTCTTCCCGGGCCGCCTTTGTTCTGGCCCTCCTCCTGGTGGCCATGATCTGGTTGGAGGCCATCCAGTCTCTGGGAACCTTCCTGGGACTCCTCTCTGCCGGTATCGCCATCGCCCTGAAGGACCTGGTGGCGAGTCTCGCCGGCTGGGTGTTCATTCTCTGGCGACGGCCCTTCCAACTGGGGGACCGGATCCAGATCGGTGACCTCTCCGGTGACGTGGTCGACATCCGGGTCTTTCAGTTCACCCTTCTCGAGATAGGGAACTGGGTGGCGGCGGACCAGAGTACCGGCCGCGTCATTCACGTTCCCAATTCTCTTCTCCTTACTCAATCCCTGTACAACTATACCTCCCAGTTCGAGTTCATCTGGAACGAACTTCCGATCCTTCTGACCTTCGAGAGCGACTGGAAGAAAGGGAAGGCGATTCTGGAGGAGATCCTGGCCGGTAAGGTGGGGACCGAGGTGGCCGAGGCGGAACGGGCCGTGAAGACGGCGTCCAGGAAATTCCTGATCCACTTTCGAAAGTTGACCCCGAAGGTCTATACCTCGGTGGAGGACTCGGGAGTCCTCCTCACCCTTCGTTACATCTGCCACGCCAGGCAGCGGAGGGGAAGGGCAGAAGAGGTCTGGGAGGCGGTCCTGGATGCCTTTGCTGCGGAAGAGAGCATCGACTTCGCCTATCCGACCACGAGGATGTATCACAATATCCTGGAAGGGAAATCCCAGGCCCGTTCGCCGCTTCCACCGGCTCTTGGCGGTGGGCCCCCGTCCGAGAAGGAATCCTGACGGATGGAGGGGGTCCACTACCTGGACTATGCAGCCACGTCGGCTGTCCGCCCCCCGGAAGTGGCCGAAGCCGTCCATGATTTTCTGACAAGCCTGGGGGCGACTCCGGGGCGGGGCGGCCACCGCCTGAGCCTGGAGGCGGGGCGGCTGGCGCTGAAGGCCAGGAGGGCCGTGGCCCGAATCCTGGGACTTCCGGAAGACCCGAGCCGCGTCGTATTCACCCTGAACGCCACCCAGGGTTTGAACCTGGCCCTCTACGGCATCCTTCGTCCCAAAGACGTGGTGGTCACCACAGCCTACGACCACAACGCCGTTCTGCGCCCGGTTCATCTTCTGGTCGAAGAACGAGGGGTCGTGAACCGGAGAGTCTCGGGAGACCTTTCGGGAGGGGTGGATCTGGAGGAGGTTCGAAGGGGTCTCGACGGCGCTCGACTCCTGGTGGTGAATGCCGTCTCCAACGTGCTCGGAACCCGCCTTCCCCTGGAGGAGCTGGCCGCTGAGGCCCACAGGGCAGGAGCCCTGGTCCTGGTGGACGCTGCTCAATGGGCGGGTCATTTTACTGAGAGCCTGGCCCGGCTGGGGGCCGACCTCGTGGCGTTCACCGGGCACAAAGGCCTCCTGGGCCCTCAGGGTATCGGTGGGCTCTGGGTGAGGGAAGGGCTGGACCCCCAACCGGTGCTGGCTGGGGGAACCGGTGGGAATTCGGAGGAGAGAGAGATGCCGGCCGCTTACCCGGATCGATTGGAGGCCGGGTCGGGAAACGCTCCCGGAATGGCCGGTCTGAAGGCGGGAATCGAGTTTCTTGAACGGAGGGGTGTATGTGCCCTTCACGAGAGGGAGATGGAGCTTAAAGCCCTTCTCTGGGAAGGTTTGAGCGCTCTACCCCGGGTGCGGGTCCTCTCTCCCCAGGGCCGCCAGGGGGTGGGCATCGTCACCATCACCTGCTCGAAGATTGATCCGGGTATTCTGGCCGGGAGGCTTGACCGGGAGTGGGGGGTCATGGTCCGTTATGGGTTGAACTGTGCTCCGGAGGTACACAACCTCCTGGGTACCGGAAGAGCAGGGGCAGTCCGTCTTTCCCTGGGATGGGCATCCTCCCGGGCCGACGTCGAGAGGGCGATTCGGGCGGTGGACGCCATTACGTCCCCTCCTGTTGTTTCCGTGTCCTGAAAAAGAGAATTCATGCGGCTCTTCATTGCCATCAATATCCCGAAGAAGGAACGGGACCGGATATTTCGGGCAGCCCGGCCTCTCCGGAACGCCGACTTCCCTGTCCGCTGGGTCAGCCCGGACCTCTTTCATCTCACCCTCAAGTTCCTGGGAGACGTCCGGCCGTCCGCATTGCCCGCCGTTGAAGAGGTCGTCGCGTCGGTGGCGGGGAAGACTGGGAGCTTCCACATGGAAATCGGGGGATTCGGGGCCTTTCCCACCATTCGAAGGCCGGGGATCCTCTGGGTGGGTGCGGATCCTTCTCCTGCCCTCCGGTGTCTCAAGCAGGACCTGGAATGGGCTCTTTCCGATCACGGTTTCAGCCGGGAGACCCGGGCCTTCCATCCCCACTTCACGTTGGGACGGGCCACGAAGGAGGAGGGGGCCGGTGCCTTCCGGGGACTGGATTCCCTCACCGCCAATCTCTCTCTGGCCATCCGGGTCAAGGTATGGAAGGTGGACCTTATGGAGAGCCATCTCTCGGCTTCCGGTCCCCGGTACGAAATTCTGTCTTCCTTTCCTCTCAGAGGGCCGTCGGGACGGTAGCCGATGATCGGGTGTCTCCGGAGCGTGGCCGGTAGAGTGATGGTCCTGGTGGCCCTGGTGGCGGCAGCTTATGCCGGGTGGCTCTGGGGGCCGGCTTTCTTTCCCAAGATTCAGGAATGGCTGGGGATGACAGGGTCGTCGGTAGAGGCGGCTCCCGCGCCAACGCCGGAGTTGGCTGACTCCGTCGTGGGTAGGGTTCAGAGGTTTCAGAGCAGGGGCGAAGCTCGAATGGCCCTGGGGAGCCGGGAGATCACTTCGGTGATCCGGTATGCCGTCCCGGGCCTCCTCCCGACGGGGATCCGGGATCCCAGCGTGACCCTGGAGGAGGGCCGTATGCATCTCCGAGCCCTTGTCATCAGACATGAGTTCCCGGACCTCCCGGATCTCGGCCGCATCCTGGGCATCCTTCCGGATACCCTGAACGTTGAGCTTCATGCTTCCCTCATGCCCTTTGGACAGGAAGAGTCGGCACTCCTGGTCCATGGCCTGGAAGCCTCCCGCATTCCCATCCCCCGGCGTCTGATCCCCGACATTCTTAGAGCCGTGGGCCGAAAAGAACGCCCGGGCCTGCCGCCGGAAGCCCTGGCGATCCCGTTGCCCTCAGGGATCGAGGCGGCCTACATCGTCACCGACAGCCTTATTCTCTCATCCAGGTCCTGAGGTTTCACCGCCATGGCAAAACTCCTCATCGTGGACGACGAAGTGTCCATCGGAGACGCACTGCGGCAGGTCTTCGAGTACGAGGGCCACCAGGTCCGGGTCGCGAGAGAAGGGCAGGAAGCCCTCACCATGGTCAAGGATGCCCCTCCGGACGTGACGTTTCTGGACGTCAAGATGCCGGGAATGGACGGGCTTGAGGTACTGGAGGAAATCCGGAACCACGATCCCCAGGCCCTGGTGGTCATGATCAGTGGCCACGGGACCATCGACACAGCAGTGGAGGCCACCCGGAAAGGGGCCTATGATTTCCTGGAAAAACCACTTGATACCGACCGCCTTCTGGTCACTCTGAGGAACGCCCTGGAGGTCAAGGGTCTGGCGGACAGCGTTCAGCGGCTCAGGACCGAGGTGGAATCCCGTCACGAGATCGTCGGGTCCTCCTTCCAGATCCGCCAGGTCCTGGAACGGGTGGAGCGGGTCGGCCCCACGGAAGCCAGGGTACTCGTCAGGGGAGAGAATGGCACTGGAAAGGAGTTGGTGGCCCGGGCCATTCACAGGACATCCCCCCGGGCCAAGGAGCGTTTCGTGGAGGTGAACTGTGCTGCGATCCCTTCGGAGCTCATCGAGTCGGAGCTCTTTGGGCATGTGAAGGGGTCCTTTACCGGGGCCGTTTCCGACCGGGCCGGGAAATTCGAGCAGGCCCACCGGGGGACGCTTTTCCTGGACGAGGTGGGAGACATGTCCCTGGCGGCTCAGGCGAAAGTGCTTCGGGCTCTGGAAGAGGGGGTGGTGACCCGGGTGGGTAGCTCCAGGTCCATTCAGGTCGATGTCAGGGTCGTGGCCGCCACCAACAAGGATCTGGAGGCGGAGATCAAGGAAGGCCGGTTCCGCGAGGACCTGTTTTACCGCTTGAATGTGGTCCCCATCGAGCTTCCCCCCCTCCGTGACCGGAGGGAGGATATTCCAATGCTGGTCCAGCATTTCGTGGACCTCCTTCACCGGAAGGACGGAGTCGCACCCAGGGAGATCACCCGTGGGGCTCTGGAACGCCTGCAGAAAATGGATTGGGCGGGAAATGTCCGGGAGTTGCGAAACACAGTGGAGCGGCTCCTGATCCTCTCTTCCGGGGAATCCATCGAGGCCGAGGACGTGGAATTCCTGGTTTCGGGAGGTGCAGGGGGAGGGAGCCTGGGAGCGGAGCTTCTTCAGGCCCCGACCTTCTCCGAGTTCAAGGATCAGGCCGAACGGGCATTTCTGCTCCAGAAGCTTCGGGAGCATGACTGGAACGTCTCCGAAACGGCCCGGGTTATCGATATGCCCCGCTCGAACCTGTACAAGAAGATCGAGCGTTACGGCCTGATACGCGAAGACTGACAGGCTGAAGACTGACAGGCTGAGGGCATCTCCGGCCTGGCTCACGCTGAATCGGTGGCGCGAAAATACCGGGGGGTGACGTGGATTTCGTGGCTGTGGTGTTTCTCTCTCTCGTGTGGATGGCGGCTTCCGGCGGAACGGGCCTCCTGTTGGCCCTTCTGGCCAGGAGAATCCATCCGGACCTGAGCCTCACCAAGCTCTGGTTCTTCTACACGATCCTCATGGGGGTCCTTGTGGCCGTGGTGCTCCTCATCGGCTGGTGGTAGAGTTGTCAGGAACGGAAGATCGAGAATCCGTGTACATTTCCCCGTCTGATTCCCGGGCGTATTCGGAACCTTCGGGATCTGAGGTTTGTGCCACCGGAGATTCGCCCTCTGATTGACGACCTTATCCTCAACGCATGAAGAGACTTTCCCGCACGCTTCTCCTCGCCAGGGGATGGATCCGCTTCGCCGCAGGGACGCTGGCGATATTTCTGGCATTGAGGATTTTCGCCGTGGACGCCTATCTGATTCCCACCTCCTCAATGGAGAAGACGCTTCTGGTGGGGGACTATCTCCTGGTGAACAAGGCTCTTTTCGGGGCTGAAGTGCCCGGAACCGAGATGAGCCTTCCGTCCCTCCGGGATCCTCAGCGGGGCGAGGTGGTCGTTTTCCGCCCACCGCACGATCCAGAACGCAGCTATGTGAAGAGAGTGGTGGGGGTTCCTGGTGACACCCTGGAGATGAGAGGAAAGATGCTCTTCCTGAACGGCGTGCCCCAGGAAGAAGACTATGCCCTCTATGTGGATCGCCGCGGAGACGCCGTTCATCCGGCTATGGGCTGGCAATCCGAGCACCTGGTGGCTGCGCGGCCCAGGGGGCATTACACGCCGACCCGTGACACCTGGGGTCCCCTGGTGGTTCCCGGCGGGCGCTACTTCGTCCTGGGAGACAACCGGGACAATAGCGAGGATTCCAGATACTGGGGATTTGTGGGCCGGAATGATATCAGCGGCAGGCCCTGGATTGTCTATCTTTCCCTTCTGGATGAGAGGGGCGAAGAGGGTTTCATGGGACGGATCCGTTGGGGTCGGCTGGGTCATCAGGTGCGCTGAACGACGAAGGGCCCAGGTTGCGCAATGCCCGGGATTTCCCTTCTATTTCGAAACCCGGCTGTCTTGGGGGACATTCGCCGGGTGCCAGGACGTCAATCCTCTCAGAAGAGGTTCTATCGAATGAGCTTCCCCCCGAAGCGTGGCCAGTTCCGCGAGGGGTCCCTGGACCAGTATCTCAAGGAAATCAGCCAGTACCCCCTCATCGATCGTGACGAGGAGGTCAGGCTGGCGAAGGCCATTCGAAAGGGTGAGGAGGACGCCCTGAACAAGCTGGTGCGCTCCAATCTCCGATTTGTGGTTTCGGTGGCGAAGAAGTACCAGAATCAGGGAGTTCCTCTTTCGGACCTCATCAACGAGGGGAACCTGGGCCTCATCCGGGCTGCTCACAAATTCGATGAGACCAAGGGGATCAAGTTCATCAGCTACGCCGTGTGGTGGATTCGTCAGGCCATTCTGCAGGCACTGGCCGAACAGAGTCGAATCGTCAGGGTTCCCCTGAACCGGGCCGGCGCGCTTCACCGCATCGGTCGTCGAAGCTCTGCACTCATCCAGGAGCTGGGCAGGGAGCCGACGGTGGAGGAGATTGCGGAAGAGTTGGAGATCTCCCGGGAAGAAGTGGAGCGCACCCTGGCCATCTCCCAGTCCCACCTCTCCCTGGATGCCCCGGTGACCCCGGGAGAAGACAACCGGCTTCTGGACTACCTCCCGGACCAGTACTCCCCGGGGCCAGAGGACGAGGCCTACGAGCGGGCCCTGAAGGAGACGGTGGAGGATTCCCTCTCCACCCTGAAGGAGCGGGAAGCCAAGATTCTACGCCTCTACTTCGGCCTCGACGATCAGGAGCCCATGACGCTGGAGGAAATCGGCGCGCTCCTGGGGATCACAAGGGAGCGGGTCCGGCAAATCAAGGAAAAGGCGCTTCTTCGGTTGCGGCACGCCTCAAGGGCGCGGTTTCTGGAGACCTTCATGCAATAGAGGTTTCGGGTAACAGGGTGATGGGGAGCGCCTTTCCCGGCCTCTCGGGCTTTCCGGAACCCTGTCATGGGAGATCCTCTTTCCCGGCCTTGAAAGCCCCTGGTGTGGATCAATCAATTCAGCCC
>CAZSDD010000009.1:0-62584 GCA_964605505.1 uncultured Gemmatimonadaceae bacterium | reverse complement strand
GATCCCTTTTCCCGTTGGGCTGCCGCTGTTAATTGTCTTATCGAGGCCGGGGGTCTGTAGAGGCCGATCGTCCGAAACGCTCCTTTTCCGGAGAGGGACCCATGAGCCAGGGGATCCAGCTTCCATTGTACCAGGTGGACGCCTTCACAGACACGGTTTTTTCAGGGAATCCGGCGGCAGTGTGCCTCCTGGAAACGCCCTTGTCCCCGGAGACCATGCAGGCCATCGCCGCGGAGAAGAACCTCTCGGAAACAGCCTTCGTCCAACCTCCCAATAGCGAAGGGGTGAGGAAGCTCCGGTGGTTCACTCCTGAGGTGGAGGTCCCACTCTGCGGCCACGCCACCCTGGCCACCGCCCACGTTCTCATCCGGGAGAAGGATGCGGAGCCTCCCCTTCTCTTCGACACTCTCAGCGGCCTGCTGACGGTGACTGAAGAAGAGGAAGGATGGCTTCGAATGGACTTCCCCGAAGATCCCCCGGTGCCGGCCGTCCCGCCCGACGCCCTCCTGGAGATCCTGGATCTTCCCCGGGAAACAGTAGCCCTGGTGGGAGCCAAGGCGTGGATCCTGAGGGTCCCGACCCAGGAACACGTCCGGAAGGTGTCTCCGGACTTCACCCGTTTGGCGAAAGTGGATCTGGGGCCCACTCCTCTCGGGGTCATCGTCACCGCCCCGGGCTACGGGGAAGCCGACTTCGTTTCCCGTTTCTTCGGTCCCTGGGTGGGAGTGGACGAAGATCCGGTGACCGGGATGGCCCACACCCTTCTGACACCCTACTGGGTCTCGGAGACGGGAGTGGCCAGCCTCCGGGCCGAGCAGATCTCCAGGCGAGGCGGAAAGCTGAGGGTTCGCATGGTAGGGAACCGGGTCCACGTCTTCGGAAAGGCGGTAACGGTGGTCCGTGGGAGCCTGATCCTGTCCTCGGACAGGCCCTAGAACGAACTCAAGACGCTGAAGAGGACCCTGCCATCGTTGTTGTCCCTGGCGCCCCGATCTTCGGCCCGGCTGTCGTAGTTGTCCACCACGGAAAGCTTCAAGCTCACGATCTCGGAAAGCCGGAATGCCACGCTCGATTCCGCCTGGACCGTGTAGTTGTCGAATTGGTCGAATACGGGATTGTAATCGGCCTTGGCTTCCAGGACGGTTCTTCCCTCGGAAAAATTCCGACGAAAGCTGAGGGCTCCGGTCCATCGGGCCAGAAGCTCTGAGTCGCCGTTATCGACGGCGCGCTCCACGGTACGCTCGCCCAGGACGGCCACCGCCAGGTCCAGACGGGTCTCCTCCGTATCCAGAGCCGAGAGCTTGGCCCCGGCTCCCCCTTTGTACCGGACTCTGATGGCCTTTTCCAGGCTGGAAAGGGCACCGGCGAAGACATAGGGGTTCACTCGGGAGAAGCCCTGATAATCCACATTGGTGGCCAGGGACCAGGATCGCTTGTTGACGAAGGTGTTTCTGTCTTCCGTCGTGGCCTCACCGTAGAGGTAGGAGAGATCGTTCTCCACTTCGATGTGACGGCCCTTCCGGTCCACGCCCGCCTTCGTGGCCACGGTGGTCTGGTCGGAAGCCCCGAAAAAGACGCTGGCACCCACTTCGCTCTCGAAGCTCCAGTCGGCCGAGGGGGGAGACTCCTCCTGCCCCCGGCCCATTCCGGGAACGGAAAGGAAGAGAAAGAAGAGAATTCCCTGGATGAGCACTGTTCTATTCATGCTTGCTCTTCGGTGAGCTCGGCTGCGATTCTCTCGGATCCGCCGCCCCAGGCGCGGTACTCGTCCCGGGTCCAGCGGAAGAAGACGGCTGTGATCCCCACCCAGAAGATGAGCATACCCGGAATCCACATGATGAGGCCGCCCAGGCGCTGGTCTTCCAGCGGAGTGAGGGAAGATACACGGGGCGCCATTTCATACCAGGGATAGAACACCGAATCCGACATGGTGATGAAGGCCGACACCACCGTGGAGGGAATTCCGAAGGCGAAGACGTACATCATGAGAAGCGGCCCCGTGGGGATCCGCTCCAACTCCGGCACCGGGTTCACCACCGGCCACCACATCATGGTGGCCACGGCCATGAACATGAGGTGCTGGAGGATGTGGAGGTCGTGGCTCACCAGGGCCCAGTTGTACGCCTGGGGAATATGCCACCCGATGAAGGTGATGTTGTAGGCCAGAAACGCCGCCACCGGATGGGTCAGGAAACGGGCCGCACGGGCCACCCCCGGCCGCTCCAGAGCCTTCCGGATGAGCCAGGGAGGAATCCCCAGAATCAGAAACGGCGGCATGATGAGCATGAGGAGCATGTGCTGCACCATGTGGGCGCTGAAGAGGTACTCGTCCGAGAGGGTGTGGAGGGGTCCGTTCAGGGAGAAGAAGATAAGGGCCACGGCCCCCAGGTACGATCCCTTTCGCCAGGGTGAAACGGGCTCGGGATGCCAGGAGTACCTCTCACGGGCCGGTCCCACGGCGAAGAGATAGGCCGCGGCCAGGTACACCGTTCCGATGAGGACCGAGAGCTGGATCTCGAATCCCGGAATGGTGAGGCGGTCCCAACTGGCCGACGCCAGAAGGATCACCGGCTGGAGCTCGGAACCGTTCATTGCACCTCTCATTCCCCGCCGGCGGCCTACCTCACGGAGGGGGCCCGGCCCCCACTCCCCAAAGGCCCCGCCGCCTCGTCGTCGGCTCCAGGGAAAGCGTCTTCACACGCCAAGAGCCGGCAGCACATGGAAGAGGACGATGAGGGCTACCATCATGAAGGTGGCCAGGGTCATTCCCGAGAGGAAGAGGCCCGTGTAGATCTTCGAATCGAACTTCAGGTGCATGAAGAACATGACCACCAGGACGAACTTGGCGGCGGACAGGACCAGGAGGACAGGCACCAGGACCGGATCCAGGGCCGGAATGTAGAAGATGGCCACCTCCACCGCCGTGATGACGGTGAGGATTCCACCGATGAGCCAGTAGAATCCCGGGGACGCATGGCTCCCGTGTTGCTCCTCTCGGCTCACTGCCGTCGCTTCTGCGCTCATTCCCAACTCCCTATTGAATGAGGTAGACCAGGGTGAAGATGGCGATCCACACGATATCCACGAAGTGCCAGTAGAGGCCGGCGATCTCCACCTTCAGAGAATCGGCGGCACCCAGCTTGTTCCGGGCCGCCAGAATCCAGAGGGTGGTGAGCCAGATGACCCCGCCGGCCACGTGGGCCCCGTGGAACCCCGTCAGGACGTAGAATGACGACCCGAAGACGTTGGTCCCAAGGGTCAGCCCTTCGTGGACGAAGTGGTTGAACTCGTAGACCTGGAACCCCAGAAAAATCAGGCCCAGGAGGATGACGGTCCCCAGCCACGCCAGGGTCAGCTTTCTGCTCCCCTTCTGAATCCCGTCCAGGGCCAGGACCATGGCCAGGGAGCTCATGAGGAGGACGAAGGTGCTGACGGTGGTGAGGGGGATGTCCAGAATCTCTTCCGGAAAAGGCCCCACCACGCTCTTCCCCTTGTATACCATGTAGGTGGAGATCAGTGTGGCGAAGAAGAGGCACTCGGACCCGATGAAGGCCCAGAATCCCACCTTCCAGCTCGGAAGCCCGGTGCTGGTGTAGTGGTGATCGTCCTGGTGCGCCGCGGCGACGGCTTCAGCCATGGTGAATCGCTCCCGTTCTCATTCGCTACCGAAAGGCCGGCTGAAAGGCCCAGCCGAAGATGGCCACCGACGTCAGGCCCAGGCCCAGGAGGGGCATCCACCAGATCCCCGTCATGACCAGGATCCATGTGGCCGCCACTCCCAGGGCCAGCACAAAGGGCCAGAAGGAGGGGCTGGGCATTTCAGGCTCCTGCGGGGGCTCCTTCAACGTCACGGCCTCCACCTCGTGCCGCTCCCTCTCGTCCCAGAGGGGCTCACGACTTCGAACGGTGGGAAGCTCCGGGAAGTTGTAGTGGTGTGGAGGGGAGGGGATGGACCATTCCAGGGTCCCGGCGCCCCAGGGGTTCGACGGAGCGTCCTTACCCTTCCTGATGCTGTATATGAGGCCCCAGACCAGGAAGAGGGAGGAGGCGGCGAAGACGAAGGCCCCCACCGTGGAGAGCTGGTTCCAGAGCTCCAGGTTCAGCTCCTCCTGGTAGGTCCAGGTCCGGCGAGGCATCCCGAACAGCCCTGAGAAATGCATGGGGAAGAAGGTCAGGTTGAACCCGATCATGGTGGTCCAGAAGTGCCACTTCCCCAGGCTCTCGCTCATCATCTTTCCCGTGACCTTGGGGAACCAGAAGTAGAGGCCGCTGAAGAGCCCCATCATGGCCCCCCCCACGATGACGTAATGGAAGTGGGCCACCACGAAGTAGGAGTCGTGCTGCTGCAGGTCCACGGGTGCGGCGGCGTGCATGATTCCACTGAGCCCGCCGATGGTGAAGACCGCCACCACCCCTACGGCGAAGAGCATGGCCGTGGGAAAGCGCAGGGCCCCGCCCCACATGGTGGCCAGCCAGTTGAAGATCTTGATGCCCGTGGGGATGGCGATGATCATGGTGCTGGCCACGAAGAAGGAGTCGGCTATGGGGCCGAGACCCACCGTGAACATGTGGTGGCTCCACACCCCCCACCCGATGAAGCCGATGAGGATCCCGGCGTAGACCACCACCGGATAACCAAAGAGCGGCTTCCTGGAGAAGGCGGGGATGACGTCGCTGATGATCCCGAAGCTGGGGAGGATGAGGATGTAGACTTCCGGGTGCCCGAAGAGCCAGAAGAGGTGCTGCCAGAGGATGGGATCCCCCCCGGCGGTGACCTCGTAGAAGTTTGCCCCGAAGAAGCGGTCGAATCCCAACAGGATCAGGGCCACGGCGATGACGGGGATGGCCGTCACCAGGAGGAAGCTGGTCACCAGGGTCATCCAGGTGAAGAGCGGCATCCGCATGAGCTTCATCCCCGGAGCCCGGAGGTTGATGATGGTGGTGATGAAGTTCACGCCACCGATCAACGAGCTGATGCCCAGGATGGAGAGTCCGATGACCCAGAACTCCACGTTCCGCCCCGGCTCGAAGGTGGTGGAGGTCAGGTTGGCGTAGCCCACCCAGCTGGTGTTGGGAGCCGCCCCGAAGAGGAAGCTGGAGTTGATGTAGAGGCCGCCGAAGAGGAAGATCCAGTACGACAGGGCGTTCAGCCTGGGAAAGGCCACGTCCCGGGCGCCGATCTGCAGGGGCACCAGGTAGTTGAAGAAGGCCACCGCCATGGGCATGGCCACCAGGAAGATCATGGTGGTGCCATGCATGGTGAACATCTGGTTGTACACCTCCGGAGAGATGAAATCATTCTCCGGCCGCATGAGCTGAATGCGGATGAACAGGGCCTCCAGACCGCCCACGAAAAAGAAGAAGAAGGAGGTCACGAAGTACATGATGCCGATCCGCTTGTGATCGACGGTGGTGAGCCAGCTCCGGATCCCCGTGCCCTCCCCCTGGGTCAAGCGGGGGGCCTGGCTGGTCTCTGTGGTCGCAGTAGCTACAGACATGGGCTCGGTCTCACCTCATGCTGGAGAGATAGGCCGCCAGGGCCCGGATCTGCTCCTGGTTCAGATTCAGGGGCGGATAGGTCTGGCCCTCGTAGGTGATACCGTAGTCGGCCCCCGGCATCTGGGATCCGGGCTTCACGCCCACAGGATCTGTGATCCACTTCACCAGGTTCTCCGGAGTGTTCTCCAGCATCCCGGCGGCGATGGTGCCCCTGCTTCCCAGGCGGGTGAGGTTCGGACCGATGATCCCGGCTGCGTTGGTGCCCTCGATGGCATGGCAGAGGACACAGTAGGACTCCTGGAAGAAGACTTCCCGTCCCCGCTCCACCAGGGCGTTCTCGGCCGCCCTCCTGCGGGCCTCGGCCTGGCCGGGCGTATCTCCGGAGGCCACCAGCGGCTCGCCCTCGGGAAGGCGGATCAATTCCTCGTCCACGACTCCGGTGGCGCCAGCGGAGGCGGAGTCCGACGGCGGGCCGGCCGTTGGAGCCGGGGTCTTCCACTTCTCCACCCAGGCCTGAAAGTCCCCCTCGCTCTGGGAAACCACCCTGAGGCCCATGAGGGAGTGAGCCTCGCCGCAGAACTCGGCGCACTGGCCCCAGAAGACCCCTTCCTCCTTCAAGGTGAAGTGCATCCAGTTCCGCTTGGGCTCTTCTCCTTCAGGCGTGGCCACAACCGGGTTCACGTCCCGCTTGCCCCCCAGCCTGGGAACCCAGAAGGAATGGATGACATCCCCGGACTCCAGGCGAAGGCTCACCGGCCGGCCCACCGGCAGGTGCATCTCGTTGGCCGTGGTGACGCCGTATTCCGGATAGTGGAAACTCCACCAGTACCGCTTGCCCGTCACCTCCACCACCAGGGCGTCCCCCTCCGGGGGCCGCTGGATGGCGAACACTCCCTGGATGGTGGGAATGACGATGGCCACCACGATGAGGGCCGGAACGATGGTCCAGGCGATCTCGAGCCCCATGTGGCCGTGGATCTGCCTGGGCCGCTCCTGCCCCGGCTTTTCCCGGAAGCGGATGAGCACGTAGGCCAGGACCCCCGAGACCACCGCCAGGATGATCATGGTCCACCAGAACACCGTCACGTAGATGTTGTGGGTGATCTCGCCGTAGTCCGTCACCGGGTTGATGGTGGACTGCAGGTACTCCTCCCCGCACGCCGAGAGGAGGGCCGTGACCATCATCACGCCCAGAGCCCGGGTGAGGTGTCTTGTCCGACGTTTCAGCTTTCTGTTCTTCATCCCCATTGCCTGGTTCAGCATTCGAGCCGGTGGCTTGATTCAGCCTCCGGAGACCACGCACATCTCTCCCGGGCCCCGAAAGAGGTGCCGCCGGGGCGGAAGTGGTTTGACCTCTGGCTTGATAGGACCCAAACGGGCCCGGGAGGCACGAAGGTCAGCGCTTCAGGTCTTCTGTCTTTCCAAAGGCCTGCGACTGCCCTTCGTCAAGCAAGGGCTTCCAGCCGAATCGCCTCGTCCAGGAGGAGGATGGGGATGTCGTCCCGAACCGGGTACAACACCCTTCCGTCTTCCCGGACGAGGGCTTCTTCTATGGGCTCCTTCACGCTCTCGCCGGCCTGGTTTTGGAGGTACCCCTCCTCCACCGCCTTGTTCACCCGGGCCAATAGCTCCGCCGAAGCCACCGCCAGGGGTTGCTTTGTCTCCGGACAGACCAGAATCTCTAGAAGCTCGGGATTGATCATGGCAACGCTGGCGTGGAGGGAACCCTCATGCGTATCTATCGAAACACGATCCGGCCCGGATCGGACAGGAATTTCAAGGTTGTAAATGTAAAACAAGAATTACTCTTTGTGGAGTGGCTGCCTCGTCATGTCTGAAAAACGCCATTTGCTGCGCGTCGGATCCCCCCTCGGAATCGGACGCCTTCCGATCCTCCTGGTCCTGGCCCTCCTGGGTGCCTGCGGCTCTTCCGATGGTGAGGAGGCCCGCAGGCCCGCCATCTCGTCGGGTGGGGAAGGAGCCGGCATCGACTCGATGGCCGAGGAAGGTGGGACCGCACCGCCGCTTCAGGAACGCCTGCCCTCCCCCGGGGAAGCATGGGTGATTTTCGGGAGCGACACCGTCGAAGTGGAGCTGGCCCGGACGCCCGAAGAGCGGGAACGGGGTCTCATGTACCGGGAAGAGCTCCGGGAAGGCCGGGGAATGCTCTTCATCTTCCAGGACGCCCAACCCCGGTCTTTCTGGATGAGCAACACCTTCATTCCCCTGGACATCGCGTACCTGGACGAGAGCCTCCGCATCGTGGACATCCAGGCCATGGATCCCCGATCGGAGGAGGGGCATCCGTCCGCCCAGCCGGCCATGTTCGCCCTGGAGGTCCCCCGGGGCTGGTTCGCCGCCCGGGGGATTCAGGTGGGGGATCAGGCCAAGCTGGTCTTCGGGCCCGGTGGGTGACTCTCCGGAGGCCCGGCCTACCCCTCCCGGACCGCAGCCTCCAACGCCGCCACCAGCCGCCCCACATCCTCTTCGTCGTTGAAAACGTTGGGAGAAACCCGGAGTGCGGTGCCCCGGAGGCTCGCGCTGACCTTCTCCGCGTCCAGGGCCGCCTTCACCCTTCCCAGGTCCAGCCTCTCCGGCATGCGGATCCCGAAGATGTGGCCCGCCCGCCAGGAATCATCCTCCACCGAATAACCCAGCTCTCTCGCTCTGGCCACCAACCCTGCCGTGATCCCTCGGAGGTAGGCCTGGATCCGGTCCGGCCGCCACTCCCGGAGGAGGCTCAGCCCTGCCGCCAGCATGGGGACCAGGATGAAGTTGCTCCGCTCCCCCACGTCGAAACGGACGGCCCCGGGCTGGTACCCGTCCTGGTAGTCCACCAGTCCCTGGAAGTTCTCGCTCCCTTCCCGGGCTATCCAGGTCTCCTCCAGGGGGAGGCCTCCGAGGTACCGCTCGCCGTAATACGCCAGCCCGATGGAATAGGGCCCCAGAAGCCACTTGTATCCCGCCACGACGAGGGCATCGGGCCGCAACGCCTGGACATCGATGGGAAGCGCTCCCACCGATTGGGTGCCGTCCAGGACCAGTGCCGCCCCCACCTCACGGGCCCGGGCCCCGATGGCTTCCAGGTCAAAGGCCGTGCCGTCGGTCCAGTGAACCGGAGCCAGCGCCACAACACCCGTGTCCCCGTCGATGGACTCCAGGATCCGCTCGTTCCAGATCCGGCCCCGATCTCCCCTCTCCGGCGGACGAACCATGCGGATCTCGGTTCCACTCTCCCAGGCCAGCCGCCGCCATCCATAGACATTTCCGGGAAATTGCTCATGGAGAAGGACCACGTTCTGGCCCGATTCCAGGGAGGTGTTCCGGGCCGCCACTCCGATTCCATAGGAGACGGAGGGAATGATGGCAATGGAGCTGGGGTCCGGCGCGTTGATGAGCCCGGAAAAGAGGATCCGGAGCTCTTCGGTCTCCCGGAAGAAGTCGTGGGACGTCATCTCCGCCGGATTTCGCTTTCGGAGCATTCCCTTGATCCCCGCCTCTTCCACTGCTCCCGGCATGGGACTCATGTAGGCGGAGTTCAGATAGTGGAGATCCGGAGGAAGGTTGAAGGCGTCCTTCTGACAGGTCAGGGGGGCCTGGGGATCCATGGTTTCTCAGAGCCCCAGCCAGTAGTTCACCTTCAGCATGAAGACATCGTCGGAAGGGGCATCCCAGAGGGCTGCCAGGTCCCGGTTCAGATTGAACTCCCCGGCATTTGCCCAGGCGGACTGCCGATGCTGCCAGACCAGGAAGACGGTGGAGCCCGGGCGATATTCCCAGCGGATGACGGCGTTGCCGATGAGAGACCTCAGATTGAAGTCCCGGTCCCCGAAGGAGTAGTCCACCGTGCCGTCTCCGTCCAGGTCCAGGTACCGGATGCCTTCCGATTCGTTCAGGCAATTCCTGCCTCCCTGGCAGATGACGTTTCCGGCCTCGTCCACCCTGTATTCTCCCTCCTCGAAGAGCTGGAAGGCATAGCTCTCCGCCCTGGCCAGTTGCTTGTAACTCAGGTACTCGCCGGAGGACAGGAAGGGCTGGGCGAAAAGCTGCAGGCTCAGACTGGGGCTGAAGGTCATGTTCACCCGGGTGTCCATGGAGAAGGTCCTTCTCTCCAGGTCCGAGAAGATGTAGTGCCTTCCATAGGTGGGCTGAAAGGGGAGGATCCCGGTGGAGGCGACGTACTGCGCCCCCTCCTCCTGCGTGTTGAACGAAGGACTGATCTCGATCTCCGTGCGGGGAGAAGGCCGGATCTGCACGCCCATGCCGGCCCGGAAGCTCCTGCCGGAACCTGCCCGGCCCCGATTGAGCTCGAAGCCCGGAGACACGCTCAACGCCCTGCGGCGATCCGTATTGAGCCGGAGCCCTGCGGTAACATTCCCCGGGTCCTTCATGAGGGGACCGCCCCGGGTGGCGGTGCGACTCATGTTGTCGGGACTCAACCGGAGGTTCGCGTCCAGTCGCCAGTAGTTCAGGAGCTCGGCGTTCCCGCGCAGGTTGAAGGACCCGCTGGTGTGGGCCCGACTCCACTCGGCCAGGGAGAAGGGGTCCTCCTCCAGAACATCGTGGCTCCAGTTGTGGTAGGTGGTGAAGCTCAGGCTGTAGCCCCGGAAGAGGTCGCCGGGGTGGATCTCCCGGTAGCTGATGCGGGTGCCCCCGTCCAATCGCTCCCTGGACTGGCTGAAGCCCAGATCGTTGATCTCGAAACCCGGCGTCACCTGAGCCACCCACACCCCTCCGGTCCAGTGCTCTCCGTTCCGCTTGTCCAACTGCAACCGCCACTCCGCCCCGGTCATGGAAGTGGCGGTGGAGTCCATCTCCACGTAGAGGGCATCGGGTCTGTGGAAGTAGTGGTTGCTTTCCCGTTGCAGTCGGATCAGGGCAGTGGAATCCCCCCGGACATGGCTCCCGGCCAGGAATCCGTGGAAGGCCCATTCCCGGTTGTTCCAGGTGTGCTCGAAGTCGACTCCCCCGCTGAAGGCTTCACTGGTGAGAAAGTCGAAGGTTCCGTCCCCCGGAAGGCCCCGATACATGCCGGTGACGATGCCCCCGACCTGGGAAGCCCCATCCCTGAAGTCCTGCTGAAGCCGGAGGACGCCGAACCGGCCCCGGGGCTCCACGGTGAACTGTTCCCTGACTCCCCGGTCCTCATAGAAGGCCCGCCCCACCTCTTCCCGGGTGACAGCGGCCAGAGCCCCGATGGAGAGCCCACCGGAGGTCCGTCCCGTCATCTTGGCGGCCCCCAGGATGGTGGCGGCGTCGGGGGCCTCGCTGAAGTCGGCTTCGGACGGTCTGCCCCCCTGGGGATTCCGGCCGATGCGGCGGCTGTAGAAGAGGTTGTTCCGGTGTCCCGAAAGGTTGAAATCGAAGATCCGGGCGTCCTCCACGAAAAAGGGGCGCCGCTCCTGATAGAAGGTCTCGAAGGCCGAGAGGTTGATGACGGCCGGATCCGCCTCCACCTGCCCGAAGTCGGGATTGATGGTGGCGTCCAGGGTGAAGGCGGCCCCCAGGCCGTATCGGAGCTCCACACCGGCCCGGGCATCCAGGGAGGAGCCGTCGAAGAAGGGATCGCCTTTCTCGGCGGGCCCCTGGTGGGCGCTGGAAAGGACGTAGGGACGGAGCTCCACCCTGCGGGAGGCCCGGGGGATGCTGATGCCATGGAGCCGGCCGAACTGGCTCACACGGCCCTCCTGGAGCCTGGAAATGAGGCGGAAGTAGGACTTCTCTCTGCTTTGTTGCCGCATCCTGGTGAAGTTGGCCCCCCAGCTCTGGACCGAATCGGCAGCCTCGTAGCGGATCTGGGAGAGGGGGATCTTCATCTCCACCGTCCACCCGTCCTCTTTCCTGTGGACCTTCGACTGCCAGACGGCGTCCCAGGCCCGGTCCTCTCTCCGGTCGTCGTACAGGTAGGCGTCGCCCTGGACGTTGGCGGCGCTCACACGGAAAGAGTATCCGGTGCGGCGGTCGCTATTGGGATCGAGGGAGACCTCGAAATAGTCGAAGCTCCCCCGGTCGTCCCGGCGAACCAGCTGGTCGGCGAGGTTCTGGACGTCGCTGTCGTAGAGGTACGCACCCACATAGAGGGCGTCGCCGTCAAAGAGCACCCAGACCTCCGTCCCTTCTTCGGCGGGGATGCCCTCCACCGGCTCCCCCTGCACGAAGTCGGAGGCCACCGGGGCCCGTCTCCACGCAGCCTCATCCAGGCGGCCGTCGATCTCCATGGCGGTATCGATGAGAGCCGCTTCCGTGGAGGGAAGGGCCGCCGGCCCCCGGGAATCCGCAGCCGACTCCGAAGAGCCCAGTTCCTGGGCCTGGAGGGGGGCTCCGGCGCCGAGCCGGGAGGAGGGCCCCGAAAGGACAATGCCTTCCAGGATGGCCAGAACCACAAATGAGAAAAGGAGGCGGCTACCGCCAAATAGAAACAATCCCACAGCTGCCGTCTTCGGATGAGATCCTGTCGAATCCACGCTTTTCCTTTCTCTGACCGGTCTATGCTGCCAGCCCTCTGAGGTCTCTCTCTGCCTCTGCCGTCTTCCTGCCTGTCGTCTTCCTGCCGGCCGGCCGCCGGGCCGCCGCCGTCATCCCGGTCGTCTCAGTCCCGCCGCCTCCACGCCTCGGCTCCGGGATGCAAGGGGATAGGGGCGTCCTCCAGCTTCTCCAGCCGGACCTGGCCCGCCATCTCGTGGACCTGCGCCAGGGTCTCCCGTTCGTCCTGCAGGATGTCCAGGAGAAGCCGAGCCACGGACCCGTCCAGGTCCTCTCTCGCCACCACCCAGTTCATCATCGCAATGGTCGAGATCTCTTCTGTGACCCCCGGATAGGCCTCCGCAGGGATCTGTCCCACCGAGTAATAGGGATACCGCTCCCGGAGGGCTTCGATCCGCTCCGGCTCGATGGGGATCAGCCGGGCCCCGCCTGTGGTGGTAGCCTCCAGAACCGCGGCGGCGGGGTATCCCACAGAGATGATGGCTGCGTCAATGGCTCCGTCCCGAAGGGAGGCCGCAGACTCGGAGAAGGTGAGGTACCGGGCGTCCACCTCTTCATAGGAGAAGCCGAAGGCTTCCAGGATCTGACGAGCCACCTGCTCCGTGCCGCTTCCCGCCGAGCCGACCGAGATCCTGGCCCCACCCAGATCCGAGAGGGATCGAACGGCGGATCTTCTGGGGACCAGGACGTGGACCAGGTTGGCATAAAGGGGAGCCACCACCCGGAGACTCCGGAACGGCATGTCGTAGTCCTGCCCCCCTCTGAATGCCTCGTAGACCGTCACGGCCAGGGCGAAGCCCATGTCGATCTGACCCTCCCGGAGCCGATTCACATTCTCCACGGACCCGCCCGTCACCTCCGCCGTATACTGCCGGAGGGGGTCCGCCACGGAGAGGCGGCTGGCCAGGGCGCCCCCGATGGGGTAGTAGATTCCGCCGGTCCCGGCGGTACCCAGGCTCAGGAACTCCCGCCCGCCCTCCCCACTCCCGCACCCCGACATCACGGACACGAGGAAGAGAGCTGACGCTGCCCACAGGCTCCGGTATTTCATGATCGTGTCCGTTCGAGAGGACGATTTGAAGAGCGAGGCCGGCCGGGTTGCTCGGGAGCCAAGCCGGCCGGATTGCTCGGGAGCGAGTCCAGCGGAGTTACTCGGGTGGGCTCCCCGAACGGAGAAAGATAATGAGGAGGGCCGCCAGCCCGAACCCGTCGGAGGCAAATCCCGGAAAGATGAGGGCGAAGGCGGCCATGGCCAGGAGTGCCCGTTCCCAGGTCCGGAGGTTCTGCCGAAAGAAGCCGATGACGGCGGCGGCCAGGGCGGTGACCCCGGCCATGGCCGTTCCCGCCACCACGAGGATCTCGAGTGGAGTGCCGTCCAACAGAAGGGGTGGCCCGTAGACAAACATGAAGGGGACCACGAAGCCTGCCGAGGCCAGGAGCATGGCCGTCCATGCCGTCTTCAGGGGAGGCGACCCCGCCACGCCCGATGCGGCGTAGGCCGCCAGGGAAACGGGGGGCGTGACGTTCGATACACAACCGAAGTAGAAGATGAACAGATGGGCCGCCAGCAGTGGCACCCCGAGCTGGATCAGGGCCGGAGCCCCCAGGGCCGCCAGGACCACGTAGGCGGCCGTGGTGGGGAGCCCCATGCCCAGGACGATGGAGCCGAGGGCGGTGAGCACGAGGGCCAGGAAGAGGTTCCCCTGGGACACGGTTATGATGAGCTCCGACATGCGGAGGCCGATTCCAGTCAGGGAGGCCACCCCCACCACCACCCCGGCGGCGGCGCAGGCCGCCGCCACCTGGACGGCGCCGGCCCCGGCAGCCAGGAGGGCCTTCTCCAGGCGGCCGGGGGTGGGCCTCGTCTTCCGGTTGAGAAGGGAGACCAGGACCGTGGTCACCACTCCCCAGAACGCCGCCCGCATGGGAGAACGGCCCATCCCCAGAAGGAGGACGATGAACCCCAGGGGCAGAAGGAGATGAAGGCGCGGGAGGACCGGCTCCAGCTTCTCGAGAGGGATCCCCTCCAGCCCCATCCGTCCGGCCCGGAAATGAATGGCCATGAGGAGGGCCACATAGTAGAGGAGGGCCGGCACCAGCGCCGCCAGAGCCACCCGGGTGTAGGGGATGTTGGTCCAGGTGGCCAGGATGAAAGCCCCGGCTCCCATGATGGGGGGCATGAGCTGCCCTCCCGTGCTGGCTGCGGCTTCGATGGCGGCGGCGAAAAAGGGCTTGAATCCGGAACGGCGCATGAGGGGAATTGTGAAGGTCCCGGTGGTGACAACGTTGGCCACGGCGCTCCCGGAGAGGGAGCCCATGAGGGCGCTGGCCACAGCCGCCGTCTTGGCCGGGCCGCCCCGGGTATTTCCCGCCACCCGGTTGGCCAGGCCGATGAGGAGAGCGCCACCCCCGGCCATGTCCAGCAGGGCACCGAAGAGGACGAAGAGATACACGAAGTCCGCCGATACCCCGAGGGGGACCCCCCAGATTCCTTCAGTGGACAGGTAGAGGTGCTCCATCAGACGGGTGAAGCCGTATCCCCGGTGGGCAAGAATCCCCGGCAGATGGGGCCCGGCCAGGGCATAGGCCAGGGCAAGGCCTGCCACCACGACCAGACCCCATCCCGTGGTCCTTCGGGCCAGTTCCAGAACCACCACCAGCGTCACCAGCCCCCCCACCAGGTCCAGGGTGGTGGGGGAACCCGTCCTCCCTACCAGGGCCTCGTTCTCCAGGACCAGGTAGACGGCGCTGACCACCATGGCCAGAATGAGAAGAACGTTCAGACCGGTACCCATCCACCAGGCCGTGTCACGCTCTTCTCCTTCTCTCCCGGTTTCCCTTCCTGCACCCATCCGCTTTCGAGCCCCCACGCCCAGAAAGCCCAGGGCCGCCATGAAGGCCAGATGGGTGGGTCTTTGCACCAGAGCCGTGAAGGGTGCCACCCCTGCGGAAAAGAGATGGAAGAGGGCAGCGCCGGCGGAGAGGAGAAAGAGGAGGGTTCTGAGCATGGCGGGAAGTTTGGGGACAGGCGAAGGAATTCGCCAGGAAGGCCGGCCCCTATGGAAGGAATGGCTCTGCGAGAAGGGGAAGGGACCGGGAAGCGGCGGCCTGCTTATCCGGGCGACCCGGCGTTATCCCCCGAAGGCTCCGAAAACAAGGGCAAAGGCCAGCGCGAAAGCCATGAAGAAGAAGAGGGCGAAGCCGAGCCCTCTCCGGGGGTCTATCCGGGTGACCCCCACCGCCATGACGGCGTAGCTCCAGAGACCGAAGAGGTCCATGAGCTTCAAGACCCGGAAGAGATACCCACCCTCCATGAAAATGAAGAAGGTCCCGAGACTCAGGGTGAGCTGTGGGTCCTCCTGGGCGATCCGAAGAGGGAGGAGGAGGAGGGACCCCACCGAGGTTATGAATAGGGCATGGGCCACCACGGAGAGATACTGGGAATACCGTCCCTCATCCCCGAACAGAAAGGCAAAGACGAATGTGACGATCCCGGCCAGGAGAAAGGCCCAGAGAAAGTAGAACACCACCGACGAAATGACCGAAACGAGACGGAACGCCGGACCCGCCGAGGTCAGGAAGTCGGGAATCTCCCCCCCCTGCACGGCGGCCTGCTCCCTCATGGACTGAATCCAGACCTCGGCGGGAACCAGGACCATGGAGAGGCCCACCAGAATGCTGCCGACCAGGAGGGGGCCGAACCATCGGGGCTCTTCCCTCAGGTCAGTGAACACCTCTCCCGGCGAGAAGAAAACCCGGGCGAGTCGGACCGGAAGCGGTCCGGGCCCGGTGGAGGAGGTTTCATCCATGGTCTCCGTCACCCGTCCTTTCCCGGAAGTCTGTCCATGGAAACCGGGGCCCGAAGGATCACTCCCCCCGGGCCCTTCCCCGCCTTCAGTTCGCTTGCAGCTTCACGTGGCTTCTGGCCGAAACCGTGAGGGGCATGGGAGGCATGCCCGCCGCCGGAACCTCCACGGTGCCGGCCATGTCCGCCTCCGAGTAGCCGCCTACATAGAGGGACCGGGCCGGGTCCCAGAGGGCGGTACCGGTGATGTCACCGGAAAAGACCTGGGTGACCTCCATACCCTCGGTGACCCCGAAGGCCACCACGTCGGCAGTGCCCTCCATCCCGATCTTGAGGAGCCTCATCCCGTCCACCACGGTATCTCCCTCAAGCGTATAGGTCATGACGGTGGTGGAGGTGGTTTCTCCGGACCCCACCTCCGCCTCGTAGTGGATGGTGTCGGTCCAGGTGGCATCGGGATCGACGGCCCCACCGGGTAGAAGAGGAAAAAACTGGTAGGCGATGGCGTGTGGGCCCGCCAGCTCCGCCGCCTGACCCTTCATCTCCGGCAGCGACACCAGATTGCTGTGCCCCTGCGCATCCATGGTGAAGACCAGAGGACCCACCAGATCATCCTCGTCAGCCGTCTGGGCTCCGCCCATGGGTTGGGAAAGTCGGGCGTTCAATTCCTGGAAGGTGGCGGTGACCTGTACGCCATCGGGGCTCCGTTCGAAGGTCATGGCCAGGGTGGCGGTGCCGGTTCCCCGCATGCGGAGACTCCCCATGGGTCCGGCGTTGATGTCGATGTTCGAGGTATCCCCGGTGATGTAGGTAACCGTCGGAGCGTCGGGGACCTGGTACATGAGGCCTCCGCCGGGCCCGGCGGCCATGGGTCCGATACAGGCGGACAGCCCCCAGAGGAGGGCGATGGAGACGACGGTACGCTTCATGGATTCTTCTCCCGGGCCGCTCGGACCCGATGGCTGGGGCGGGTGGCTGTCCTGGACAGGGACGGCGACTTCCAGAGACGGCGGCTTCTGTTGATGACGAGACTTCGTTCCATTCTGTCGATGACGAGACTTCGTTCCATATAGGGTTTTCTCCCTCTACGGAACAGGGGTGCCATTTCTTCGGTCCGCCCACCCGGGGCTTGGCCCCGGTCCCAGGCACCGGTTATGCTTTTCATCTGAAGAGCCACGAATGAACCCTGTCAGGGAGAGCGCCATATGAGCTTTCGGACGAATCCGGATCGGATTCTGGAAGGCATCGATCGGGAACGGACCCGGGCCGAGGAAGCCGGCCGCCAGGCCGATGACCGGCAGGCGGTGGGGCGTGAGCTGGACTCCATGCCTTCGGCCCCCGACGCAACCCAGTCCGAGCGCATGAAGCGGATCTTTCGTTTGGTTGAGAAGGCGTATACCGCCGCCGCCAAAGCCGGCGAGTTGGGCAGGCTGGCAGCCCGGTTCAGGGCCATCGGTGACCTGCATCACCACCACGCCCGAGGAGATGTCAGCGTCGTGATCCACTACATGGACTCGTCCCGGCACGATGACGTAGGGATCTCACCCTTCGAGATCCGCCCCGGGGACCTGGAGGAGATCAGGAAGGTCACAGAGAGCAGCCGGGCCGACGTCAACGCCATGAGAATCCTCAGAAAGCATCTCCGGGACGGAGTCATGGCCGCCTACAAGAAGATGGAGCCCCGGATCAAGGACGGCCTCAGGGAGAGGGCTGACTCCGGCCACCTCACCGTCACCGTCACCATGGACCTCCGTCCGGCGGAATAGGAACGGGTCCCGGCGGGCCGGCCTGTGCCCTTGACGGCGAGGGCGCCGGCTCCACACCAGCCCCATGGCCAGAGTCCTCTTCATCTTCCTGGACGGCGTCGGAATCGGACCGGCGGTGGAGTCGGTCAACCCCTTCTTCAGGGCCCGGCTCACGGAACTCAGCGGCTTGCTGGGCGGGACCCTGCCCCATCTGGGGAGCCCGGAGGTTTCGTCCTCGTCGGCCATGGCCTTTCCCCTGGACGCCTGTCTCGGGATCGAAGGGCTGCCTCAGAGCGGGACCGGCCACGCGGCTCTCCTCACCGGCGAGAACGCCCCAAGGATCCATGGGCGCCACTTCGGGCCGTGGGTCCCGGTGAGGCTCCGGCCTCTGGTGCAGGAGCGGAATCTCCTCATCCGTGCCCAGGCCCTGGGGGCCACCTGCGTCTTCGCCAACGCCTACCCGAAGGAGTTCCGCGGTTCCCGTTGGGACCGTCGGCCGGCAGGCCCCCCCCTCGCCGCCGCCGCTGCGGGCCTCATGGATCGCCAGGCCGCAGCCCTGGGACGGGGAGAGGCCCTCTCCAGCGAGATCGTGAACACCGCCTGGAGGGAGCACCTGGGGTACCAGGGCCTGCCGGAAGTCACGCCGTTCCAGGCCGGGGGGAACCTGGCCCGCCTCGCCTCCGGGGCCGACCTCACCTTCTTCGCCCACTACAACACGGACCACGCCGGCCACCGGGGACGGATGGACGGAGGCGTCATTGCCCTGGAGCGGGTGGACGAGTTCTTGGGTGGAGTCCTGGATAAGCTGGACCCGGAAACCCTTCTGGTGGTGGCCAGTGATCACGGCAACCTGGAAGACGTGGGTGCGGGGCACACCCGGAACCCGGCCCTGGCCATCCTGGCGGGCCCCGGCGCCCACGCCCGTCGCCAGGGCCTGAAGGACATCACCCAGATCCCCGGCCTCATCCTTAAGGTCATTTCCGGCTCCTGAGGCCGGTCTTCCGGGAGCCCGTTCCCGGTTTCCACCTCCTCCTTCCACCATCCCCCGCTCCCAGGGCCCACCACACCATTGGGACGCCCCGTTCCTCTTTCCATCTTCCGTCTCGACCCGGAGAGTCCCTCACTCTTCCCGAAACCGGGGAAGGTTCGCCGATGCCATGAGAGGATGCCGGAAGCCATGGTGAAACCCAGACCCAAAGTCCTGGGCCAATTGCTCCTGGAAATGGGAGCCGTTTCCGAGGACCAGCTGGAGGATGCCCTGAATCGCCAGACGGGGTCGGGGGAACGCCTGGGTGCCCTCCTTGTGACAGTGGGAGCCACGGATGAAGAGACAGTGGCCCGCTGTCTCTCCCTCCAGCTGAACCTTCCCTATGAGGCCCCTCCCCTTCGTCCGGAGGACTCGGCCCTTCGGACGGTTCTCCCGGAGTTGGCCCGAAGGGGTCGGGTCCTTCCCCTGACCGCCACCCATCGCTCCCTCCGCCTGGCCATGGGGGATCCGCTGGATCTGGGAGTCCTGGACGATGTCCAATTCCAGTGCGGCCGCCGGGTGGAACCCGTGGTGGCCTCCCCCAGCGCCGTTCTTGAAGGCATCGCCCGGGGGTACGGAGGAGAGTTTCAGAACCTCCTGAAGGAGCTCCCGGCCGAGTGGCGGAAACCCGACGAGAGAGAGGATGAAGAAGAGGAGGTCAGCTCTCTGGAGCGGGCCGCCCGGTCGGCTCCAGTGGTGAAGCTGGTGGATCACATTCTGGACCGGGGCGTAAAGGAGGGCGCTTCGGACATCCACATCGAAGGGCAGGAGGGCGAGATCCAGGTCCGTTACAGGCTGGACGGAGTCCTCAGGCAGGTCATGGGCCTCCCCTCCGACAGCCACGAGGCGGTGGTCTCCCGCCTGAAGATCATGGCCGGGATGGACATCTCGGTCAAACGAAAGCCCCAGGACGGGGGCTTGCCCCTCCGGAATGGGGGACCGGGCCTGACCCTCAGGGTTTCCACCCTACCGGTCCAGGAGGGCGAGAAGACCGTCATCCGGATCCTGGATCCCCGGAAGGCGCCCCGAAGCCTGGGTGACCTGGGTCTTTCCGCTGATGACCTGGCCCGGTTTCGGGGGCTCATGGGAGGGAGCCAGGGGGTGATTCTCGCCGCCGGCCCCACCGGAAGCGGAAAGAGCAGCACCCTCTTCGCCGCCCTGGCGGAGTTGGACAGGAAAGGTCGCAACCTGGTAACGTTGGAAGATCCGGTGGAATATCGCCTGCCGGGTGCCAACCAGGTCCAGGTCAACCCAAAGGCCGGCCTCACCTTTCCGGCCGCCCTCCGGTCCGTCCTCCGTCAGGATCCCGACATCATCATGGTCGGCGAGATCCGGGACCGTGAAACTGCAGAGATCGCCATGGCCGCCGCGGTCACCGGCCACCTGGTCTTCTCCACCATACACACCGTGGACGCCCCCGGAGCCATCACCCGGCTTCTGAACATGGGTGTCCCCCCCTACCTTCTGGCCGGCGGCCTTGCGGGAGTGGTGGCCCAGCGGCTGGTCCGTCGTCTCTGCAAGAAGTGCGGGGGCCGGACCCAGGAAGGGTGCAAGGCGTGCCATGACGGGTACAGGGGGAGAACCGGGGTATTCCAGCTTCTCACCATGACCGATTCCCTCAGGGAGGACGTGGCCCAGGGAGCATCCCTGGGGCGGCTCAGGCGCTCGGCCCTGGAAGGGGGGATGGGAACACTGAAGGAGGACGCCCTCCGGAAGGTGGCGGAGGGGACCACCTCTCCCCACGAAGTGAGCCGGATCCTCCAGGGAGACATGGGAACCTATCTTCCCTGCCCGGACTGCGGCGGGGACGTCCCCACGGGGAGCCGGGGCTGCCCCTGGTGCGGCGCGGCCCGGGCCCATGTCTGCGCCTGCGGAAACGAGATCCGGCACGAATGGCGCTTCTGCCCCGGCTGCCTGAGGAAGGTGTCGGTCCCCCGCTGAGGGGCCCCGCAGGATAGCGGGGGGCGGCCTCCTCTCGTTGGTCCGTGCCATCTTCGGGCCGGTGTGAGACGGGTCCCATCCCGAAGCTCATCTTCCTTGCCGGGGTCCTGGCCGACACCCTACCTTCTGGCCATATCATGTTCAGGATCAAGAGCTTCCAGCGGCGGATCCTCCTCGCCCTTCTGGCCATCGGACTGGTGCCGTCGGCCGTCCTTCTCCTGGCCGGCACACAGGCCGTCCGGGGAGTGGTGGAGCGGGTGGGCACCGCAGGCCCCTGGGGCTCCGTGGCGGAATCCGGCCAGGACCTTCTCGAGGGCATGGACTCGGCGGGAGTCTCGGACCCCGCCCTCCTGGAAGCGGCCGAAGCCCACGGGAGAGCCCTCTCCGAAAGCCTTCGGTTCTCCCGGATCGTCTCCTTGCTGGGAGAACGCATCCTGGGATTTATCCCCCTGGTGGCCCTGGCCCTGGCCGTCCTCATCGGAGTACTGGCCTACTGGGCGGCCCGTCAGCTCTCCAGGGGATTCTCCCGGCCCATCCGGGACCTGGTGGGGTGGACGGAGATGATCAGCCGGGAGGAACCTCTTCCGGATCCGGGGCCCTCTCAGCCCCGTGGCGTGCAGGAGTTCGCGGTTCTCCGTGACGCTCTCCGTCTCATGGCCGGGGAACTGGAGGCAGGCCGCCGACAGGCCGTCGAGGCGGCCAAGCTCCGGAGTTGGACGGAGATGGCCCGGAGCGTGGCCCACGAGCTGAAGAACCCGCTCACTCCCATGAAGATGGCCGCCGACAGGGTGGCCCGCCTGGAAGACGCCGCAGCCAGGGAGGCCGGCGCTGTCCTCCTGGAGGAGATCGGTCGCCTGGACGAGATGGCCCGCACCTTCTCCCAGTTCGGACGGATGCCCGAGGGGGTTCCGTCGGAGGTCGATCTGGACGAGCTACTGTTGGGGCTGGTGAACCAGCACCAGGGGGCCGTGGCCGAAATTCGTTACCGGGCAGCTGAAGGAATCCCCCTGGTTCTGGGACATTACGAAGCACTTCTCCGGTCCTTCCGGAATCTGCTCCTGAATGCCCTCGAAGCCGCCGGGCCCCAGGGAGAGGTCCGGATCCGGACCTGGTCCGAGACCGAGGCCGTCATGGTTGAGATCCACGACTCGGGACCCGGTATCCGGGAAGAGGATCTGGGCCGGATCTTCGATCCCGGTTTCACCACCAGGAGCAGCGGTACAGGGCTGGGGCTTGCCATGGTTCGCCAGACCGTGCGATTCCACAACGGCAGCGTCACGATTCGAAACCACCCCGGTGGCGGTGCCGTATGCAAGGTAGCGCTGCCCCTTCAGGGGCTCCGGGCTCGGGAGGAGAAGGAGACATCCCCACCCGGTTCATCGGCCGGGACATCCTGAACAGGAGCGGGCTCCCTCCCATGGAAATCCTCATCATCGACGACGAGGGGAACATCCGACGGATGCTCCGAAGCCTCCTGGAAGAGGAGGGATATGCGGTCCGGGAAGCAGGCTCCGCCGAGGAGGGTCTCGAGGAAGCCGCCCAGGAATGCCCCGAGGCCATCCTCCTGGACCTCATGCTCCCGGGCATCTCGGGGTTGGAGGCCCTACCCAGGCTGGGAGACCTCTGCCCCGGGGTTCCCGTGGTCATGATGAGCGGAAAGGCCACTCTGGGAGACGCTGTGCAGGCCACGCGCCTCGGGGCGTTCCACTTCATCGAGAAGCCCCTGACCCCGGAAGCCGTCCTCCTGACCGTCCAGGGGGCCCTGGAGGTGAGCCGGGCCCGGGACCTGACCCGGGCCCTCCAGGAGGAGTTGGGCCCGGGCCAGGAGCTGGTGGGCCGGTCCCAGCCCTTGAACCGGGTCCGGGAACTGGTCCAGAAGGTGGCCCCATCGGATGCCCGGGTTCTCATCACGGGAGAAAGCGGCACGGGAAAGGAGCTGGTGGCCAGCGCCATCCACGCCCTCTCTCCGCGAAAGGGCAGACCCTTCATCCGGGTGAACAGCGCCGCCATTCCCCGGGGCCTGGTGGAAAGCGAAATGTTCGGCCACGAGAGGGGAGCCTTCACAGGGGCCACCGAACGCCGCCGGGGACGTTTCGAGTTGGCCCACCGGGGCACGCTGTTTCTGGACGAGGTGGGGGACCTCGGGCCCGAAGCCCAGGCCAAGCTGCTTCGAGCCATCGAAACGGGAGTGGTGGAGAGGGTCGGGGGTGGAAGAGCCATCGAGGTGGACGTCCGGGTTCTGGCGGCCACCAATCACGACCTCCGGGCCGACGTGGAGGAAAAGCGATTCCGGCAGGACCTTCTCTTTCGCCTGGAAGTGGTTCCCATCCACCTGCCGCCTCTCCGGGAACGGATGGAAGACCTCCCCCTGCTGGTGACCCACTCCCTCCAGCGCCTCAGGAAGAAGCAGGGGCTCCCCATACCCCACATCACCCCCCAGGGAATGGAAGCCCTGACCCGGTATTCCTGGCCTGGAAACGTTCGTGAGCTCATGAACGTCCTGGAGCGCCTGGCCATCCTGAGCAGTGGCACACCCGTGGGGCCTTCCGAGATCACACCCCTCCTACCCCGGACTTTCGTCAGCCCCGATGCCGTCCCCGGCTATCAGGAGGGAGACCCCAGACCTCTTAGAGAACGCCTGGACGCCTACGAGAAGACCCTCATCGAAGGAGCCATGGCCGGAGCCCGTGGAAATGTGGCCGAGGCCGGGCGGCGCCTCCGGACGGATCGCGCGAACCTCTATCGGCGTATGAAGAGATTGGGCATCCGAGAGGAAGGGGAGTAGAGCCCTTCGCAGGGGGATGCGATGGTCTTCTGAAGGAGACGGATCCGTGTCATGGTGCAACACAAATTCTCCAGGACAGGCCCGGGGAGACACAGGGCACCGAAACGTCAGTAGATCCGTAACTCACAGTCCGACCAATACTTAACCCGATACGGGGCGTTCTGGTACGTCCCGTGCCAGAGAGGCCTGGAGAAGATCAGGTCCCTCGCATGGGAGGAAACGATGAAGAAGGGCTCGGTATTGCTGGCAGGAATGGTGGTTCTCCTGTCTCCCCAGTTTCTGGAGGGTCAGGATCGGCGCGTCCGGGACGCCGACCTCCCCCGGTGGGTAGAGGAAGAGGTGGTGGACTTCTTCAACGACCCCGGCACCATCCACTTCACCGGCCGGTCCAGGATCCCCTCCACCCGCGTCGTCATGGGCAACGTGGCGGCTCTCGGAGGTCCCTTCACCATTGCCGGAGAGGTGGAGGGCGACCTGGTGGTGGTGAACGGAGACCTGGTCTTTGAATCCGGCGGCACGGTCACAGGGGACGTCCTCATCGTCGGGGGCCAGGTCCTCGGGGAGGACCTCGGTCGGATCGGAGGGGAGACGAGGGTCTTTCCCGAGCCTCTCCGATATGTTCAGCGGGGAGACAGGATCGCCCCGGTCCGGGAGCGTCAGGACGAGGGCGCCGGGCCGCTCCGACGGGAATACCGGTGGGGCGATGCCCGCTTTACCATCAAGGCCGGCCAGAACTACAACCGGGTGGAGGGCCTGCCGGTGATCTTCGGACCCTCCATCCGAACCGGCGGCCGGAACCCCCTCGGGATTGACGTTTGGGGCATCTGGAGAACCGAGTATGGGCTGGAGCTGGGGGAGGAGGACTTCGGCTACATGATCCGGGCAGAGCAGAGTCTGGGTGGGCGGGAGCAGGTGGCCCTGGGAGCCACGGCCTTTTCCTACGTCGACCCCATAGAGGACTGGGGGCTCACGAATCTCGAGGCGTCCCTGGCGACCTTCATTCTCCATAAGGACTTCCGTGACTACTACGAGAGGACGGGTTGGAGCGCCTACGCCAGTGCCCGTCTCTCCCCCTTTCCCCTGGAACTGAAAGCCGAGTATTTCCGGGAAGAGCACGCCTTCAGCTACGTGCAGGGACCCTGGTCCGTCACCAAGAACAACGACCCCTGGAGGGAGCAGCCTCTGGTGGCCGAGGGCGACTTCGACTTCCTGGAGGCCAGCCTGACCCTGGACACCCGGAACAATCGGAATGAGCCTACCGACGGGTGGTATATACAGGCGAACAGCCGCCGGGGCCTCGGGGGGGATCTGGCCATCCCGGGCCACCGGACCTCTCCGGAGAGCCAGGCGGCCCTCATCCAGCCCGTGGTTTACGACACCGACTTCCTCACGGGCTTCCTGGACATCCGGAGCTATAACCGGGTGGGCCCCAACTCCAGCCTGGATCTCAGGGGGGTCTTCGGCGGCACTCTGAACGACACGCCCCTCCCACCCCAGTACCAGCACGCCTTTGGCGGCGTGGGCTCCCTTCCGGGGCACTCCCTCTTTTCCGGGGACTGCGGCGCCCGGAGCATTCAGCGGGGATACGACGTCACCGAAGACGACGTCACCGTCCGCGATCCGGTCTTCCCCCGATACGGGTGCGACCAGATCGCCGTCTTCCAGGCCGAGTTCAGGGGGAGCCTCTTCCTGGACTGGGACTTCGGGTGGGACGATGACGATGAGACCTGGGAGGAGGATTGGGACTGGTATCCCAGGGTGGAATTCTCCCCTGACTGGTCCGCCTTCTTCAACATGGGGCAGGGATGGACCGTCGACGGTGTGGGGGACACGGACACCTTCATGGACGTGGGAGTGGGTCTCCTCCTGGGGGACCTGGGGATCTTCTACGCTTTCCCCCTGAACAAGGACGAGAGGGGAGATCGGGACGGAAACTTCTTCATCCGCCTCAGCCGGCGATTCTGAGAACATCCTGGCCAGAGCAGGAGTCGCATTCCTCCTGGTCCTGGCGATCCTGGGCCTCGGGGCTTTCCCCCTGGTGGCCCAGGACGAGGGCTCTTTGCGCCTACTGGTCATCCCGGGAACCGGTGAGGCCACGGTGGAGATGGGCAACATCCTGGGTGAAGGCCCTCTCCTGGAGGCCGTCCACTCCGGACTACCCCTCCGGATCCGGGTCACCACCCAACTCTGGAAGGATGGCTTCTTCGATGACGAGGTAGGGCGCCACGAATGGCGAGCCAGCGTCATCTTCGACCCCCTGACCCGTCGGTATCGCATTCAGGCAGCGGGGCAGTCCACATCCACCCGGGAAGTAAACACCCTGCCGGAGGCACGTCTCATCCTCCAGCAGACCCTGGATGTCCCACTCCGGCCCCGAGGGGAGGGTCGGTTCTATTACCTGGCCGATGTGGAGATTGAGACGCTCTCCCTCAGCGACCTGGAAGAGCTGGAACGATGGCTTCAGGGAGAGCTGGGGCCGGCGGTGACTGGAGAAGACGATGTGCGGGGCGCTCTGGCCCGGGGACTCCGCCGGGTCCTGGTTCGGATGCTGGGCCTCCCGAACCGGAAGATCCGCCTCCGGTCACCCTCCTTCGAGATCAGACGGGACTGAGGGCCCGGATCAGGACTCCGCCCCGGCCTCCCACCTGGCCCGCGTGAGATCTTCCACCCGGTCCATTCGAATCCCGACTCCAATCCCCACCCCGGATGGGACCGGCATCATCCCGTCCTCCATGACGAACTCCGGCTCCACGATGTCTTCATTCCAGTAACGCCGACTCTCGGAGATGTCTCCGGGAAGCGTGAACCCCGGAAGGCTGGCCAGGGCCAGATTGTAGGCCCGGCCGACACCGGCCTCCAGCATCCCTCCGCACCAGACTGGCACTCCCCGGGATCGGCACAGGTCGTGGATCTCCAGTGACGAGGTGAATCCTCCCACCCGTCCCGGCTTGATGTTGATGATCTTCCCGCTTCCGAGCTCCAGGGCCAGACGGGCCGAGCCCGGAGAAACGATGGACTCGTCCAGGCAGATGGGCGTGCTGATCCGGGCCTGGAGAAGGGCATGCTCCCGGAGATCGTCGTAGGCCAGGGGCTGCTCCACCATCATGAGGTCCAGCTCGTCCATCTCCCGGAGCCTGGGGGCGTCTTCCAGGGTGTAGGAGGAGTTGGCGTCGGCCATGAGGGAGGCGTGGGGGAACCGGTCTCGGACCTTCCGGAGCATCTCCACGTCCCGCCCCGGCTTGATCTTGAGCTTGATCTTCCGGTAGCCCTCCGACAGGCGGGTCTCCACCTGCCGCAGGAGCTCGTCGTCGGTTCCCTGAAGGCCCACGCTCACACCCACCGGAACGGAGTCCCGCCGGCCCCCCAGGCGATCCCGGAGGGAAATGCCTTTTCCGGCGGCGTCCAGGGCCCAGGCCCCCATCTCCACCGTGGCCAGGGCCATGGGGTGCCCCCGGATCCAGGAGACGGGGGCCAGGACCTGCCCCGGGTCGTCCCACTCCACCCCCAGTATGGCCGGCAGCACGTAATCCGTGAGGATGTGCCAGGCCGTCTCCGGCGTTTCGTAGGAGTAGTTCGGCGCCTCCGCCGCCACGCACTCGGACCAGGCTTCTCCCTCTTCCGTCTCCATTCGGAGAAGGAGGATTCGCCGGAGGTCCCACCCGCCGGTGCTGATCTCGAATCGCTCTTTCAGGGTGAGATGGATCTCTCGGAGCTCCGCGCGCTTGATTTTCATCCGGTTTTCTCTTCCCCGCCTGAGACCAGGAGGTACTGGGAGACGGACCCCTCCGGCAGGAACTCCACCACTCGGTACCCTCGGTTCAGGTAGGTGTCGAAGACGCTTCGGGTGGCCTCCCGCCACCGGCGGGCCGCCTCCGGGGATTCCTCCAGGACGAGGTCGATGTCCCGGGGCACGGCCAGAAGAAGGGCGGGGGCGGCCAGGTCGAGCCTCGGGCGTCCCGGTATGGGAACGGGCTCCCCTCGAACCACCGGGAGGGCGCTGGGTGGCCGGGAGATCTTCCCCAGGGTGGGGAGTGCCTCGGCTCCGGCCATCCGGCGGGCCACCCGTTGGGAGTCCATGAGCCAGGTGGCGATGAGGCGGTCGGTACCGGCTCCGTGGAGGGGGGACCCGGTGTCGCCGTACATGTCAGGGACGAACTCGCCGGAGACGATGCCCAGCTTGGAGAAATTCACGTAGGCGTTCCGGCTCTGGAGGGGGTCGAAGGTCCAGTGCATCCGACGGATCCCCCGGGACAGGAGGACCTCCCGCTGGTACGCCTTCAACGCCGTCCCCATTCCCCTGTCCCGGAGGTCGGCCCGGACGGCAAGCATGTCGGACCAGTGGACCAGCTCCCCGTCCCGGACACCGGTGAGGCCGAAGACGAACCCCAGGAGACCTCCATCCTCGCCATAGGCCCCGGCGGCCAAACCTCCGATGCGATTCGCCAGCTTCAGCATGGCCGGCGAAACCCGCTCGTTGAATTCCTCCCCCCAGATCTCCTCCTGGAATCGGGAGCAGGCTTCATACTCCTCCCGAGTGGCGAAGGGTCGAATCGTGAAGGAAAGCTCCGGGGGACCCTCGGGCATGGGGATCACGCCTCCAGGAGGAGGAGCCGGGCCAGAAGGGCGCAACGCTCCACCTGACGGTCCAGGTAGAGGAACTCGTGAGCGGCGTGGGCCCCGTCTCCCACGGCCCCCAGGCCGTCGATGGTGGCGGTATGCTGGCTGGTGGTATTCCCGTCGGAGCCTCCTCCTGCCACTCCTTCCCGGAGGGAGAGGCCCAGCTCCTCCCCGGCGGCCCTGCAGGCATCCCAGAGCGCCCGGTTTCTGGAGTTCTTTTCCAGGGGCGGGACGGTGGACTGAACCTTCACCTTGAGAGAGGTGCCGGGGACGACCGTGCCGAGGCCCAGGATCCGGTCCCGCACTTCCCGGCCGTCGGCGTTGCTCAGGACCCGGACGTCCACCTCGGCCCTGGCGGAGGGGGCGATGACGTTGGACCGGGTCCCCCCGGAGATGACGCCCACATTCACCGTGATCCCCCGGTCCAGGTCTGTCATGGCGTGAAGCTCCCGGACCAGGTGGGAGAGGGCCAGGATGGCGCTGGCACCCCCGGTGGGATCCAGTCCGGCGTGGGCCGCCTTTCCCTCCACCTCCAGGATGAACTGGCTCCATCCCTTCCGGACCGTCTTCAGGGCCCCCTCCTCCCCCATGGCCGGCTCTGGAATGAAGGCCCGGATGACCCGGCGTGAAACCAGGCGGATGAGATTCCTGGACTCGGGGCTCCCGATCTCCTCGTCGGAGTTCACCAGGATCACGGGCGTCACCTCAGGCTTCAGGCCGACCCGGTCCAGGATCCTCAGGGCCATGACCATCTGGGTCAGGCCGGCCTTCATGTCGAAGACCCCGGGCCCCCGGAGGCGCTCGCCCTCCCGGACCAGGGGCATGCCGGCCAGGGTGCCCAGGGGCCAGACCGTGTCGCAGTGCCCCAGGATGAGCTGGGCGGGGCGGCCACGAATCCGGTCCCGGGGCACGGCCAGAATGGCGCCCCCGGTCTTCCGGCCCGGCCTTCTCCTGATCCGGAAGCCCAGCGGCTCCAGGGCCCCGGCAAGATGATCCTGCACCGGTCTCTGGCTCTCCGGCACGTCGCTTGGGGATTCCATGGCGGCCAGATCCATGAGGAAGGAGACCATCTCTTCCTTGGCCGCCCGGGCCTCGGCCATGATCCGCTCACCCACCTCCGTCATGATTTCCTTCCCTTTCTTCCGTAGAACCCCGCCAGAGCGTAGCTCAGGTCCAGGAGCTCCACCGGGTGGACCACACCCACCGCCGATCCTTCCATCCTGAGCCCGGCGGCGATCTGCATCATGCATCCGGGATTTCCGGTGGCAACCAGCTGGGCTCCCGTTTCCAGGATGGCCTGGACTTTGTCCCTGCCGATGGCTCCGCCGAGCTCCGGGTGGGTGATGCCATAGACCCCGGCCCCACCGCAGCACTCTTCCCGGTTCACCAGGGGGAGCAGCGTCAGATCGGGGATGGACCCCATGAGATCCTCCGGCTCACGGGAGATTCTCTGCGCATGGAGGAGATGACAAGGAGCATCGTAGGTGACGGTCAGGGGCAGGGACGCCCCGCGCCTCAGTCCCGGCCGGGCCAGGATCTCCGACACATCCTTCACCCTGGCGGCCAGGGCCCTGGCCCGGGAAGCGAAAACGGCATCTCCGGCCAGGAGGTGCGGATACTCCTTCATGATGGCCCCGCACCCGGCAGCGTTCACGGCAATGACCTCCACCCCGGCTGTCTCGAAGGCACCGATGTTGGCCCGGGCCAGCTCCCTGGCGCCTGCCAGGTCCCCGGTATGGGCGTGGATGGCCCCGCAGCATCTCTCCTCAGGAACCTTCAGAACCCTGAACCCGTTGGCCTCCAGAACCCGCACGGTGGCCCTGTTCACCCGGGAGAGGAGGCCTTCCTGGACACAGCCCAGGAGGACCGCAGTGGGGCGGTCCCGGCCCAGGGTCTTCTCCACCACCGGACTCACCGGCCCCGGGCCGTCTGCCCGGGCCCGAAGGTCCCCCATGATCCCGGGCTCTGTGGTGCCGGCCACCATCCCCATTCCCAGGCGGAGCTGGCCCAGGACACCCGAGGGCGGCAACCGCTGAGCCGCCGCCTCGGGAAACCCCGTGGCCCGGAGGGCCCGGGTGAGGGCCATGGCCGGGAGCCGGAGAGCCGGAGACGCCATGACCATGGGGATGATCCGATCCAGGACCCCCTTGCTGTGTGCCTTCGCGGCCACTTCCCGGGCTCCCTCCAGGAGATGCCCGTATTCCACCCCGGAAGGGCATACGGACTCGCAAGCCCTGCAGCCCAGGCAGCGGTCCAGATGGGTGTGAAAGGCTCCGGAGGAAGGATCCAGCCGCCCGTTCACCACCGCCTGCATGAGGTGTAGCCGGCCACGGGGGGAGTCGGCCTCGTCTCCCAGCCGGACGTACGTGGGGCATGCCGGCAGGCAGAACCCGCAGTGAACGCAATGGAGGAGTTTCTCTTCCTGCTCCTGCAATTCCGCCAGAAAGCTCTTCACCTCCGCGTCCTCCTCATGAGGGCCAGGGCACCGGCCAGCAGGCCTCTCACCCCTCCCCTCCATCGATATTGAAGTGCCGACCAGAGCATCACCTCCGTGGACCGGTCGTAGGGAAACCACCAGAACTCCCGCTTCAGGTTCAACCGATCCACCACGACACTCCGGGTCTGGGTCACGGCCCCGAGACCTTCCAGGCCCCGGGACCGCCCGAATCCGCTATCCCGGAATCCGCCTGAGGGAAGCCCCGGAATGGCGTAAAGGGCCAGGGAGTCGTTGACGCTCACTCCTCCCACCCGGAGACGCCGGGCCACGTTCATCCCCCGGGATCTGTCTCCGGACCAGACCGAAGCCGAGAGGCCGTAACGGCTGCCGTTGGTGCGGCGGATGGCCTCCTCCTCGTCCTTCACGGGAATCACCGGAACAAGAGGCCCGAAGGTTTCTTCCGTCATGAGAGACGAAAACGGATCGACATCCGTCACCACCGTGGGATGAAACACGTTGGAGGCCGGGTCCGCCCGGTGGCCCCCGATTTGAACCTTCGCCCCCCTCTCCAGGGCTTCCTGAAGCTGGGTCTCCACCGTCTCCAGCTGGTGGGGGACCACCATGGGCCCCATCTCCACCCTGGCTCCGGACCCGGCGTTGATCTTCCGGACCTCCGCCAGAAGCTCCCGGAGGAAGGCATCGTAAATGCTCTCAATGACGAATACCCGCTCCACGGCCATGCATGTCTGGCCGGCGTTCTGGAAGGCCCCCCAGGCCACGCCCCGGGCCGCCCGGCCCAGATCGGCATCCTCCAGGACGATGGCCGCGTCCTTGCCACCCAGCTCCAGGGCCACGGGCGTCAGGGTCTCAGCAGCCGCCGCCATGACCTTTCGTCCCGTCTCCGTGCCGCCGGTGAAGATCACCTTGTCCACCCCCGACCGGACCAGGCTCTCCCCTGTGCGTCCCGGCCCCACGATCACCTGGACCAGCCCCTCCGGAAGGCCCGCATCCGACGCCAGGTCCTCGGCCAGGAGGCCGGAGTAAGGCGTGTACTCGGAGGGTTTGAGGACAGCGGCATTCCCCCCGAACAGGGCGGTCAGCACGGGAGTCATGGAGAGGATGAAAGGATAGTTCCAGGGGGAGATGATCCCCAGGACCCCCAGGGGCTCACGGGTCAGAAGAGCCTTCTTCCAGACCACCCATCCCGAGGACACCCGCCGGGGCTCCAGGAAGGAAGGGGCGGCCTTCAGATAATATCGAAGGAGGTCCAGGACCGTCACCACCTCCACCAGGGCTTCGGCCCGGGGCTTTCCCGTCTCGGCCACGATGGTCTCTTCGATCTCCAGGGCCCGGTCTCCCACGGCCTTCACCAGCCCCCTCAGCCGTCGAACACGGTCTCTGGGCCCCAGGGAGGCCCATCCCTCCTGCACTGTCCGGGCCCTCTGGACCCGATTCGGGATGTCCGCGTGAGGCGTGACGGCCAGCTCCCCCACAAGGGACCCGTCGGTGGGACGGAGAACCCGAATGATCCTGGGCTCGGGCGGCGGAGAGGACCAGCGATCCCCGGAGGAAGGGGGACGGTACAGGACCATCAGGCGTCGAACCTCCCCGGGACCAGGATTCCCGCCGGGTCAAAGGTCTTCTTCAGTCCCCGGACCAGGATCCGCACGGGGTCTGCCCCTCCCCGGGCCCCCATCTCCCGCAGGATCCCATGAGGAGCATGACTCACCGTAAGGCTTCCGCCTTCCTCCTCCAGCCTCCTCCGGAAATCCAGGAGTACCCCGGCGGCGGGTTCCCATCCTCCCTCTTCGGCGAGTGGCCCGCGAAAAGCCAACCTCAGAACCCCCCATCCGACATGGGCCGCCGCCGCCATCTCCAGCTCCGGATCCAGCCCGAGCCTGCCGGCCAGGTCCCGGCCCCGGTCCAGGAGAGTGCCCAGGCGCTTCGGCAGAAGGGAAAGGCGAACCACCAGCTCAGCCCCCTCCTCCCATGACTCCAGCTCCCCGTGAAGCCCTCGGCTCTCCTCTCCCTTCAAGACCTCGGCACTCTCGCCGCCGACGCTCTCACTCATTTCCAGCACGCGGTCCGCCATGGCCTGAAGCTGCCCACCGGTTCCCAGGAGGCGGACCACCAGGGCCGCCCTCGGGGCCCGGTCCCCACCTGCCCGGGCTTCCTCACCCTTCCCTCCCCGCGCCAACCTCGCCAACGGATCCACCAGCTCGAGAGCCGAGATGGGCATGGACGACCGGGCAAGCTCCCGGCCCAGGAGAAGGAGGTCCGAGGCCGAGGGCCCGCCGACCAGGAGGGTCCAGTCCTCGTTGGGAAGGGGGAACAGGCGGGCCGAAACGGATGTGATGATTCCCAACCCGCCCCGGCTTCCGATGCTGAGACGTGTGACATCGAAGCCCGCCACATTCTTCACCACCCTCCCCCCCCACCGAAGGATCCTCCCGTCCCCCGAGACCAGCGTCAGGCCCAGGATGTGGTCACGGGGTGAACCGTACCCCTGCTTCAGAGGACCGGCGACGCCGCCGGCCACCAATGCCCCCAACGTCCCCTTTCCGAAGCCTGGCGGATCCAGGGGGAGCCACTGCCCGTTGGCCGCCGTGGCTTCATACAGGTCCCGGACCGGCATCCCGGCTCCGGCGGTAAAGGTGAGGTCCGCCGGCTCGTAGGTTCCCATCTCCTTTAACCGAAGGGTGCTCACCACCAGATCCACCTCCGGCGTCCCCCACCCCTTCAGCCAGCTCCCGGCCCCCGCCGGCAGGACCCGCCATCCCTCCTGGCTGGCTCTTTGGAGCAGCCGGGCCATCTCCTCCTCCGTGCCGGGGGCCAGATACGCCGCCGGGGGCTCCACGTCTCCGGGCCAGGGGCCCAGGGCATCCTCCGGAAGGACCGCCTGGGCGGGGAGGAGGGACGCCACACTCTTCCGGATCCCGTATCGGCTCATGATGCGCCCCCCCTCTCCATCACCGGGCTGTACTCGTCGGGAATGACCTTACCGGGGTTGAAGTCTCCGTGGGGATCGAAAACCCCCTTGATCTCTGCCAGGACCGAAAGCTCCTCCCCGGAAAAAACCAGGGGCATGTACTTCCTCTTGTCGAATCCCACCCCGTGCTCTCCGGTGATGGTCCCTCCCGCCTCCACACAGGCAGCCATGATCTCCCGGGAAGCCTCTTCCACCCTCCGGGTTTCATCGGGATCCCTCCGGTCATAGACCAGGTTGGGGTGCAGGTTGCCGTCCCCGGCGTGGAAGACGTTGGCCACCCTGAGGCGGTAGCGTCCCGCGATTTCCATGACCTGAGCCAGAACCTCCGGAAGGCGGGTCCGGGGCACGGTGGCGTCCTGGACCAGGAGGTTCGGGGCCAAGCGGCCCATGGCACCGAAGGCCTTCTTCCTCCCCTTCCACAGGGCGATGCGCTCCTCACCGCTTGTGGCCCGGCGCACTTCCCGGGCTCCCGCCTCCCGGCAGCAGGCGGTGGCGGACTCGGCCTCTTCGTCCAATCCCGTCTCCAATCCGTCGAACTCCACCACCAGGGCCGCGCCCGCGTCCGTGGGATACCCGGCGGCGAAGATGCTGGCCTCCACGGCGGCGATGGTGTTCCGGTCCACGATCTCCATGGCCGCAGGAAGAAGGCCTCTGGAGACGATGTGCGTCACAGCTCTCCCGGCCTCCTCCAGGGTTTCGAATATGGCCAGGAGGGTCCGGGTGCCTTCAGGCAGGGGAACCAGGGCAATCTCCACCTCTGTGGCCAGGCCGAAACACCCTTCGGAGCCCACGAACAGGCCCACCAGGTCCAGGGAGGGCGCCTCCCTGCCCATTCCCCCCAACCACACCACCTCCCCATGTGGAAGAACCACCCGCAGTCCGGTGATGTACCGACTGGTGACGCCGTACTTCAGGCAGTGGGGCCCTCCCGAGTTTTCCGCCACGTTCCCCCCGATGGTACAGGCCGTCTGTGAAGAGGGATCCGGGGCGTAGTAGAGGCCATGGGGAGCCGCCGCAGCCGAGAGGACGGTATTCAGCGTTCCGCTCTGCACCAGGGCCCGTCGGTTCTCCGGATCCACCTCCAGAACCCGGTTCATGCGTGAGGTCCCCACCACCACCCCTCCCCTCACGGCCAGGGAGCCACCGGAGAGGCCGGTTCCGGCTCCCCGGGGCACCACGGGGATCCGGGCCTGATGGAGAATGGCGATGACGCCAGCCACCTCTTCGGTGGTCCCGGGCAGGATCACGGCCTGGGGAGGATAGGGGTGAGAGGCCAGGGCGTCGGCCTCATAGACCAGAAGCCGGTCCGGCTCCGTCAGGAGCCATTGGGGTCCGACGACGGCTTCCAACCGGGTCAGTACTGAGGGATCGATGGATTCTGGCACCTGGGCCCCAACGCTGAAGGAAAGCCTCTCTCACCCTCTCCACAGCCCCTCGGTTTCCGGCAGCACACGGAACCGGGGGGGAGAGATTCGTCTCTGGTGGGTCAGGATACCATGGAGTTCCCCGGGCCAGCAACAGGACGTGCCGGCCCTCTTCGCTTCCTCAGCCCCTCTCCACTTCCTCAGCCCTCTCCAGATGATGGAGCATGACCCGGATGCTGGCCCCCGCCGCCTTCGACAGCCGCTCCGGGAGGGTTCTCCCGTAGACCACCTCCATCAGCGTCTCGGGGGAGGCCCCGGGGTGCTCTTCCAGAGCCCGGGCCAACTGGTGAAGGCGGTCCAGCCGGTGCTTCCGGTACACCCCGATGACCACGGGAACCCTCCGGACGGGATTTCCATGGGAAGGGTAGACGACCTGGGGGGCCAAGCTTTCCACTCGATCCAGGGACGCCAGATAATCGGCCACGCAACCGGGGTATTCTCCCAACCAGGTCGTACTGCCCCGGCCCAGCAGAAGGTCCCCGGCGAAGAGAGCCTCGGCGTCGAGCCAGTGGAAGGCCAGGTGGTCACGGGTGTGTCCCGGGGTGTCCACCACGGCCAGGTCTCCCTCATCCGTGGAAATCCGCTGGCCTGCCGTCAACGGGAGGGAACCGGTGGAGGGAGGACCGTATACCGGAGCACCCAGGCTCTCCGCCAGGGCCCGAGCGGCTCCGGCATGATCGCTGTGATGGTGGGTGAGGAGGATCCTGATCTCGGACGCCCCGGAAAGGGCCGAAGAAAGAGCTCGGACGTGGGTGTCCAGATCCGGGCCGGGATCGATGACCGCCACCTGCCGCCGCCCCACCAGAAAGGTCCGGGTTCCGTCCAGGGTGAAGGCCCCCCGATTTCCCGCCCTGACGACCCGCGGCTCCAGCTTCCGGGGTTCCGGAGGTTCAGGCGTCATTACCGAGCCTTGGCACTCCGGACCCGGGGTCTTCGGGGAAATCTATTGGCGCCGTTCGGCCACGAACTGCTCAGCCAGCTTCTCCGCCACCATGGAGATGGCCGATACGTCCTCATCCGTGAATGCCTCGGGCTCCATGGAGTTGAAATCCAGGACGCCGAAGAGCTCGTCACCGGCCTTGATGACCACTGCCAATTCGGAAGAGGCGTTGGCTCCCGGAGCCTCGTAGTCCTCCAACTCCTCCAGATGAGGAACATTCTGATGGGCCTTCTCGGCAGCGGCCTTTCCGGCCACGCCCTCACCCAGGGGGATCTTGGCCACTTCCGTCCGGGGCCCCAGGTAGTTGTGGAGCCAGAGCTCGTTGTCCTTCTCGTTGTAGAGATAGGCCCCTACCCAGTCGAATCGCTCATCTCCCTCGTTGAGGGTCCTCGCGGCGAAACGAAGGAGGGCGTCAGAGAGGTAACCGTCTTCCCTCATCTCCTGGATTTCCTTCAACAGCTCAGTCGTGTCGATCATGCCCCTCAGTCCTGTTAGAGCCCGATGCTCTCTTCCCCCTCGGGAGGCAGAGCACTTCAACTAATACAAGTCCGGGTTCTTAATCAAGTCCCGATCAAGTCCCGAACGAAGCCCGGCTCCGACTCTCATTCCCTTCCCGGAGGCTGCCCGGCCGGAAGAACGAGCCACCTTCCCCCGGACAGGCCTCTATACCGGCCGGAAGTCGGCATCTCTCTCCAGGCGTCGAACGAAGGCGGCCAGGAGGGAAGCGCTCCTGTCCAGGTCCGAGAGGCTCACCATCTCGCTGGGGGAATGCATGTAGCGGTTCGGGACGGACACCAGCCCGGTGGGGACACCGAACCGGACAAGGTGGATGCCGTCGGCATCGGTCCGGGTTGCCCTGGGGGCCGCCTGGAGGGTGAAGGAGATCCCTTCCCCTTCTGCGGCTTCCACCAACCGCTGAAAGACCACCGGGTGATTCGCCGAGCCTCTGCTCAGAACCGGGCCTCCCCCGACCTTGTGGTCCCCCAGCTCCTTCTTCTCCAGATCCGGGGCGTCGGTGCTGAAGGTCACATCCACCACCAGGGCCACATCGGGCTCCAGGGAGAAGGCGCTGGACCGGGCGCCGCCCCCGGCGTACCCGATCTCCTCCTGCACCGTGGCCACCGCAAAGACAGCCGCCTCCGGAGTGTCGTGGGAGAGGATCCGAAGGGCTTCCAGGACCACGAACGCCCCGATGCGGTTGTCGATGGCCCGGCTGGCGATACGGTCTCCCGCCAGCCGTATCATTCCTGCGTCCAGGACCATCGGGTCCCCCACCCGAACACCCAGATCCTTCACCTCTTCGGCGCTGGAGGCTCCCAGGTCAACCCAGAGATCCTTGATCCTGACGGCCTTCTCCCGCTCCTCCGATTTCATCAGATGAACGGGTTTCCTTCCTATGACCCCCCTGACGGGGCCTTCCCTCCCCAGCACCCGGACCCGCTGTCCCACCAGGACCTGTGGATCCCAGCCGCCGATCTCCCCGAAGAACAGGAATCCGTTCTCGTCCAGGTGGGTGACCTGGAGTCCGATCTCGTCGATATGGCCGGCCATCATGACCCGGGGGCTGCCGCCGGGGTTGAGGGCAGCCACGGAATTGCCGGTGACATCGGTCCAGACCTCATCCGCGAAGCCCTCGGCCTCTTCCCTCCAGATCCGGGACGGGGCCGTCTCGAACCCCGATGGGCCCGATGCGTCCAGGAGCCGCTCCAGGAAGTCAACGCCGGTGGTCATTCTCCACTCTCCCTCGAAGGGTGGTCTTCCACAGAGTCGTCCTTCGCATCGCCGCCGGGCTCCAGAACGATCTCCCCGCCCCCGGAGGAATCCATGGGATGCTCCCCTTCTCCCGGGGCACTCCAGGACCCGGCACCGAATCCGAATCCGCCGAAGTGCATCACCTGAATGGAACCTGCTCTGATGCTTCTCTCCATGCTCTTCCGGATTCTCCCCAGGAGGAATTTTCGAGTGGGCGGCAAGAGAAAGGAAAATCCCACCAGGTCCGTCAGAATTCCCGGGGTGAGGAGGAGGGCGCCTCCCAGGAGGATGGCCAGGCCGTCAAGGAGAGCCGAGCCGGGAAGCTGGCCCCTGGCCAGCTCCCCCTGGATCCGCCAGAGGGTCCGCAGACCTTCAAGGCGAGCCAGGGCGGCCCCGGCGAGGCCGGTGAGGATCACCAGACCGATGGTGGGCCAGAGGCCCATGACCTGGCCCAACTGGATCAGGATGAAGAGCTCCAGGAGCGGTACCCCCACAAAGAGGAGGGCCAGTCGGGAGAGTATCGACATGCCTTAAAGGTACAATTTTCCGGCCCGTGGATGTACTCCCCGGAGGCTGGTCCCCAGGGGGGCGCCCTTCCCTTCCCGCCACCCGGGAAAGCTCCCGGATCGGGGAACAAGGAGGTCCCGCCGGGGTCTCGGTAAGGCACTCGTGACAGATGGATTCCGCCGGGATTTCCCAGTCGGCGGCTCGCGCATCATGGAAGAGAACGTACCATGGAGAAGACATATTTCAGGAGCGGCCTGGGCCTCAAGTCGGAGGTCAGGCCCCTCATCGATTCCGAGTACCAGTCCGGCCTTGTGGAGCGGATCCGATCCCGGGGATACACGGAAGCCTTCGGGGACGTTACCATCCGGCTGGCCCAGGAGTTCGGCTTCTGTTACGGGGTGGACCGGGCCGTGGATTATGCCTACGAGACCCGTCTCAAATTCCCGGACAAACGCATCTACCTGGTGGGTGAGATCATCCACAACCCCCATGTGAACCACCGCATGAAGGAGATGGGGATCGAGTTCATCTACCCCGAGACCGACGGTCACTTCACCTTTGACCATGTCACCTCCGACGACGCGGTCATCATCCCTGCCTTTGGTGTCACACTGAAGGACTTCGAGCGCCTGAAGGAAATCGGATGCGTCCTGGTGGACACCACCTGTGGATCGGTCCTGGTGGTATGGAAGCGGGTGGAGAGCTATGCCAGGGATGGATTCACCGCCGTGATTCACGGCAAATACACCCACGAGGAGTCCAGGGCCACCGCCTCCCAGGTGAACAGGTATCCGGGGGGGAAGTACCTCATCATCCGGGACATGGAAGAAGCCGATCTGGTTTGCGACTACATCGCCAAGCGGCCGGGTCACCTGAGCCGCGGCGATTTCTACGAGCGCTTCAAGATGAAGGCCACCGACGGGTTCGATCCTGACCGGGATCTGGACAAGATCGGTGTCGCCAACCAGACCACCATGCTGGCCAACGAGTCCCTGGCCATCGGGGCCAGGATCCGGGAGGCCTTCGTGGAGGCGTATGGCGAGGCGCATGCGGAGGAGCACTACCGGTCATTCGGCACCATCTGCTCCGCCACCCAGGAGCGTCAGGACGCTGTGGTGGAGATGATGCAGGATCCCCCGGACGTCATGGTGGTCATCGGGGGATACAACTCTTCCAACACCAACCACCTGGCCCACATGTGCCGGAGCCACACCCGGACCTATCACATCCAGGACGCCACCTGTATCGACGTGATGTCCGGGAGCATCCGGCACAAGGCTGAGCTGGCGCCGGATTCCCCCGAGGTGGTGGAGGAGAATTGGCTGCCGTCCGGGCCTTTCCAGCTCGGTCTCACTGCCGGAGCCTCCACGCCCAACAACAAGATCGGAGAGACCATCGTGAGGGTGCTCCAGATCCGTGGGGTGGAGATTCCCAGCGATGAGATCGTTCCGGCAGCCGAGCCCCCGGGGGAAACGGCCTGAAACGCTCCGGTCGGTTGTGTCGGGTCGAGGTGGAGGGGATGAGGCGCCGGGTTCAGCTCAGCAGTTGGGGCCGTCTTTCCCGCCGTTGGCCACGGACTTCCCCAATCGCTTCAGAAGCTCCCGGAGTTCCCGCTGCTCTCCCAGATCCAGGTCCGTCACCAGGCCCCGGACAAAATTCACGTGTCCGGGAAAAACGCTCTCGATGGTGGCCCGTCCCTTGGAGGTGAGGTGCGCCCGAACCACTCGCCGATCGTTTCCGGAACGCTCGCGGGCCACCAGATCCTGGGACTCCAGGCGATCCATGACGTAGGTGATGTTCCCTCCGGTGACCAGGAGCTTCTCCGCCAGCTCTCCCAGGGACAGGGGACCCAGGTGATACAAGGCTTCCAGGACTCCGAACTGGGGTGCGGTGAGGTCATACTCCGCCACTTTGCACGCAACCGCCCTGGAAAAGGTGGCGTAACATCGAGCCAGAGAGATCCAGAGGCGCAGGGCCTGCTCCTCTTCATCGGACCAATCCCGGGGGGCGGGTTCGTCCGCCCACTCCTCAATCGTCTTTTCCTCCGTCACCGGCGCGCTCCCTGCGAGGAAAGGCTTTCTCTTCATTCCAGAACAAGAACCCCCTTGAAAGCCTTCGGTTCCGCCCCCGTTACGAGGGAGCCGACCCTGAAGGGGCAGGGAGCCCATGTCTCGGATGGTCACACCGGAACTCCGAAGGCCGTCCGGGGCCCGGATCCTCCGGAATCCCGAATTTCCGGCGAAGGAGTCTGGATCAGATGTGGATTGCCCTGCCAAGGGCCGCCAGGGAGCCCTCTGCGATCCCCTCCGAGAGGGTGGGGTGAGGATGGATCGCCCTTTCCATCTCCTCCACCGTGGCTTCCAGATGCCGGCCCACCACGAACTCGGCTATGAGCTCCGTGGCGTGGGGCCCCACGATATGGGCTCCCAGGATCTCTGAATACTTCTTGTCCCGGATCACCTTGATGAAGCCCTCCGTATCTCCGGCTGCCACCGCGCGCCCCACCCCCACCCAGGGGAATTTTCCCACCTCGATGTCGTGCCCGGCCTCCTTGGCCTCTTCCTCCGTCATCCCCACAGAAGCCACTTCAGGGTGGGCGTAGGTGCAGTTGGGGATGTTCCCATAATCCACCGTACCGTGGCCCTGCCCGGCGATGTGCTCCACGCAGGCGATACCCTCGTGTGAGGCCTTGTGGGCCAGAAGGGGGGGGCCGGCCACGTCGCCGATGGCATAGATCCCATCCACACTGGTCCTGAGGTGCTCGTCCACCTTCACGAAGCCCCCCCGCTCCGTCATGGCCACGCCCACAGCCTCGAGGCCCAGATCCTCCGTGTTGGGAACCCTCCCCACCGCCGAGAGGACCCGATCCACTTCCAGGACCTCTTCATTCCCGTCCTTGTCGGTGAGGGTGAGCCTGACGCCGGCATCGGTGATCTCTGAAGCCTGCACAGTGGTGGAAGTCCGGATCTTCATCTTCCGCTTCTTGTAGCTCCGGGCCACTGCCGCCGAGGAATCCTTGTCCTCCAGGGGAAGCACCCGGTCCAGCATCTCGATGACGTGGACCTCTGAGCCATAGGTGCTGTAGATGTCGGCGAACTCCATCCCCACGGCACCGGCCCCGACGACAGCCAGGCTTCCGGGGGCCTCCTTCTGGAAGAGTGCTCCGGTGGAGGACCAGATCCGGTCCTCGTCGATCTTCAGCATGGGGAGGTCCCGGGGCCTGGACCCGGTGGCGATGATGATGTGGGGAGCCTCGTATACCGTCTTCTTTCCTTCGGCGTCCTCCACTTCCACCTTTCCCTTTTCCACCAGCCGCCCGAATCCGGGCAGATGGGTCACCTTGTTCTTCTTGAAGAGGTGGCCCACGCCCTTGTTCAACTGATCCGCCACCTTCCGGCTCCGCTCCTGGGCCGGGCCCAGATCCACCTTCAACCCGTCCAGACTCACGCCGTGCCCTTCAGCCACCTGGGTCTCCCGAACGAAGGAGGAGCTCGTGAGGAGGGCCTTGGTGGGAATGCATCCCACATTCAAGCAGACGCCCCCCAGCTTCTCCGTCTCCACGCAGGCCACATTCATGCCCAGTTGCGCGGCCCGGATGGCGCCCACATATCCGCCGGGACCGCTACCGATGAGGATCAGGTCAAAGCTGTTTTCCGTGCTTCCGTTCTCTGCCACGACGCACCTCGCAAAACAGTGAAAGTGGGACGGTGTCCACCTGGTTCGACGCCTGGGCCCGGGCTCGGGTCACCCCGCCCGTTCAGCGCCCGGGATGCGGGCCCCGAAAAAAGAAAGGTAGAATCGCCCGCCTTCTTCGGTAACCCCCTTCGCGTACCCCCCGGCAAGACCTGTGATTCACCTCTCGGAATTCCGATGGGCCTTCCCGGGACCGGGAAGGGGCTCGCTCCGGTCAGGGAACCCACCGAAGAAACATTTTCTTTGCCATTCACGGGGGTCCGGCCCAGATTTCTGCAATGTATCCCACGGTTTGCGCCGGGTCCGACGGAGGGACTCTACCCCCGCCCGTTCCCGGCGCCCGGATTTCTCTCAGAGAGGAACGACTCCATGTGGGGACTCGCAATCCTTCTCCTCGTGGTCATCATCGGTGGATTCCTGTACAACTCCCTGGTCAGGCTCCGGGAGCAGGCTGATGCGGCGTGGGCGGACATCGACGTCCAATTGAAGCGACGCTACGACCTGGTGCCGAATCTGGTAGAAACGGTGAAGGGATACGCCGGCCATGAAGAGGAGACCCTCCAGAAGGTGATCCGGGCCCGCTCCGCGGCCATGTCCGCTTCGGGCCCGGCGGAGCAGGGCGCCGCCGAGAATCTCCTCACCGGGGCTCTCAAATCCATCTTCGCCCTCTCCGAATCATACCCCCAACTCCAGGCCGCCCAGGGGTTTCGGGACCTTCAGGCCTCCCTGGCGGAGCTGGAGGACAACCTCCAGGCCTCCCGGAAATACTACAACGCCGTGGTTCGCGACTATAACACCCTCATCCACCAGGTCCCCTCCAACGTCATCGCCCGGGCCTTCCAGTTCCAGAAGAGGGAATTCTTCGAGATCGACGAGGGTGAGCGGTCCGTGCCGACGGTGAAATTCTGATCGGGTTCCGGTCACCTCGGTTTCGCCCTTCGGTCCTCCTGGATTCCAGCGAGAATCAAGCCGGGATGGGCCAGATCATTCCGACGCCGGGGGCAGGAAGATCGGAGGGGGCGCCTCTGCGCCCTCTTCTCCTTCTGGGCATCCTCATATCCGGAATCCTCTTCCAAATCCAGGCGCTGGAAGCCCAGCGGACACTGCGGATTCAACACTTTCACGTCGCGCTTGAGGTGGAGTCCGACGGGGATCTGAGGGTCATGGAATCCATCAGGATCCGATTCGGCGGAAGCTGGAACGGCTTCTACCGGACCATTCCGGTGGAATACCGGACCCCCCAGGGGTTCAGCCAACGCCTATTCCTGGAGATGGAAGCCGTCACCGATGAGAGCGGTCGTGAGCTGGAGACGGAAGTGAGCCGGGAGGGCGTATATCGAAAGGTGAAGGTCTGGGTCCCGGAGGCCCGGGATGCCGTCCGGACCATCACGCTCCGCTACTCTGTCCCCAACGCCCTGACCTTCTTCGAGGAACACGACGAGTTGTACTGGAACGTCACCGGCACTGAATGGGACGCTCCCATCCAGAGCGCATCGGCCATGATCCAGCTTCCCCCAGGGGCTACAGGACTCAGGGCCACAGCGTTCACCGGTGCATATGGTTCCTCGAGCCGGGACGCCCTGATCCGTGAAGTAGAACGGGGATTCTATTTCGAAACCAGTCAGCCACTGGGTTTCAGAGAAGGTCTTACCGTGGTGGTGGGGTGGGACCCGGGCGCTGTGGAACGACCGGGAGCCATCGAGAAAACATGGCTGTTCCTCCGGTCCAACTGGCTTTTCTTTTTCCCCATCCTGAGCTTCCTTCTCATGTGGAGGATCTGGCGGCATTGGGGAAAAGACCCTCGACGGCGGAGCATCGCCCCCCGTTATGAGCCTCCCGGAGGCCTGTCCCCGGCAGAGGTGGGAACCCTGGTGGACAATCGACCGGACACCCGGGACGTCAGCGCCACACTGGTGGACCTGGCCGTTCGCGGCTTCCTCCGCGTGGAAGAATCGGAATCCAGTGTGTTCTTCGGGCTCGGGAAGGACTCGGACTACCGGCTGGTCCGTCTCCGGAAGGAATCAGGATGGGCGGGGCTCAAGCCCCACGAAGAGGAGCTTCTCCAGGGTCTCTTCGGACGAGGAGGGCACAGGGACGAGGTCATGCTCTCGGACCTGAAGAACGAATTCTACAAGGTCCTGGGAGACATCAAGGATCAACTGTTCCAGGCGCTGAAATCCGCGGGTTTCTACCGGCACCGTCCAGACAAGGTCGCGGGGGCGTTCATCGCCATCGGAGTCGTCTCCCTGGGCCTCGCCATTCCCGGCTTCCAGATTCTGGCCGGCATATTTTTCATCTCGCCCCTCACTGCACTTCTGGCCGGCGTCCTTACGGCCCTACCCGTCCTGGGATTCGGCATCTTCATGCCGGCCCGGACGGTAAAGGGAGCCCGGACGCTGGAAGAGATCCTGGGGTTCCAGGAGTTCCAGGACCGGGTGGAATCGGACCGGTACCGGCGCATGATCACCTCGCCGGAGATGTTCGAGGAATACCTGCCCTTCGCCATGGCCCTGGGGGTGGAAGACGGCTGGGCCAGGGCTTTCCGGGATCTGTACACGGAACCTCCCGCCTGGTATGTGGGGCGGCATCCTCATGCCTTCCATTCTGGAGCCTTCGTGAGCGACCTCTCCCGGATGGCGTCCCAGGCCGGGACCGTCATGACCTCACAGCCCCGAAGCACGGGGAGCTCCGGCTTCGGCGGCGGGGGGGGTGGGGGAGGATTCAGCGGGGGGGGGTTCGGGGGCGGCGGCGGGGGAGGCTTCTGAGCCTTCCCCCCAGGGATTGGCCCAGGAAGAAGGCCAACACGAAGAGGGGAAATGCGCCTATTATGAAGCGGATCCCCGCCAGCACGCGAATCCCCACTGTCAGACCCACAGGTAGATGTATGGCCAGAAACCAGGGCCAGGAGAACCGCCGGGTCCCGGCCCTCCAATAGCCGAAGGGGATGTTCACCAGAAAGATGAGACCGGTCATAAGAAGCAGTTGGAGGGAAACGCCCATCTGGTTCCGGATCTATCCGTCTCGTAAGGGAAATCCGCCGGAGGCCGCGAGAAGGGGGAGCCCCGGAATGAGGGACTCCCCCCCTGGTCCCTGTCCCTGCCAGGCCCCCGGGCAGGGGTCTACTCCTTTGACGTAGTGCTGATTCCGAAGGGAACATACGCCGGGCACCAGCCGATGAGGGCCGTCACCAATGGTATCAGACCGACGAGGCCCCACAAACTCTGGAAATAATACCCGGCGCCGAGAACGCCGATGCCGATGACCCCCCGGATGATCCGGTCCGTCGAGCCCATGTTACACGTCATGGTCTTCTCCTCTGCTGGGGGAATGGTTGATCGTCGTGTCGTCGTGGCACCCTCAGATCAGGATCGCCGCCGGCTCTTCCAGCATCTCCTTCAGTGTCTGGAGAAAGCGGGCCCCCATGGCGCCGTCGACGACCCGGTGGTCGCAGCTCATGGTCACCTTCATGAGGGGCTGGACCACCACGTCCTCGTCCTCCACCACCGGCGTCTGCTCGATCCCTCCCACGGCCAGGATACCGGCTTCCGGGGGATTGATGACGCCGGTGAACTCGTGAATCCCGAACATCCCGAGATTCGAGACGGAGAAAGTGGACCCGGTGTACTCTTCGGGCTGGAGGCGCTTCTCCCGGCCACGGGCCGCCAGCTCACGGACCTCCCGGCTGATCTGAGCCAGCCCCTTGAGGTTGGCGTCTCTCACCACCGGTGTGATGAGGCCGTCCTCCACGGCCACCGCCACCCCCAGATGCACCCGGAAATGGCGGCGCACAGCCTCACCGTCCTTCCAATGGGCATTCACTTCCGGGTGCCGAGCCAGGGCCTGGGCCGTGGCCCGAAGGATGAAGTCATTGATGGAAATCTTCTCTCCCTCGGCCTCCAGCACCCGGTTCACCCGTTCCCGGGCTTCCAGGACCCGGGTCATGTCCACGGTGATACGGAGGAAGAAATGGGGCACGGGCCCCAGGGATTCCACCAGTCGTTTGGCGATGGTCTTCCGCATCTGGGAGAGGGGAACGTCCTGAAAGTCGTCTTCCGGAAGACCGGCCACAGGCCGGGAAGGGGCGGGGGCGGCCCCGGGGCCCTCCCCGGCAGGAGCCGCCGCTTCCGCCTCCCCACCTTCCCGCGCCGATTCCACATCCCTCTTCACCACCCGCCCTCCGGGGCCCGACCCCTTCACCCGGGAGAGGTCCAGATTCGCTTCCCGGGCCATGCGGCGGGCCAGAGGAGAGGCTCTGATCCTTCCATCTTCCGGCTCGGCCTCTTTTTCGGAAGGCTCTTCGGCGCCCTCTGCCGCACCGGCTACGGCGGAGGTCGATTCCGACGGTGCCGCTGGAGCCGGGGGCTCCTGTGCTTCAACGGGTGCCTGGGAGGATCTCCCGGCCCCCTCCGGAGGAGAGGCCGCCTGCGGGGCTGGAGCCTCGGCTTCGGCGCCGGCACTCTCCGGCACAAGGGCCGAGATGTCCTCGTCCTCCCCGGCGATGAGGGCGATGACCTCGCCCACGGGAGCGGTGCCACCCTCCGGGAGGAGAACCTTCCGCAGCACGCCGTCTCCACGGGCCACAAGCTCCATGGTGGCCTTGTCCGTCTCGATCTCAGCCAGGATCTCTCCGCTGGCCACCGGGTCGCCTTCGGATTTGAGCCACCGAACCAGTTGCCCCTCCTCCATGGTGGGGGAGAGTGCCTCCATATGAACCTTCGTCGCCATATCTCTCGAGCCCTGCTGGGGTGTCGTTGTCAAAAGAGCACACCGGTCGGTTGCACGCCGTCACCCGGGGCCGGACCCGGGAAAAGGAACCTTACCGGTACAGAACCGTCTTGCACGCCTCCACCACCTGTTGGGCGTTGGGCTTGGCCAGCTGCTCCAGATTCTTGGCATAGGGCATGGGCACGTCGGCCTGGGTCACCCGGAGGATCGGGGCGTCCAGGTAGTCGAAGGTCTCTTCCTGCACCATGGCCGCAATCTGGGCTCCGACGCCTGCGTATGGCCAACCCTCTTCCAGGTAGACCATCCTGTTGGTCTTCTTCACTGAAGCCAGAACGGCATCCATGTCCAGGGGCCTCAGGGACCTGAGATCCAGGACATCCGCCTCCAGACCCTCCTTGGCCAGCTTGGTGGCTGCCTGGAGAGCCAGGTGAACCATCTTGCCGTGGGTGATGATGGAAACGTCGCCGCCCTCCCGCTTCAGATCCGCCACCCCAAGGGGAACGAGGTGATCGCCCTCCGGCACCTCTCCCCGGACGTTGTAGAGAAGCTCCCCCTCCATGAACACCACGGGATCGTTGTCCCGGATGGCGGCCTTCAGGAGCCCCTTGGCGTCGGCCGGCGTGGCCGGGGTCACCAGCTTCAACCCCGGGGCATGGACGTACCAGGTCTCGCAGGCCTGGGAGTGTTGGGCCCCCAACTGCAGAGCAGCGCCCGTGGGCCCCCGGAAAACCATGGGGATATTTATCTGCCCGCCGGACATGTACAGCATCTTCGCGGCGGAGTGGAGGACCTGGTCCAGAGCCAGAATGGAGAAGTTGAAGGTCATGAACTCGATGATGGGACGAAGGCCCACCATGGCCGCCCCCACCCCCAGGCCGGTGAAGCCCAGCTCGCTGATGGGGGTATCAACGACCCGCATCTCACCGAATTTGTCCAGAAGGCCCTTGGAGACCTTGTAGGCACCGTCGTACTCCGCCACCTCTTCTCCCATGAGAAAGACAGAGTCGTCCCGCTCCATCTCTTCCCGGAGGGCCTGGTTGAGGGCTTCCCGGTAGGTGATCTCGGCCATCAGCGATCCCTCCCGTCGAAGAAGAGGCGGCCGTGCTCGTTGATCTCGGCGTAGACGTGAGTGTACAGCTCGCCGGCCTCCGGGGCAGCCGCCTCGTCTGCGAAGGCGGCCGCCTCCTCCACCTGGGCCCGGACTTCCCGGTCCATGCCTTCCAGGCCCTCCTGGTCCAGGATCTCAGCCTCGAAAAGACGGTCCACCAGGAGGGTGATGGGATCGGCCTCCTTCGTCCTCTCCGAGACCTCGTCCTTGGACCGATACGTGCCGGAAACCGGATCGGACATGGAGTGACCCCGAAAGCGGTAGGTCCTGACCTCAACGAACCGGGGGCCGCCCCCGTTGCGGACCTCCTCCACCAGCTTCTCGAAGTGCCTGTAGGTGGCCAGCACGTCCTGGCCGTTCACGACGCTTGCCGGAATCCCATACGCCCCGGAACGTTCCTTCACCTCCGTGGCGGAGACCCGCTGGAACGCCGTACCCATGCCGTACTCGTTGTTCTCCACGACATAGATGACGGGAAGCTGCCAGATGGCGGCCATGTTCAGGGACTCGTGAAAGGCCCCTTGATTCACGGCGGCCTCGCCCATGAAGCAAAGGGTCACACGGTCTTCTTCCCTGTACTTGATGGCCCACCCCATGCCGGTGGCCAGGGGGACCTGTGCTCCCACGATCCCATGTCCACCCATGAATCCCTGGTCGGCCCCGAAGATGTGCATGGACCCCCCCTTCCCGGACGATGTCCCAGGGGTCCGACCGTAGAGCTCGGCCATGACGTGGCTCGGCTCCAGGCCCTTGGCCAGGGCCTGAGTGTGCTCCCGGTAGGCGGAGATGACGTAATCGTCCTCTCGCAGGGGGGATATGCACCCTTCCGCGGCCCCCTCCTGCCCGATGTGAAGGTGGCAGAATCCGCCGATCTTCCCGATGGCGTAGGCCTCCTCCGCCTTTTCCTCGAAACGGCGATAGAGGAGGATGTTCCGAAGGATCTCCAGGAGCTTCTCCCTGGAGAACCCGAAAAGTGGATCCTTCTCTGCCGAGACTTCGGCCATGGCTGACTCCATGATGGTCAGGAACCTCCGTTCCCGGCGAGTCCGGGTGTGATCTGAACCAACTGGGGCATGTTCTCCGCCGGGGCTGGAACGTCCCTCTCCAGAACCGTACGGATGCTACCGGCGTTCCCGGCCTCCACCTCCCTGGCCTGTTCCTTCGCGTGGTAACTCGAACGGACCAGGGGGCCCGACTCGACGTGAGAGAACCCCAGCTCCTCCTCGCCCACCTTCTTCCAGCGGGCGAACTCATCCGGCTCAACCCACCGGGCCACCGGAATGTGGCCGGGAGAAGGCCGGAGGTACTGGCCCAGGGTCAGAATATCCACCCCGGCCTTTCGAACGTCGGCCATGGCCTGCCGGATCTCCTCTTCCTCTTCCCCCATGCCCAGGATGATCCCGGTCTTCGTGAGGGTGGACGGATCCATACGCTTCGCGGCTCCCAGAAAGGAGATGGAGCGCCAATACCGCCCCCCGGGCCGGACCTCCGGGTGGAGCCGTTCCACCGTTTCCAGGTTGTGCCCCAGAATCTCCGGCTTGGCCTCCACTACCTTTCGCAGCGCATCCTCGTCGCCCTTGAAGTCCGGGATGAGGACCTCCACGGAGCAGTTCGGCACTCTCCTGTGCACTTCCCGGATGAGGGTGGCGTAGATCTCGGCCCCTCCATCCGGGAGCTCGTCCCGGTTCACGCTGGTCACCACAAGATGCTCCAGCCTCATGGCCTCCACGGCCTCGGCCACCCGGTAGGGTTCCTCCTCGTCCAACTCCGTGGGCATCCCGTGCGCCACCCCGCAGTACTTGCATGCCCGGGTGCAGACATCCCCAAGGATCATGAAGGTGGCGGTGCCGGCCTCCCAGCACTCCCCGATGTTGGGACAGGCCGCTTCCTCACAGACCGTGTGCAGGGATTGGGTCCGCATCATCTTCTGAAGCCGGAGATAGTTCTCCCCACCCGGAGACCGAACCTTGAGCCAGCCGGGCTTCCGGGACTTCGGATGGATGGTCTGGAGCTCCTGGTGGGCTCGTATCCGGGAAGTCCCCTTGGGTTTCACCACCCCGGTATTCTTACCGGAAGGGGCATAGCCCCCCGGTGCTTTCGTCTCTGATTTCGACATTCTCGACCTCCGCCCCGTATCCGGGTCCCCGCGAGGCAGAAAAGGCACCCTCTCCCGACCCGATTGTGGCCGGCTCCGGTGCATTGTGGGACCTGGCGCCCTTACCATCGGACCCCTCGTCCGACGGCACCGGGTTCCCGGCCCGAAAAGATAGTCCCCAGGCTCCCGGCGGCCCACCCCCCTCCAGCGGGAGCGCTACAGCCCCACCCCCATCCCCCGGAGGAGGTAGGCCACGCCGAATCCCAGGTAAGTGCCCAGAGCATAACCCAGTAGACCCACGATGATCCCTGGCAGGACCAATCCCTTCCACTCCCTGGACACCGCTACCGCCAGGGCACTGGAAGGCCCGCCGACAGCGGCCTGGGAGGCCACGGACAGGGATCCCAGGTCCCAGCGGAGGAGGCGGCCCCCGCCGTAGACCACCACCCCATGCACCCCCACCACCACCAGGGTGAAGTAGAAGACCACCACCCCCACCCAAGCGAACACCGAGATACAGGAAAGGAAACCCGTTTGGAACAAGAAGAAGTTGAGGGCCAGGGTACCCCGCGGCAAGGCCCCCCTCTCCGACTGGAAGTGCTTCAGGTGCCCCACTGCCAGAGCGAAGGTGGTGAGCCAGAGAACGGCGGGCACGGCAGGGATCAGCGCCCCCACCCACTCGGCGGCCACCACCAGGACAAACCCCACCGCCAGGAGGCTCCCCAGGTCCAGGGTGGAAAGTGGCACCCGGTCAAAGAACGGATGATCCCCCCCATTCTCCCCCGCTTTGTCCCCCCCTCCGGGTTCCTCCCCCTCTCCGGGGATGGCGGCCGGGTAGAAACGGTGCAGCCAGATGGGGAGCATGAGGCACAGGGCAAGCCAGATTCCCGTAGTGAGCGCGTCGGCGGCGGTAGCCCCGGCGAAGAGAAAACCCGGAAGCTCCACTCCCTGCCCCACCGAGACGAAGTTCACCGAGCCACCGGAGTAGGTCCCGGTGAATACCCCCCCCAGACGCCAGGTGTGCTCCCCGAACGTCCCGGCAAAAAAGAGCGCCCCGAAGAAAGCTCCCAGAGCCGTTCCGAAGCTGGCCAGGAGAAAGGCCCCGATCATCCTGGGCCCCGCGACCTTCAGATCGGAGAGGTTCACGGCCAGGAGGAGCCAGGCGATGGCCAGAGAGGTGAGAGGGCCCTCGATCACGGAGTAGACCGGGGAGCTGGCGGGGACGATCCCGGTGTTGGAGAGGATGGCCCCCAGGACAAGGGCCAGAAGGGATGCCCCCACCCGGGAAAGCCAGGCCACTTTCTGATCCAGGATGAATGCCAGGAAGGTGGCCACGGCGATGAGGGCCGTGAGGAGGAGGGGGGACTGGATCATCGCCCCCCCGTATCTTCACCTGTCCGCGGGAGGTCGAGGACTACCGTCCCGTCTCGTCGGACCACCTTCTGAAGATCCTGCGTGTGCCGTTCAACCACATATTCCGCGGCCTCCTCCGGGGAATCCGTCACCAGGAACAGCTCCAGATCTCCGGGCGAGATGCTCCCCTCCGGCTCCAGGGTATTCCTCATCCAATCCAGGAGGCCCTGCCAGTAGGCTGTACCGAAGAGGACCACAGGAAAGTTCTTGATCTTCCGGGTCTGGATGAGGGTCAGGGCCTCGAAGAGCTCGTCCAGGGTACCGAAGCCGCCGGGAAAGATGACGAAACCCTGGGCATACTTCACGAACATCGTCTTCCGGACGAAGAAATAGCGGAAGTGGATCTTGAGGTCCACGTGCTCGTTCAGGTCCTGCTCGAAGGGCAGTTCGATGTTGAGGCCGACGGAGGATGCCCCCGCCTTCTGAGCTCCTATGTTGGCCGCCGTCATGATTCCGGGACCGCCTCCGGTGATGATGGAGAACCCCGACTCTCCCAGCAGGCGGGCCGTCTCGACGCACTGCTGGAAGTAGGGATTGTCTTCCGTGGTCCTGGCAGAGCCGAATATGGTAACGGCCTGCCCCAGACGGGAAAGTTCCTCGAATCCTTCCACGAACTCTCCCATGATCCGGAATACCCGCCAGGACTCCTGGCCCACGACTACGGAAGGGCTTTCCTCGAGTTGCTCTATCGCAGCCTGGAGGAAGACTTCGTCCTCGGTGGGCCGGGCCCCCCTCTTGCCTCTTCCAGACTTCACGATCTTCTCGTCTGACGCCATTCCACCCCTCCCTTTCTTGAAAGCACTGTTCGATCCCCACAGAGGTCTCCCCCAGCACGACAGTCCGTCAGTTCCGGCCCAGGAAGGCCCGGGCCTCCTCCCTGTAGGCGGGAAACATGGGCTGGTGGTGATCGTATCCGATGCGGGACATGCCCACCTCCGCGTCGTAGACATCCAGCAGGTGGGCGTAGTACTCCCGGGCCGCCTCATCGTCTCCCATTCCCAGGGAGGCCTCAGCGGCCACGCCAAGAAGGAGGAGATAATCCGGCACCTCCGCCAGTCCCTCCCGGGCCTTGTCCAGGGCCGATGCGTAGTCCTCGTCTACCATGTGGAGGAGGGCGAAGTGGTAGAGTCCGTCGGGATCCGTGGGATTCAGCTGTTCATGGATGGTCAGGGCCTTGGGTAGAAAGAACTCCACGTCGGCGGTATCCCCGGCGCTGTTGGAGCTCATGACCCGGTTGAAGAGAATTGTGGCCTGCTCCTCCAGGGTCATGGCGGTCAGATCCACCAATCCTGAATCGGTCCCGCTTCCCCCCATTCCCGGAGGAGCTCCGCTCCCCCCCGTTCCCGGAGGAGCTCCGCTCCCCCCCATCCCCGACCCGGTGCCCCGGGTCAGGACGGGATACCCCAGGGCCACCAGGGTTACCGCCAGGAGAGCCCCTGCTACCCACCAGGCCATCCGGCTGTTGCCTCTGGAGACGTCATCTTCACCGGCCTGAGACCTCTTTCGGGGAGTTCCGGCTCCTCCAGCCCCCCCCTTTCCGGCTTTCTTCCCCGAGGCTGCCCCCCTGCCCCGGGGCATGGGCGTTCCACAACTCGTGCAGAATTTGCTTCCCGGGGGCACGGCCCCGCCGCAGGCTGGGCATTTCTCCACGGCCAGGGGAGCTCCACAGGATGAGCAGAAATTCCCCGATGCCTCCGCGCCACAGGATGGACACTTCATAGGTATGTATTCTCCCAGTGCAGCAAATGGTCAGAGTCTCCGGCGACGAAAGACCACCAGATGCGATTTGATCGATGGGCCGGGCTTCCGGGGGGCGTCAGCCGGCTTCCTCCAGCGCGTTGAACAGGAGAGGCCAGGTCATGACGGTCTGCCCTCGGTAGTCCGGCTGGAATCCGAAAAGCACCACGGATCCGTCACCCACCCGGGCCTCCACGATTGCCGGCTTTCCGGCCAGATACCCCGCCCCGGACATCCATCCCGAGAGAAGGAGGTTCGTGTCGGCGTATCGGCCGATCACCTGAAGCCCCGGGTCCATGAGGTCGAATGCTCGACTGCTCCTCCAGAACCAGGCCGGCGTGACCGGGCCCTTTCCCCTGGTCACGGGATGATCCTCCTCCAACTCTACGGAGAGTATGGACCCGGGAATGAAGAATTCTTCCGGAGGAAGTCGTTCCACGGCATTGCTCAGGCCCAGGCCCAGGATCTCGATGAAGAAATCCGTGGCCTCTTCCACCGCCACGATCCTTCCGCCGGCACGCACGAAGTTGACCAGTGCCCGGACACCTCCGTCACCCAGGCCGCCGGTATACTCCGGAGGCAGCTGGCCCGGGGCAAAGCCATCCCGGATGGATTCCGGGTCCTGATTCTGGAAGAGGATGACGTCATAATCCTCCAGAAGACCCCCCTCCCGGATCCGGGCGTCCCGGATGGTGTCGTAGGCCAGCCCGTGCTGATCCCAGGTCCAGCGGGTCCAACCGGCTTCCATCGGCTCCTGCCAGGACCTGTAGATTCCGATTCGCGGCGCCTCCGGACCCTGGAGCCCCTCCGGCAGGGAAAACTGCCACTCCGGAATCCCCAGGGCCTCGGAGATGGCCATGGGAGGAAGGCTTTCCACCGGCACCGCCTCCACCTCCATGAGAAGGGGCAGGGTGTGTGCGGTGACGTCATAGGGACGGAGGGGAGGGCCTCCGGGGTATTCCCGAAGATCGGGGTACTCCTGGATCTCCAGCATGGTCTGTGCGAAGGAACCGTACGGCTGTCCCGTGGGGATCACGAAGGACCCCAGGGGGAATCGACGGCCATCCGCCTGGAAGTCGCTGAGGGACTGATGCACCTCCACGTCGCCGGTGGTGAGGACTCTGAGGAGGTAGGCCAACCCAGCCTGGTTCTTCTGCCCTCCCGGGATCACCCAGGCCTCGGGCCAGCGATCCCAGCCCTTCACCGCCCGTCTGTTGATGTGATAGAAATTCTCCAGCCAGAAGCTCCGGTTCCGGGCCGCGTTCTTCAGGAGGGCCAGAGCCCCCGCCTCCATGTAGTCCACAATGTCTCCCAGAGCCCACTCACCCCCCTCCCATGGCCAGGGGAAGTTCCATGAGGAGACGGTCATGTCTCCGGTTCGTCCGGTCTGGAGATCCTGAGGGGAAATCTCTATGGGCGTGGCGATCCGGGCCGACGCTGCCTCGCTGAGGATCCGGACCCCTCCGTGGTAGTGCTGGTAGGCCCGGGCCGGCGTAAACGCGTCGTAACGCTGGTGGATGACGGCCCCCGGCATCCCCCTGGCCGTAACCTCCGCCGCCATGTAGGACCCGAGTTGATTCACCCCGGCGATGATCCCAGGATCGATATTCGGCTCATACGGATCGATGAAAGGGGGGAAGAAGATCCTTGCCCCGTAGGAGCCGGTCTGGTGGATGTCATGGACGACCTGGGGATGCCACGCGTTGTGAGCCTTCTTTACGGTGAGCTGGGTCTCAACCTGCGTGAAGGCATACCAGTCCCGGTTGTTGTCGTGGCCCGTGTAGAAATGATAGAGCCAGGGGAGAGGGGCCGCCTCGTACTCCGTGCCCACCCAGCGGTTGTACCAGTCGGTCACCCACTGGGTACCGTCGGGATTCAGGGAGGGAATATCCAGGAATATGGTCTCGTCCAGTATCTGGAGGATTTCCGGATCTTCGGAGGTGGCCATGCGGTGCACCAACCGAGCGGCCATCTGGGGCCCCCCCACCTCCGTGGCATGGATCCCATGGGTAATGAGGACCACCGTACGGCCTCGGTCCAGTAGACCTTCCAATTCCTCTTCACTCGAGATGCGTCTCGGATCCGCCAGCTTCAACTGGATCTCCCGGAGCTCTTCCAGGCGGGCATGATTCGCGGGGCTGGTGATGGTGAGCATCACCATGGGCATCCCCATGGTGCTGGCTCCCAGGGTGTCCAGCACCACCCGGTCGCTGGCACGGGCCACAGCCCCGAAATAGGCCGTAAGCTGGTCCCAGTTCGCCAGCTTCCGGTCCGCTCCAACCTGGAATCCGAACTGGGAAGCCGGCGTGGGGACGACCTGTGCCCTGCCAGGGCCCGTGCATGCGGCCATGAGAACGACGATTGCGGAAAGTCGCCGCAGGTCCATCAGTGGCTCCTTCATTTTCTGCGTGACCCGATCAGGGGTCCGGAGGATGATCGTGACAGAGATCCGGGAAATGGGCCGGCCTTCCGGGTCAGAAACCTGTCGGAAAGTCCAGGAAAGTCCAGTCCAATCCGAACTCCTCCGCCAGGCGGTCTCCCAGGGCCTTCACGCCAAAGGTCTCCGTGGCATAGTGCCCGGCCAGAAAGAGATTTACGCCCAGCTCCATTGCGTCATGAAAGTGATGATGTGCCGCCTCGCCGGTCACGAGAGCGTCCAGCCCCAGAGCCGCCGCCTCCGGAAGCGTGGAGGCCCCACTGCCGGTGAGGACCCCGACCCGTTCCACCCTTTCCCGGCCTCCCGGGATGAGGCGGGCCGGGCCGGACACAGCCGATTCCAACCGGTCCTTCAACAGATCCCGGTGGAGGCCGGCCCATCCCCACCAGCCGATCTCCGCTCCTCTGTAGGGGGCGAAGGTCCCCTCGGGCTCCAGCCCCAGGGCCCCGGCGAGAAGAGCACAATTTCCCATTTCCGGGTGGGCGTCCAGGGGAAGGTGGAGCGCGTACAGCGAAAGGGAGCCCCTGATGAGGCCCGCGACCTTTCTGTATCGGGGCCCCGTGATGGGCCCCGGTCCTCCCCAGAAGAGGCCGTGGTGGACCAGGAGGAGGTCCGCCCCCTGCCTGATGGCCTCCTGGATGGTAGCCTCACTCGCATCCACAGCCACCGCCAACCGGGAGATCTCGGAAGGTCCCTCCACCTGAAGGCCGTTCAGCGCGTGGCTGTAGTCCGGGAACTCAGAGACGTGGAAGACGTCTTCAAGAAACTGAAGGATGGATTCTAATTCTGACATGATCTCGCCACCGAGGCCCTTCTTCTGTCATTGCTGTGCAGGTAAAATGCTCTTCCCTGGAAGTCCACCGTTTGTGGAAAAGTCGCCAAGAGGGATATGGTCTTTTTTGATGGAATCCGTAAGTATAATCCATTGAAGGAGTTGGGAAGGAGCGGCCGTTGTCCACATCTGTGGAAAAAACAGATCTTTATCTCGGGCTTGCTTCTACTCTTCTCCTGAAGGCTTTTCCGGGAGTCCCTCCGTCGTGGCCGTTTCCGTTCCGCCGGGTCCGACCTGTTTTGCCTCTTCACCCATCTGAATGGTGCCGTTCAGGAGGGCCCCCTCTTCCAGTTGCATCCGGTTGGCCAGAATCTCTCCCTCAATGCGGCTGGTGGACTGTACCTCCAGCCGGGACTCGGCCCTGATGGTCCCCTTCACCCTCCCTGACACCACTGCGTCCTGAGTGATGATGTCTCCTTCCACTCTGCCTTCCTTTCCCACCACAACCGCCTTCCCCGCCCTGATATTCCCTTCCACCACCCCCTCCACCCTTATGGCTCCCTCCGTATCGCAATCTCCGATGACTCGCATGCCCGGCCCGATAATGGAAATCACCTGCTCCTGCGGGCTCGGTTTCACCCCCCGGTCTTTCGCCATGGACTGCTTCCTCTTCGTATTGAACATGCTCGCTCTGCTCCGCCAGGCTCAAGGGCCTGTTTCGCCTCACCCCGGCTGCTCCACCATGGAGATCGGATCCAGGGGGAGGCCCTCCAGAAGGATCTCGAAATGCAGGTGTGGTGCCGTTGACTGGCCGGTGGACCCGGTGAGGGCGATGACTTCCCCACGACGAACGGTCTCTCCCCGATCCACCAGAATCATTGATGCATGGGCATATACGGTCTGGTACCCTCCGCCGTGATCCAGGACAACGAAACGGCCGTAGATCGGATCCTCCCCTCCTCGGAGCACCCGCCCCGCCCCGGCGGCCCGGATATAGGAGCCGGTGGGGATGGCGATATCCAGGCCCGGGTGGTTTCGGCCCCCGCTCCCCTGGATCAGGGGCTGGGTAATGAAGCCAGGCTCAGTCAACGGCCAGACCGCCGGCAGGCTCTCCTCCGAAGCCGGATTCGTTCCTGTCCCACGGCTTCCCGAGATCCCTGAAGGGGGGAGCCAGAGGTCAGGGGCCACCGGATCCGCCGAAGGGCCGAACAGAGACCGAAGATGTTCATATCCGGCCTCCACCTCCTCCATGCGCCGGGCCAGGGCAAGGACCTGTGCCCGTTCCCCCTCCAGGGAGTCAACCACGGCTTCCAATCGCCATCCCCTGGTAGCTTCCAGGGCAAGGAACCACCAGCTCGCGGCCATGATGGCCAGCACCAGGACGCCGAACCCTCCGCCCCAGAACAGGAGGCGCGCACCCCTGGCCGACAACCGCAGGCTGCGGCTTTCTCCCCCCTCCTCGGGGATGAGTTGAATCGTCAGGCCGCGGACACGTCGTCTCAAGAGGCTTACTCCACCACCTCTGACGCTTCCTTGCCCGTCAACAGGAGGAAGATCCGCTCGAAGTCATCGGCGCTCAGAAAGGGAATCTCCACAACACCCTTTCCCTTCCGCCCCCGTCTCAGGACAACCCGGGTTCCGAGAGATCCACGGAGCTCCTCTTCCAGGACCTTCAGAACGGGATCCCTCGGCCCCGAGGCCTTCCCCCTGGTGGGTGATGATCCCTCCCTGCCTTTGCGCACCGCCTCTTCCACCCTCCGCACCGACCAACCCTCCTGGACCGCCCTGCGTGCCAGGTCCGATGCCCTGACAGCGTCCCCCAGGCCCAGAAGGGGCCGGGCATGCCCGGCAGACAGGTCCCCCTGAGCCACCAGCTTTCTCACCGAGGGAGGCAGCTGGAGCAGACGGAGGGTGTTGGCCACGGTAGAGCGATCCTTTCCCACCGCTTGCGCAATCTCTCCCTGCGTCAGACCGAAGGATTCCGTCAGGACCTGGTACCCCTCCGCCTCCTCCAGCGGCCCCAGGGCCTCCCGTTGCAGATTCTCCACCAGTGCCAGGACCAGGAGGGTCTGATCGTCCACCTCCCTGACCAGAGACTGGACTTCCGTCCAGCCCAGGAGAGAGACGGCCCGGAGCCGGCGCTCTCCAGCCACCACCTCCCAGCGGTCCCCTCCACCAGGGGCCGGACGGACCATGAGGGGCTGCAGAAGGCCATTTTCCCGGATGGAATTGGCCAGTTCCTCCAGCTCTTCGGGCTGGAATTCCTTCCGGGGCTGGAACGGGTTGGGTCGGATCCGTTCCAGCGGGAGCATCCTGACCTCTCCGGCCTCCCCCTCCGGCACATCCTCTCCCAGGTACTCCCCCAGAAGAGCTCCCAGGCCACGGCCCAGTCGCTCCTTCTTACCCCGTGTCATTCTTCTTCGTCTCCGTCTCCATCCCTCCAGTCAGGGCCCCCCGGCGAAATCTCCCCCAGTAGCTCCCGCGCCAGGGACAGATAGCTCTGAGCACCGGTCGAAAGGGCGTCGTACTGAACGATGGGCTCTCCGAAGCTCGGCGCTTCGGCCAGGCGCACATTCCTCGGAATGGCGGTCTTGAACACCTTGGACCCGAAGTATTCCCGTGCGTCGGCGGCCACCTGTCTCGACAGGTTCAGCCGGCGATCGAACATGGTCAGGAGCACACCTTCGATCTGTAGATTCGGATTCATGGCCCGCTGAACCAGCCGCACCGTATTCAATAGCTGGCTCAACCCCTCCAGAGCATAGAACTCGCACTGAATGGGGATGAGGACGGAATCCGCCGCTACCAGGGTATTCAGGGTGAGCAGGCCCAGGGACGGAGGGCAATCCACCAGCACGAAATCGTAGTCGGCCCGGACATCCTCCAGGGCCCGGCGGAGGACTGTCTCCCGGGCCGGCATGGCCACCAGCTCGATCTCCGCCCCTACCAGATCCCTGGTGGAGGGGACCAGATCCAGGTACGGGAAATGGATCTCCGGATGTGTGGCGCTTTTCAGGGTGTTCCGCTGGACCAGTACATCATAGATGTTGGGATTCGCCTCACTGCGGGCCATGCCGAGGCCGCTGGAAGCATTGGCCTGCGGATCGATATCCACGATGAGGGTCCGCCGCTCAGCCACAGCCAGTGAAGCACCCAGGTTGATGGCCGTGGTGGTTTTCCCGACCCCACCCTTCTGATTGGCAATTGCTATGACGCGAGACATGTTCGGTAAGAAACCGCCTCCTGGCATTCGGGATGGAAAGAGGTTGAATATATCCGGAGGGAAAGACCCTGGAAACCCGGGAATGCCTTGACGTTCCCCGCACCCCCCTCCGAGATTCCCATATTGAGGGGGGCAGGCCAGCCCCCCTTCCAACCCAAGCCCGTGAGGATATCGTGGGTCATCCCAGATGGCACAATGGTGTTTCGCTTCTTCTGCCCCTTCTTTTCCTTCTGCACGCAGGATGTACGGATGACCCCAGTGGGCCGAAAGAACTGGAGCCACTGGTGGGAGTGTGGGAGGCCACCGAGCTCCGGATGACGAACCAGGCCAATCCTTCGCAATCCGTGGACCTGATCGAAGAGGGAGCCACCTTTACCCTCTCCATCCTCTCCGACGGCCGGTATTCAGCTTCTCTCACCATTTTCGGCCAGGGCTCCACGGAGCTGGGCGTCGTCCGGGTTTCCGGGAACAACATCACCATCGAGCCCACGACGCCGGAGGGCCCGCCTCTTGTGGCCACCTGGAGCTTTCAGGGACAGAATCTTGTATTGGACGGAGAATCTGAATTCGATTTCAATCGAGACGGGATCCCGGAAGCCAGCATCGCCCACATCGTGTTCGAACCCCAGCAGGCTAGAAGACTCTCCCGGAGTTGGCTCGGGAGCCTCTCCCGGAGATTGTTTCACGTGAAAACATCCAGACCTTTCCATTTTCATGTTTCACGTGAAACAGAGGGTCATTCCTCAACCGGAGGCTGAATGCCCGCATCGCCGCATCCTCACTTCGCCGCCACCTGGGCGAATCCCGTTATGGTCTGAGGCCACGTGAAGTGACGGAGGAAGGGGCCATCATGTCATCCAGGCAGGTCCGCGCCTCAGGCCGGCTCCCCGGAGAGCCTCCCGCATTTCCTCCATGGACCCCATGACCATGATTCCGCTGACCTCCTTCTCAACACCTGCCGTCAGTTCCTCGGGCCCACCCACCACCAATCGGATGGAGGCGGGAAGCCGCTCCCTCAGATCCAGGACCTCCGCCGGCGCGTGTCCAGCCTGAGCCGGATCGACGATGGAAAGGGCCACGACTTCGGCCTCCAGGCGAAGGGCCGCTCCGGCGATTTCGTCCGCCGGGAGGTCCGGACCCAGGAACACAGCCCGCCAACCCTCCGCCGCCGCCGAAACGGCGGCGAGCAGGGCTCCCAACTCGTGCCGTTCTCCTGCGGGGGTCGCCGCCACCAGAACGGGCGCACCGCCCTCGACATTCACCGTGCCCAGGAGCCATTCCAGAAATCTCCGGATCACCACCGATGCCACATGCTCATGGGCAGGACCCAGTCGGCCTCTCTCCCATGAGACCCCGATGTCCTCCAGGAGGGGAAGGAGGACATCATCGATGAGGGTCGACACAGGGAGGGCCATTGCGCCCCGGGTGAGGATCCTCTCCAGGACCGCCGGCTCCATGCTGCTCACCGCCCGTTCGGCCTGCTCCAGAATCCCTCCCACCGAGATGCTCTGCAGGGGCTCAGGCATCGGAGGGCCCGCCCGTTCCGCCTGATCCTCCTGGACCAATCCTTCCAGCTCTTTCACGGAAAGGGGGGCCACCTGGCTGATGCTTCTCCCCTCCTCCACTACCCGCTGCAGGAGGCTGAGACGGTGCACATCATCATCCGAATAGAGCCGCTGTCCTCCTTCGGTTCTGGCCGGAACCACGACGCCGTAACGCTTCTCCCAGGCTCGAAGAAGGGCTGGAGTCAGGCCTGTCCGCCTGGATACCACCCGAATCGGATGTCTTGGTTTCTTACCCTGGTCGTTATCCATGCAATCAAACCTATCTTCCGCACAGTGGCCTGTCAATGGTTTGTACAGGTTTTTCCTAAACACGCCGCGGAAGCGTTCTCGTGGACCCCGCACGAGGACGGACCACCCCCGATCAGGCAGACGGCCGCCCCCTGCTCCGCCATCGCCTCACCTCCATCATCAGGTTCTGCAGGTCCGCCGGAGAGACGCCCGGAATCCGCCCGGCCTGGGCGAGGCTTCCGGGCCGGATCCGGTCCAGCTTCTCCCTGGCTTCGAATGAGAGGGTGATGAAGTCCTTGTAGGGTAGCTCGTCCTCCAGGACGAATGCGGCCTGGGCCTGGAGTTGGACGGCCCTCTCCTTCTCCCGTCCCACGTAGCCCTCATACTTTACCTCCACCTCCACAGCGGTCACCGCGTCGTCCATCTGTCCCTGGGAAAGCTGGGCCCCCCCGGCGGCCAGCAGCTCCACAGCCCGAACCCCCGGACGCTTCAACAGCTCCCGGGCCCGGGCCGCCTGAGGAATGGCACCCGACCCGGCCCTTTTCAGGACCGGATTCGCCGCCTCCGGCGTCAGCGATTTCTCCTGGAACCAGCGGCGCACGCCCTCCTCCCGGGATAGCCGGTCCTTCAATGCCTCTCTCTGTTCTCCGGTCAGCAGACCCAGGTCCCGGGCCAAAGGACCGAGACGTCCCACGGCGTTGTCCTGGCGGAGAAGGAGTCGGAACTCTGCCCGGGACGTAAAGAGCCGATAAGGCTCATCCACGCCCTTCGTCACCAGATCGTCGATGAGGACGCCCATGTACCCCTGATCCCGGCGAAGAACGAAGGGATCTCTTCCCTGGACCTTCAGAGAAGCGTTTGACCCCGCCATGAGCCCCTGGGCCGCCGCCTCTTCGTATCCAGTCGTCCCGTTGATCTGGCCGGCGAAGTAGAGCCCGGGAATTCGCTTCACCTCCAGAGTTCTCCTCAGCTGATGGGGGGGGAAATAATCATATTCAATGGCATATCCCACCCTGGTCATTCGAACCTCTTCCAGGCCCGGGACCGTCCGCAGGAAGGCCAGCTGAACCTCTGCCGGCAGGGAGGTGGAGAGTCCGTTCACGTAGAGCTCGGTGGTGTCCAGCCCTTCGGGTTCCAGGAAGACCTGGTGGCGAGGGGCGTCCGGAAAGCGGACGATCTTGTCCTCGATGGAAGGGCAATACCTGGGCCCTCTCCCGGAAATGTCGCCCCCGAACAGCGCGCTGGACCGGAGGTTTTCCTTTACAACCTTCTGCAGCCCCTCCCCCGCCCAGGTCACCCAGCAGCTCCGCCGGCCCGGCAGGGTCTCCCGGCGGTACCCGCTGAACCGGAAATCCTCCGGATCGCTCTCCTGAACCTTCACCCGGGAGTAGTCCACCGTTCGACCGTCGACCCGTGGCGGCGTCCCCGTCTTGAACCGGGCCATCTCCAGATCCAGGGCTTCCAGAGCCTCGGCCAACTCCACGGCCGGGCCCTCCCCGGCCCGACCGCCCGGGACGCCGCCTCCCCCTCCCACATGGATCCTCCCCCGGAGGAAGGTCCCGGTGGTCACCACCACAGACTGGCCGCGAAACGCGAGTCCGCCCCGGGTACCGATGCGGAAAGCCTCCTCCTCCCGG
>CAZSDD010000008.1:4382-64019 GCA_964605505.1 uncultured Gemmatimonadaceae bacterium | reverse complement strand
CCCCCACTCAGTGCCTGTAGCGCCTCCCACCGGTGGACATCCTGGGGTTCACCACGTTGTTGAAGACTGATCCAAAGGTAAAGTTGAAGCCGATATCCACGGAGTACTCGTAGTCGGTTCCCAATTCTCGCCTCCGAAGGAGAATGTCCTCCACGGGAATGTCCGCGAGAGGCCGGTAGATCTGGTCCTTCACCCGGGCCGCCCGCCCCATGATATCGAGACTGAGCCCCCGGAAGAGGCGGATTTCGATCCGGGAGAAGAACTCGAGCCGGTGCTGGCTGAAATCATCCAGGAAATTCGAGCCTTCCAGGGAGAGATCGAGCTCTCCCCATGGCTGATTGAAGGCGGAAGCGATGGCCAGCTTGTGGGTCAAGCGGGTTTCGGAGGTTTCCTCGAAAATGGTCTCCTCCTCGTAGTCGAAGGAAGCCACCTCCACCCGGTAGAGGAAGGTGACCTGGCGTCGGGTGGATTCGGAATAGGGGAAGTAGTTGTACTCCACTGCCGGTCCTCCCCTCAGGGCCAGATCCTGGTTCCGGCGTGTGGAGCCCGTCGCCGAGGCCGATATCCCGGCTGACCAGTGGGGGGAAAGGCTCCAGACCGAAAGCCCCTCCAACTCATAGTCCCTGGAAGTGAAGGTGGATGTCTCCCCTTCTTCGAGCTCGAACTCATCCCGGGACCAGTCCCCCGAGGCCCGAAAGTCCATCTTCAGCTCCTCGGTGGTTCGGCTGGCGGAAAACGAACCGTCCACGCTGCTGGAACTCTCCCGGCTTTCACCTTCCACCTCCCCTCCGACCCGTACGTTGAACACCCAGAGATTCCAGGGATCCGTCAACTCACCTGCCAGGGGGACCTCCTCGGCAGTCGGTTGCCGGTAGGTCACGTCGATCTGGCGGGCAATTGCCCTGGGCGTCAGAAAGGGCACAAGCCCCAGCTTGAATACCCGCACCAGGTCGGCCCGGGTCTCGTCGTCCGTGTCCTGGGGACGGGAGGCTATGGTCAGCGTGTCATTCCGGTGGCTCAGGGTCCCCAATCCGATGAAGTTGAAGGTGTACTCGGATCCGCCGGCTCCGGTCCTTTCCGCGGTGACGAGGACGTGGACGTCCGCGTCCATCCGATCCCGGACGTAGCTGACGAAGGGGACTTCTCGCCGGAAGTGGTCCATGTCACAGCGCCAGCAGTCCAGGAAGACCCGCAGGGGCTCCTCCTGCCGTACCGGGGCCTCCTGGGACCAGCCTGGAGCTGGAAGGGTGGACAGGAGAACGATCAGAGCGGGAATGACCCGGTTCAACGGCCTCATTGGAAACCAACTCCCACTGAGAGGGAATCAAAGATGATCCTTCTTTGAAGGTACCGCCCGGGGCCTGCCTCCGGGTGATGTCACCGTGGGCGATGGGTAAGAAATGGGAAGGAGGTTTGTAAGGAGGGGGTAAAGTGTTCCGGATTCACGCTTTGAGTCGATAACCGGCCTTCCTGGCGGTGAGGATGTGAGCGGGATTCCCGGGGTCATCTTCCAGCTTCCGGCGAAGCTCGGCGATGTGAACGTCCACCGTCCGCGTCAGGATTTCGGCGTTCCCGTATTCCCAGACCTCCCTCAGGAGCTCGCTTCGGCTGGCAACGGCTCCTCCCCGCCGGAGAAGGGCCACGAGGAGTTCGAATTCCTTGGGAGTGAGCTCCACAGGCTCCCCGCCCTTGAAGACGGTCCTGGCAGCCGGGCGGATCTCCACATCACCGAACCGGTGCCGGGGCATGGCCCCGCCGCCGACCCCGGCCTCGGGCCTGATTCTTCGCAGGAGGGCCCGGACCCGGGCCACCAACTCCAGGGTGCTGAAGGGCTTGGTGACGTAGTCGTCCGCGCCCAGGTCGAAGCCCATGATGACGTCGGACTCCTGTCCCCGGGCCGTCAGGATCAGGACCGGGGTCAGGATGCCCTCCATCCGGAGCTCCCGGAGGACGTCGTAGCCGCTTTTTTCCGGAAGCATGAGATCCAGAATGATGAGATGAGGATTGGCTTCCCGGGCCCGTTGAAGGCCTGTTTCCCCGTTTTCGGCCACCTCCACCTGATGCCCCTCGAACTCCAGGACCGTGCTGAGCCCGAAGGCAAGGTCGGAGTTGTCTTCCACCACCAGCAGACGGGCCATGGCTCTACCTTCCTTTCTCAACCGGGCTCCGATCCGGCTCCGGTGCCTCACGGGCCCGCCGAAGCTCCACCACGAACCTGGAGCCCACAGGATCTCCTTCCTCCACCCAGACCCTTCCCCCAAAGAGAGAGGAAAGCTCCGCCACGACCGCCAGGCCGATGCCGCTGCCCTGAACCAACCCCGCCATGTCCCCCTCCAGGCGGCGGTAGGGGTCCCAGATCTTCCTTCGATCCCGGGGCCTGATCCCGGGACCCTGATCCTGGACGGAGATCGTGACCCGATCTTCCGTGGCCCGGGCTCGGATCCGGACCACCTGACCCCGGGGACCGTACTTCAGGGCGTTGTCCAGGAGATTGGCCAGGATCCGGTGCAGCCCTCCGCGGCGGCCCACAACCCGGAGATCCTCCACGGAGTGAATCTGGACCTCGGTACCCCGGGCCTCGGCCAGGGGTCGGAAGGCGTCGGAGACCTCTGACAGGACGGCGTTGATATCCACCGCCCCAATCCCGGCAGGAGAGGCGTGGACCCTGCGAAAGTCTGAGAATTGAAGGGTGTTTTCCACCAGGTGGGTGAGTCGCCTGGCTTCTCGGTTGATGACGCCGGTGGAGCGCTTCCGCTCCTCCCCGGTGGTGAGCTTGTCGCTGTCCAGCAACTCGGCGAAGAGGCGGATTTGCGTCAGGGGCGTCCGGAATTCGTGAGACACGCTGGAAATGAAGTCATCCCTGAGGCGTGCAAGCCGGTGCTCCCGCCGGATCTGGATGAGAGCTGCGGCGCCGACGCCCAGCGTGATTGCCATGAGAGAGAGAAGCAGGGGAATCCTGGACCGGGGCAATCCGCCGATGACCAGGGTCTGAGCCGCATCGGGGCGAATCCCCGCCCGTACCGTCAGGGACCCGAACTCACTGTCCAGGGTGTCCTGGGCCGGGAATGCTCCCGGATAGGAGGTGGGCGTCCGAAAGAGCCTCATTCCTCGCGGGCCCAGAACCTCCATCTCCATGAGGGAGTCGCTGGGCTGGCCCGCCACCAGGGAATGAGGCAGCACAGGGGCCATTGAGAGCCAACCGGCGAAGAGCTCCTCCATGTCCTCGGCCCGTCCCACCATTCCGTAGGCCAGGTGCGGCTCCTGGTCAGGCTCACCCGTCAGGGCGTAGAGAATGAGGCTGTGGGCATCCTGGGGGGATTCACCGGATACCGGAATCAGGCCCTGCCGGATTTCCGGATGGATGCTTCGGTAGACGGCCACCTCCCGGGCCATGGTTCCCTTCAGGGAGGGGCTCACCGACCGGGGATGCGTCACGGTGGAGGAGTCCCGGAGATCGACCCGGAAGAACCAGCTTCGTTCCCGAAGCCCGCGGCACCGGCATTCCTGGCCTCGCAGGGCGTATCTCAGGTCATTTTCCATGACCTCCGGCCCCGGGGGCCTCCGGTGGAGGCTCCGAGGCACATCATCGAACACACGACGGTTGAAGTACGCCAGGTTTTCCTGGATGCGTCGGGAATATTCCCAGACGGCGATGGCGGCGAAGTCTCTGAGGACGCCCTCCGCGGTGCGGCGGTGGGAGCGGGCTGCATCCAGGGCCTGGTACCCGAGCCAGAGGGACAGGCACAGGGTGAGAAGCAGGAAGGCCGTGAGAAGCCTCGTGCCCTCGAGCCTGGAAAAGAGCTGCCTCTGCTTGCCGAACAAGAGGAGACCCGCCTGAAAATAAGAAAGAGACCCTCGAGTCTTCAGACACGAGTCTTCAGAAAGCGGAGACCCGTGAAAAAGAAAGCTAGATTCCGCCGCTGTCCCCCGGCAACGGCCCGGGGGACAGCAGGCGTTCGCGTCCGGTAAGAATCCTGTAAGTGGAAAGGAGCCGCTCCCGGTCTCCCTCTATCATCGCATCACTCCCCTCACCCGGACCTGGATATCATCCTCCTCGGCCAGAAGGGTCACCAGCTCCCCGGTGTCGGTGTCACCGAAGTGATAGGGGTACAGGATCAGGGGGCGAAGAGCCCGGGCGGCATCGGCCACCATTTCCGGAGTCATGGTGTAGGGAAGATTCATGGGGAGGAAGGCCACATCGATATCTTCCAGCGCCTTCATCTCCGGAGTGTTCTCCGTGTCTCCCGCCACGTACACACGGGTGTCTCCGAGGGTGAGTACGTACCCGTTCCCGTTCCCCCTGGGGTGGTAGGGCTGCCCCTGGCCCCTCATGTGGACCAGGTTGTAGGCCGGAACCGCCTCGATGGTCATCCCCATGGTCGTAAGGGTCTCTCCGTTCTCCATGACCAGGGCACTCTCCAGTTCATCCCGGCAGGAGGGGGAAACGATGATCTCCGTGCCCTCCCTGGTGATCTGGTTGATCGCCTCGGGGTCCAGGTGGTCCCCATGCTCGTGGGTCACCAGGATGAGATCGGCATCCGGCAGAGCGGAGTAGTCTCCCTCCCGTCCCACCGGGTCCACGTGGATCACCTTCCCCCCGTGCTGGAACATGAGGGTCCCGTGACCGATGAAGGTGATGGTGAGATCCCCGGTTGAGGTTTCCAGGACATCAGTGGGGGGGGCTTGCTGGCCCATAACGGAAGGATGGAAGAAGACGAGGAAAAGAACCGTCGACAGAGGCAGAACAGTCCGTTGCATCTCAGGACTCCCTGTTGAATGAACGGTGTGTGGCTGCGAGTCATTGCGCCCGGCACCAGCCTGGCCGGCAGGGCACAATCTGAAACATCGTCTCGTGAGAGGGGGCGGCCGTTCGGGGCCCTCGGCTCGGAGTTCCGCCTGGCACTGCCCCCGTGGCCCTGGTAACGCGGCTCGCCCCATGACCCGGAGGGGCTCCCCGGACTGGCTTCCCCGGAAAGGCTCCCCGGACTGGCCCTAGTACTTCACCGAGCAGCCGTAGGGCTGGGTGCTGGGCTCGCTGACGGCACGGCCGGCCATGGCTTCTTCCATGGCCTGCACCAGGTAGTTCTTCGCTCCCTCGATGTCCGAAACCCTGGAGGAGGGATTGTCATCGATGGCCCCGTTGTAGAGAAGGGTGCCATGGGGATCGATGACGTACATCTGAGGAGTCGTCTGGGCTCCGTACATCATCCCCACGGTGCCCTCCGGGTCGAGAAGAACCGCCGAGGCCCGGTTCCCGTTTTCCTCGTTCTGGGCTCTCATCTCTGCCGGCGGATAGTACCCCTGTTTTCCGGGGGCCGAGGAAACCACGCTGAACCATACCACGTCCTCAGCCGTGTACCGCTCCTGGAGGGCCTGCATGTTGCCGCTCCGGTAATGCTTCTGGACAAAGGGACAGCCATAGTTCAGCCATTCCAGGATCACCCATTTTCCGGCGTAGTCCGAGAGGGAATGGGTGACGCCGTCGGTGTCGGGAAGGGAGAAGTCGGGAGCGGATGCCCCGATCTCCGGGTCCTGCATCTGGCCGGAGAGGGGGAGGGCGGAGAGGAGCATCAGCGCTCCAACCGAAAACAACAGGGTCAGGGCTCTCATTCTGGATGTCCTTTTCTCTTTCTCTGGGTTCCAGGTCGACAATGGGATCCGGGTCAAAATATGGTCAGGGGCCAGTGCCGGAAGACAGGCCGGCCTGGACCGTCTTAGAAAGGTTTTCCGACAGGGCCCGGAGGACGATATCCACGGTGAGGACCGCCGGCAGGAGAACAGGCTGGGAGCCGGCTTCACCGGAATAGAGGGCGTAGACCGGAACCCCGCTCCTGCCAAGCGTCTCGAGGGCCGCGGTGATCTCCGGGTCCTGCCGGGTCCAGTCGGCCTTGAAGAGGGCGATCCCGTGGTCCCGGAACGAATCCATGATCGTCTCGGTGGAGAGGACCAGCCGTTTGTTCACCTGGCAGGTGAGGCACCAGGCCGCAGTGAAGTCCACAAAGACCGGCTGCCCCGTGGCCACGACCTCCTCCACCTCATCCTGGCTGAATGTCCGCCATCCCTCCGTGGCTCCCAAAACCGGAGGCGCCTGGCTTCCGCCCCTCGCCACCAGGCCCGTGGCCAGAGCCAGGGCCCCCAGGGCCACCGCCCGGGCCACGACGCCGCTTCTTCGGTCTGTCCGATGCCAGCGCCCCACCATCCAGCCCGCTACGGCCACCAGGAGCAGTCCGGAGAGGAGGTGGGTGGCCCCGCCCACACCCGTCTGTTGGCCGAAGACCCAGATCAGCCAGATGACCGTGGCGAACATGGGAAACGCCAGAACCTGCTTCAGGGTCTCCATCCAGGGTCCCGGGCGGGGGAGCTTTTCCAGAAGTCCGGGAGAGAGGGAAAGGACCATGTAGGGCAGGGCCATGCCCAGACCCAGGAGGCCGAAGATCAGGAGAGTCTCTGCGATGGAGCGGGTGAGGGCGAAGCCCAGGGCTGCCCCCATGAATGGGGCGGTGCAAGGGGTGGCGATCACCGTGGCCAGGACCCCTGAGGCCAGGGCCTCTCCGTATCCCCCGGACCCGTCGGCGTGACTCCCGAGGCGGGTCAGGGACGCTCCGATCTCGAAGACGCCCATGAGATTCAGACCGATGGCGAAAAACAGAGCGGCCATGGCCCCGACGAAGAGAGGGGACTGGAGTTGAAAGCCCCAGCCCAGTTGAGCTCCTCCGGCTCTCAGACCCACCAGGGCCCCGGCCAGGAGCAGGAAGGAAGCCACCACGCCCAGGCCGAAAACCAGGCCCTGGTTCCGGACGAAGAGTCGGTCCCGGCTTCCCTGACCGGCAGCTCCCAGGATCTTGAGGGAGAGGACGGGAAAGACGCAGGGCATGAGATTCAGGAGAATTCCGCCCAGAAAGGCGAAGACCAGGGCCAGGGCAAGCGTGACGGTTCCCTGGTCCGGAGCGAGGGACCCGGTGGGCGGGGCGGCTTCCCCCGAGCTGGAGGGCGCGCCGGCGGATGCTCCGGGCTCCGGCGGCGGAGGGGCGCCTTCCACCGGGACCTCGATCTCCATGGCCCGGAACTCGCCATCCCCGGTCCAGGCCTGGGGCCCGTGGGCCATGAGGACGCCCTCCAGGACGGAGGTGGGCCGGGTAGCGTAGGGCGAGCCCGCCAGGTCCAGGACCAGGGTGTCACCCTGCCGGGTGAGCGTCTGGGGCCTGGAGTGGGCAAGAACACTCTTCTGGGCGGCGAAAAAATGGACCGAATCCGGTACCGTGGCTTCGCCCCCCTCACGGATCAGGCGCAGCGTGTACCCCTCAGGGGTGACCCGAGCCTCCGTGTTCCAGGCTTCCACCTTGCCGGGAAGGTTCTCTCTGGTCCGCGAAAAGAGGTCCGCCCAACGGGGGTCAGGACCGGGAGAGGTGGACACCACCGGGATCTCCGCTTCCACATCCTGGTAGGCCGGGAGGCAGATCTCCTTGCAGATGAGCCAGTCTACCCGGGCCCCGAGCCGGACCGATGAGCCGGGGACCAGATCAGCAGGGGGAGTGATCTCCACCAGGAGGGCTACCTGGTCGGAGTACCCGTAGTCCACCAGGGGGAATGCCTCGATCCGCTCCGGATAGGGCCACTGGATCTCGCCGGCCTGGAATCCCCGAGGGAGATCCCAGGTTACCTCCGTGGGAAGGCCCGAGTCCCCGGCATTTCGCCAGTAGTTGTGCCAGCCCGTTTCCAGCTCGAAGTAGACGGCCACGGAAAAGGGGGTCCCGGGCTGGATGGCACTGACCTCGGGAACCAGCCGGACGTCGCTGTGGGGGCTGGTGTCCTCCTGGCCCTCCGCCTGCGTGGGCAGGACCAGGACGGCCAGCGCCAGGATCAGAGCTCCCGGGTACGGGGCGAAACGGGTCATAGACGTAAAGCGATGCGACAAGGCGATTTCTCTGCGACTGCGTGGTTCGGGACGGAACCCGATCCAGGGTCCCGATGAGTGTAAAAGAATCCGTAGAGGGGAGCCAGGGTTCCATCCATACGTCCACTACTGGGACCCCTGGGCCCCCGTTCAGTTCCGGGAAGACCGCCGACGGAGCGATGTGCATTTCCTTCGCCGTCCGCCGGCGACCCACGGAAGCCGGGTCCGGTCAGCCCCGAAGCCTCCTCACAGTCTCCACGACATTCTCCGAGGTGATCCCATACTCCCGGAAGAGGACCTGCCAGGGAGCCGAGCTGCCGAATTGATCGATGCCTACCGAGGCGCCGCCCGGGCCCGTCCACCGGTCCCAGCCCAGGGTGGTCCCGGCCTCCACCGACACCCGGACGGGTACGGTCGCCGGAAGGACGTGGCTCCGGTATTCTTCGGTCTGCTCCGTGAAGAGGCCCCAACTGGGCATGCTCACCACACGGGTGGCGATCCCATCCGCTTCAAGGGCTTTTCGGGCTTCCACCGCCAGATGCAGCTCCGAGCCGCTGGCCATGAGGATGGCCTCGGGCTCCCCGGTGGAGGCTTCCGCCAGGATGTAGGCCCCCTTCCGAAGACCTTCAGGGCCGTGGGGCCCGGTGCGTTCGAGGGGAGGAATTCCCTGGCGGGTCAGGGAGAGGAATACCGGACGATCCTTCTGCTCCACGGCGACCTTCCAGGCTGCCGCCGTCTCCGCCGGATCCCCGGGTCGGAGATCCAGGAGGTTGGGGATGGCCCGCAGGGCCATGAGGTGCTCCACGGGCTGGTGGGTGGGACCGTCCTCCCCCAGTCCGATGGAATCGTGGGTGAAGACGAAGACAGGGGCGATTTCCATGAGGGCCGCCATCCGTATGGCGGGCCGCATGTAGTCGGAAAACACCAGGAACGTGCCCCCGAAGGGTCGGACGCCGCCGTGGAGGAACATTCCGTTCAGGATCGCCCCCATGGCGTGCTCCCGGACACCGAAGTGGATGATCCGGCCTCCAGGGTTCTCCGCCGAGAGGTCGCCCCCGTCCTTGATGTCCGTCTTGTTGGATCCGGCCAGGTCCGCCGATCCCCCGATGAGGTTGGGGATCCTCGCTCCGAGACCCTGGAGGACCTTCCCGGACGATACCCGGGTGGCTTCGGCCTTCTCCAGGTCCTCCAGATCCGGCACGTCCCGGTCCCATCCCTCCGGAAGCTCCCCGGCCATCATGGCTTCGAATTCACGAGCTTGCTCGGGGCGAGCTTCACGATAGGCGGCGAAGCGGTCTTCCCAGTCCCCCTGCAGCTTCTTCCCCCGGGTAGCGCAGTGGTCCCGGCACCAGCTCAGTGCCTCCGGATCCACATGGAAGGGCTCCAGGGAAGGGTAGCCCAGGTTCTTCTTGGTGGCCTGGACCTCCTCCTCGCCGAGAGGCGCCCCGTGGCTGCCCGCGGTGCCGGCCTTGCCGGGGCTCCCGAAGGCGATCTCGGTCCGGAGGATGATGAGGCTGGGCCGGTCCTGGACCTCCCTGGCGGTCTGCAGCGCCTGTCGCATGGCTTCCCGGTCGTTCCCGTCCTCGACCCTCTGGACGTGCCAGCCGTATCCCCTGAAACGCTGTTCCTGGTCGGTGCAGGAGGTCAGGCAGGTGCTCCCCTCGATGGAAATCCGGTTGTCGTCGTAGACCCAGACGAGCTTGCCCAGCTTCTGGTGACCGGCGATCTCCCCCGCCTCGTGGGAAATGCCTTCCATGAGGTCCCCGTCGGAACAGAAGGCATAGGTGAAGTGATCCACGATGGTGTGATCGTCGGTGTTGAACCGATGGGCCAGCCACCGCTCCGCCAGGGCCATTCCCACCGAGTTGGCCACTCCCTGGCCGAGGGGACCGGTGGTGGTCTCCACGCCGGGAGTGATGCCGTACTCCGGGTGCCCCGGGGTTCTGGCTCCCCACTGACGGAAATTCTTGATGTCCTCCAGGCTTACATCATATCCCGTCAGGTGCAGGAGGGAGTAGATGAGCATGGAGGCGTGGCCCAGGGAGAGAACGAAACGATCCCGGTCCGGCCATGTGGGGTCCAGGGGGTTGTGCCTCAGGTGGCGAGTCCAGACCTCGTAGCCGAGGGGGGCCAGACCCATCGGCGCCCCCGGATGACCGGAGCTCGCCTTCTGGACGGCGTCCATCGAGAGAACGCGAATGGCGTCGACGAGGTGCTGGTCCCGCTGAGCAGGATCTGTGAATGACATCTTGGGGAAGCTCCCTTTATATGTAGCCATATGTAGCGCTGCGGCGATGTGGAACGCCCCGCCTCCGGAGAAAGGGGCGGGGCGTCGCCGGTCGATTATCCCACGACGAAATTGAGGAGGCGTTCGGGCACGAAGATGACCTTCCGAACCGCGGCACCCTCCAGGTGCCGAGCCACGTTGTCCTGCTCCCGGGCCAGCATTTCCACGGTTCTCTGGTCGGCCCCGGCGGCCACCTGCACGGTCCCCCGGAGCTTCCCGTTCACCTGGACTGCGACGTTCACGGCGTCCTCGGCGGCCTTGTCCTCGTCGTAGGACGGCCAGTTGGCGCCGGCGAAGATGGATCCCTCGCAGCCCATTCCCTCCCATAGCTCCTCCGCAAGGTGCGGAGCGAAGGGGGCGATCATTACCACCAGGGGCTCCACCTCGGCCCGGGCGGCCTTCCGTCCGCCGGCCCGGACGGCGTTGAGGTACTCCATGAGGGCGGCGATTGCCGTGTTGTACTGAAGCCTGGGAAGCTGCTCCGTGAGCTGCTTGATGGTCTGGTGCAGCTTCCGTTCCACGTCCCGGTCCGGCTCCCTGCCCTCCTCCGCCGAAACCACGGTGTCGTAGAGGCGGTGGAGGAAGCCGAAGGGGCCCTGGATGCCCTCGTCCTGGTAGTCTCCACCTTCCGCGAAGGGCCCCAGGAACATGAGGTACACCCGGAAGGTGTCGGCCCCGTATTCCTCGATGATGGGATCCGGCACGATGACGTTCCCCTTGCTCTTGGACATCTTGGCCCCCTCACGGATGATGAGGCCATGCTTCCGGAATCGTGTGAAGGGCTCCTCGAAGTCCAGGTGTCCCAGGTCCTTCAGGGCCATGGTAACGAACCGGGCGTAGAGGAGGTGGAGCACTGCGTGCTCCTCCCCGCCGATGTAGCAGTCCACCGGGAGCCACTTTCTGGTGATCTCCCGGTCCATGGCCAAGTCCTCCCGGTCCGTGGAGGGATACCGGAGGAAGTACCAGGAGGAGTCCAGGAAGGTGTCGGAAACGTCCGTCTCTCTCCGGGCGGCCCCGCCACACTCCGGACAGGTCGTCCTGTACCAGGATTCCACCCGGGCCAGGGGGCTCACACCGGAGTCGTCGGGCTTGAAATCGTCCACCCGGGGCAGGACCACCGGCAGGTCCTCCTCCGGCACGGCCACCGGGCCGCAGACGTCGCAATGGACGATGGGAATGGGCGGGCCCCAGTAGCGCTGGCGGGAGATGCACCAGTCGTGGAGTCGGTAGTTCACCCGGGCCTCGGCCAGTCCCTCCTCTTCCAGCCAGGCCACGATGGCCCGTGCGCCTTCCCGCCAGGGCAGACCGTCGAACCGTCCGGAGTTCACCAGCACTCCGTCACCGATGTGGGCCTCCTCGAGAGGGGTATCGGCATTTTCGCCGGGGCCTGCCACCACCCTGGGAATGGGGAGGCCGAAGGTCCGGGCGAATTCGAAGTCCCGCTGGTCGTGCCCCGGTACCGCCATGATGGCGCCAGTGCCGTACTCCATGAGAACGTAGTCGGCGATCCAGACCGGGATGGACTCCCCGGTGGCGGGATTGCGGCAGTAGGCTCCGGTGAAGACCCCGGTCTTGGTCTTGTCGGCCTTCTGTCGGGCCACAAGATCCATTTTGGCCGCCCTGGCCTGATAGGCTTCCACCTCTTCCTGCTGGGCGGCGCCGGTGACATCCCCCACCAGGGGATGTTCCGGTGAGAGAACCATGTAGGTGGCGCCGAAGACCGTGTCCGGCCTGGTCGTGAAAACGGAGATGACCGAGGGATCCTCCGGCTGGCCTGCCGGGGGCTCTTCTGCCGTCCAGTCCCGTGTCCGGGCATGGTCGGCCTCCTCTCCCGGACCCCCGGGCAGGATGGGAAAGCGGAGGATGGCGCCTCCGCTCCGACCGATCCAGTTCTCCTGGGCCTTCACCGTGGTCCCGGACCAATCCAGTGTCTCGAGGTTGTCCAGGAGGCGCTGGGCATAGTCGGTGATCCGGAAAAACCACTGGGCGATGCGGCGCTGCTCCACAGGTGTGTCACACCGTTCGCAGGCTCCGCTGATGACCTGCTCGTTGGCCAGGACGGTCATGCAGGAGGGGCACCAGTTGACCGGAGCCTCCTTCCGCTCCGCCAGCCCTGCCTTGAAAAGCTGCAGGAAGATCCACTGGGTCCACCGATAGTACTCGGGTTCGGAGGTGTTGACCGTGTGCTCCCAGTCGAACATCCCTCCGATGCGCCTGAGTTGTCTGGTGAAGTTGGCCACGTTCCGGGGAGTCAGGTCCATGGGATTGACCCCCAGCTTCAGGGCGAAGTTCTCGGAGTGGATCCCGAAGGCGTCGAACCCGATGGGCTCGAATACCTGTTTTCCCGTGAGGCGTTGGTAGCGACCGTGGACGTCGGCTCCGGTGAAGGCATAGATGTTCCCCACGTGGAGGCCCTCGGCAGAGGGATAAGGGAACATCATGAGGTTGTAGAAGGGGTTTTCGGCAGTCCGGAGCTCCCCGACGGTCAACCGGTTCGTCCCCCTCGCCTCCCAGATGTCGCGCCATTTCTGTTCCACGGCCCTCGGTGCGTAGCCGTCGGTCCGATCCTGTTCCATCGTTTCCTGGTCTCCCTGGGGCATCATCCCTGTCCTCGCCGGACCTGCCTTGGCTTCAAGGATAAACCGCCAACATAGCCGAGGTGTGCAAGGTTCTCAACGGGGGATTCAGCCCTGGGAGGGAAGGAGGGCGAAGGGATCGTCCACGCTCCCGACCCCTTCCTCGAGGGTGCGGATGGTGGCGGCCAGATCACCGCCGTGTTCCTCCAGGAGGGCCTGGAAGTCATTCAGGCGGTGGAAGTAGCGCATCCTTCCCATGAGAATGGCGTTGTTCAGAGGAGACCTCAGGAAGTTCAGGACCAGGCGAAGGTCCCCCCCTTCCCGGGAAAGGGCCTCATACCTGGGCCGGGTTGCGGAATGCAGGGCCTCCCGGGCCTCCACCTTTTCCCGGGTGGTGAGGTCCGGCCGCCGATAGATCTCCACCAGGTCGGCCACGAAATCGTCCAGGAAGGCGGAGAAGGCCCGGTACTCGGCCCATCGGGTCCGGGCCTGCCCGCATTTCCCGGGTACCGAAGGCGTCGGGCCGGGACCGCAGAAGAACCGGATGGCGCCCACCCGGCCCACGAATGTGGCGTAGCTCTCGTTGAAGCGGGTGTGGTTCGGGACCCAGAGATGGTTGTGGGAGAGCTCGTGGAGTACCGTTTCCACCAGATCCACATCGTCGTACCGGAGGAGGGTGGACAGAAGGGGGTCGGAGAACCAGCCCAGGGTGCTGAAGGCCGATGTGGGCCGGAGGTAGGTGTCGAACCCCTCCTCCGCCAGGGCACGCTCGGCCTTTTCAGCGGCTTCCCGGGAGGCGTATCCCCGATAGGGCACCCGTCCCACGATTGGGAACCACCAGGTCCTGGATTCCAGGCGGTCCGGGTAAGCGGCGGAGATGATCCAGGCCAGGACATCCGAGTCCACCCTGGAGAAGGTGGTGTAGGAATCCCCGACGTCCAGTTCCAGCATGTGGACGGCGAAGGCCCGGGCCTGTCGGGTCAGGAGAAGCTTGCTCCGGGTCTCCTGGTCGGTGTCCGGGTCCTGGATGACCTCCTGGAGAGGGGTCCGGCCGGCCAGGATCTTCATCTCCGTCCAGCCGGCCCGGGCCACGTAGACCGGGGAGCACCCGGAACAGCTGAAGGCCAGAAAGGCCATTGAGAGGAGGGCGCACCCCAGAAGGAGGCCCCGACGAAGTCGCTTCCACCGGTTCATGACCCCACGATCCTTCCGACGATCTTCAGAGTTGACCCTTTCTCCCGGCCTTTCCTTCGACGTGTTCTCTCCCGATGGAGCCTACCGCCCGCCACCCAGGGAGCGGATCAGGGGAATGCCCCCCTCCGTGGGTACGTAGACCACCGTCCCTTCCGGGAGCTCGGTGAGCTTCTGGATGTAGTGGAAGGTCAGGTATTCGGGGGTCAGGCCCTGGGAGATGATCCGCTGGGCTTCGGCGATCCCCTTGGCTTCCTCGGCCTGCTGTCGGGCCCGCTCCTGGATGATCTCCGTCTGGAACCGCTCCGCCGCCACCTGCTGCTCCCGCTGGAGCTTCTCCTCGATGGCTTCCCTTACCCGGGGAGGCGCCTGAACGTCCCGAACAAAAACGTCCAGGACATCGATGCGGTCTCCGGCCTTGGCCTGGATCTCCGTCTTCATGTCATTTGCGATTTCCCGGCGGTTCGGAGAGAAGATCTCGTTGATGGACTTGGTGGCCACCGCGTCCCGGACCCCGTTGCGAACGGCATTCAGGACGATTCGGCTGGTGATCTGGCGCTCGGAGCCGATGCGCTGGTAGAGGTCCGGGGCGTTTGCCGGGTCGATCCTGTAGAGGATGGAGATCTCCAGGTTGACGTTCAGCTGTTCCGAGGTCTGGGCGTCGATCTGCTCGATCCCGCCGTCGGATGGGAAGGCCTGCTCCCGAATGGACATCTTTTCCACGGAGGCCAGTGGGTTCACCACGTGGACGCCCTGGTCCAGGGGCGTCGGGTCCACAGAGCCCAGGAAGTGCTTCACGCCCACCTCGCCCACATCGACCAGGACCACGGCGTTCATGAAGGCCAGGCCCACGCCGAAGATCATGAAGAGGTAGGAGAGGAGCCGGACGGAGCCGGCGCGGGGACCCATACCCGGGGCGGCGAAACGGAGGCCGGCGCCGACGGCGATGACCAGAACGGCGAGAGTGGCTAGGCCCATGGGACTTCTCCTTTTCCTTTTTGCCTCGGTTTCATGACCCCCCTCTTACGAATGGGGTCCCGGCCTTCTTCGAGAAAGGGTCGCTCCTCCTTCTCCCGGGCGAAAGAGCGATCATTCCGATGGGTCTTCCACCTCCAGGCGCTTGTCGAAGTCCGGAGCTTCCCTGAGCTCCACGAGATCCACGGCATCCACAATCTCCCGGGGGATCCGGTCTGCGGCCTGTCGCAGGGCCGCCGGTGCGTGGGGTGCGTCGACGGCCAGTGAGAGGTACTGCTGGACCTTCTTGCCGTATCGGATGGTAACCTGGAAGTTCATGCGGCTCCTTTCCGGCTCCTCGGTTCTGACGGGAATGGGCCCGGCGCGAACTGTCGATCCGGGCTGCGCCTGTCAGAGTACCGGGGAATCCGGTCCTGGGTCCCCGTGGAAAGGAGTTATATTTTTTCCAGGCCCCGCAATGATACGTGCAGGACCCTTGGGGTGGAGATCCCAGGTGGATCCCTCCCTTTCTAGATATTGAATCGAATTCCCATGTCCCCTGCGGAGGGCCGCGACTTTCCCATGCCGATTCCGAATCGTTTCTGCACCGGTGGTGTCTGGAGGCTTTTCCTCCCGGGCTTCTTCCTCTTCGTCCTCCTCACGGGATGCGGGGATGGGGGAGAGGGGGAGGACGAGGCCGGGATGGGCGCCCCCCTTCCGTCGCCGGAGCCCGGGGCCATGGAGGAGGTTCGGGCCCGTGTGGATCCCGTGGAACATCCGGATGTGGAGACGGTCGGGGACACGGTTCCGTTCCCCGAGGATACCATTCTCACAGCCACGACGGTGGTGGGCGACCCGGACTTGACGGCGCAAGGAGACACGGTGTCGGCCGGCGCTTCCGAAGACTCTTCCCGAGTCCGGACCTCCAGGCTTGCGGCCGGGATCGCCCGGTTCCCCCATCCTCCATTCGTCCGGGGAATCTACCTGAATGCCTGGACTGCCGGATCGTCCGCCCGAAGGGCCCGTCTGGTGGACCTGGCCAACCGGACCGAGTTGAACTCCTTTGTAATCGACATCAAGGATGCCTCGGGCTACGTGAGCCACGACTCCCAGGTGCCGCTGGCCCGGGAGGTGGGGGCCACGGGTGAACGGAGGATCCGGGACCTTGCCGGCCTCCTGAAGGAGATGGAGGAGGCGGGGATCTATCCCATCGCCCGCATCGTGATCGCCAAGGATCCCCTCCTGGCCAGGGGCAGGCCCGATCTGGCCATCCAGGACTCGGCAGGAGGTCCCTGGAGGGATCAGAACGACGTCATGTGGCTGAACTTCTACCACCCGGAGGTCTGGCAGTACCACCTGGACCTGGCCAGGGAGGTGGTGGAAGCCGGGTTCCCTGAGGTCCAGTGGGACTATGTCCGGTTTCCGGACGCCCCGGAGGCGTACCTCTCCAGGGCCGTCTATCCCGAGAGGCAGGGCCGTACCAGGATCCAGGCCGTTCGGGGCTTTCTGGGCTTCTCCAGGGAGGTTCTGGGGATGTCCGGAGCCCGGGTCACTGCCGACGTTTTCGGCGTGACCACCTCCTACCGGCGGGATGTCGGGATCGGGCAGCTCTGGGAGTCCTTCATTGATCAGGTGGACGTGGCTCTGCCCATGGTGTATCCCTCCCACTACTGGACCGGGAGCTTCGGGTTCAAGGAGCCGAATGCCTATCCCTACGAGATCGTCCGGCGGGCACTCCGGGACGCTATCGGCCGATCCGGCCAGGTGGAGGGCGCGGGCACGACACGCCCCTGGCTCCAGGACTTTTCCCTGGGGGATCCACCCTATGGGGCTCCGGAGGTCAGAGCCCAGATCCAGGCCACCTACGACGCCGGCATCCAGGAGTGGATTCTCTGGAATCCCGGGAGCCGGTACACGGAGTCGGCCCTGATCCCCGCCCGGGGCCTGCCTTCCTGGCTGGAGCCCGTCATGAGGGTGGGTGGAGAGGTGGTGGCCCTCTCCAGACGGTTCGAGATCCTGGGAGAGGAGACCCCCGAGACGGCGCCGGATGGGGGAGCGGTCCCGGACGAGCCGGCGCTGCCGGAGCTCCGGCCCCTTTCCGGTTCCAGGGCCCTTCCTGCGGTCCCCATCCCCGACACCGGAAAGGTGGTACATCGGCGGTAGGGCCGGGTGGGGAATCCCGTCCGGCGTCCGGGGATCCGGGGTGGAGCTACCCGGCCGCCCCCATGCCGGCGAACTGGAGCTCGTGCAGCCTGGCGTAGAGACCGCCCTTGTCCAGGAGCTCCTGGTGGGTGCCCATCTCCCGGATCTCCCCGTGGTGGAAGACCAGGATCCGGTCCGCCCCCTGCACGGTGGAAAGACGGTGGGCGATGACCAGGGAAGTCCGATCCTTCATGATCTCCCTGGTGGCTTCCTCGATCTGGGCTTCGACCTCCGAGTCCACGGAGCTGGTGGCTTCGTCCAGGATGAGAATGGCTGAATCGAATGCCAGGGCCCGGGCAAAGGAGAGGAGCTGCCGTTCCCCCACGGAGAGGCTCGATCCCCGCTCTCCCAGAGGTTGATCGTACTTTCTGGGCAGGCGCCGGATCAGACGGTCGGCACCCACCCGCCCGGCAGCTTCCCTGACCTGCAGGTCTCCCATCTCTGTCGATCCGAGCCGGATGTTGTACGCCACATCCTGGCTGAAGAGGAATACGTCCTGGAGGACCAGCCCCACCCGTTCCCGGAGCTCCGCCACCCTGACCTCCCTGATGGGGACACCGTCCAGAAGGATCTCCCCCTTCTGGGGATCATAGAACCGCATGAGGAGGTTGATGAGGGTGGTCTTGCCGGCACCGGTGTGGCCTACGATGGCCACTTTCTGGCCGGGCTCCACCCTGAAGCTGATTCCCTTGAGGACCCAGTCGGGCTTTCCGGACTCGGCGTCCTGGTATGCGAACCAGACGTCCCGGAACTCGATCTCGCCCCGGGTGGGCGTGGGAAGAGATCGGGGCTCCGGCGGATCCATGATGTCGATCTCCGTGTCCAGGAGCTTGAAGATCCGCTCCGAGGAGGCCATGGCCCCCTGAAGGAGGTTGTACTTTTCCGAGAGATCCTGGATGGGCCGGAAGAACCGACGGGCGTACTGGAGGAAGGCTGCCACCACCCCGACCGTCACCGTGCCCTCCAGAATGGAAGCGCCGCCGCTCCAGAGGATCAGGGCCAGGGCGACGGCGGTGAAGAGCTCGATGACGGGAAAGAAAAGAGCGTAGTAGGTGATGGATCGGAGATGGGCCTCCAGATAGTCCTGGTTGATCTCGGCGTGGCGCCTGGCGTCCCGCTCCTCCCGGCCGAAGAGTTGGACCACCCCCACTCCGGTGAACCGCTCGTGGAGAAAGGCGTTGATGCGGGCCAGGCGAACGCGAATGTCCCGGTAGGCCTCCCGGATCCGGGCACGGAAGAGAAAAGCCGCCCAGGCGACCAACGGGAGGACGCTGAAGGCCACCAGTGCCAGCTTCCAGTCCATGCGTAGCATGGCCGCCACGATGAATGCCAGGGTGAAGATGTCACCGAAGACGGTGACGATTCCCGAGCTGAAGAGCTCGTTCAGGGTCTCCACGTCACTGGTGATCCGGGTGATGAGCCGCCCAACCGGGTTCTTGTCGTAATAGCGGAGGTCAAGGTGCTGGAACTTCCGGAAGACCTCTCTCCGGAGGTCGTACATGATCCGTTGGCCCAGCCAGGTGGTGAGGATCCGCTGGGCGTACCGGAGAAGGAAGGTCAGGAGCATGGCCCCCAGGTACGCCATGGCCAGGATGGCCAGGAGGCGGCCGTCGTTCTCGGGAATGGCGTCGTCCAGGGCGATCTTGGTGAGCCAGGGGCCCACGATCTCCAGCCCCGAGGCGGCCGCCAGAATCATGACTGCCAGGCCCACCAGCCACCAGTGGGGTTTCAAGTACCGGATGAGCCGCCTCATGAGTCGGGCGTCGTAGGCCTTCCCCAGGGCTTCCTCTTCGTGGAAGGTTCCGGTCGGGGTCCGGCTCATGGGGACTCTCCTGGGGCGGGCAAGGTCATCCCTTTCGTTTTTCCAACTCGGTCAGCAGATCCTGAAAGGTAACGCCGGCTCCCAGGAGGGCTGTCAGGAGATGGTAGACCAGGTCGCCCCCTTCCTGGGCGGCTCGGGCATTCTCTCCCCTGGCCAGGGCCAGAAGCAGCTCTGCCGTCTCTTCTCCCAGCTTCTTCAGGCGGAGGTTCTCGTCGTCCAGGAGTTGGACGGTGTAGCTTCCCGGGGGGCGGCGCTCCCTTCGCTCCAGGAGGGTATTCCAGAGTTCCGGCAGGGTATGGTCGGGGCGGATCATTCGGGCCGCGCCGGGCGAGCCGCCCCCTCCGGGCCGGTGGCCCGATGCGTTGGTTTCGCCGGCCCCGACGCTGGACTCCTCCTGCAGGCTACCGAAGCAGGTATACTCCCCGGTGTGGCAGGCGGGGCCGCGGGTCCGGACCCGGGCCAGGAGGGTATCGCTGTCGCAGTCGCCGTGGAGAGAGACCAGGTCCTGGAAGTTCCCGGAGGTGGCCCCCTTGTGCCAGATCTCTCTTCTGGACCGGGACCAGTAGTGCATCTGGCCTGTGGCCAGGGTCTTCTCCAGGGCCTCGCGGTTGGCGAACGCCACCATGAGGACTTCCCCCGTGTCCACGCTCTGGGCCACCACGGGCAGGAGGCCGTTTTCCCAGAAGGCCAGCCCGTCCAGGTCCTCCGGGGCCCTGACGGATCGGTCCGTCAGTCTCTCTTTGCGGCTCATCGGATCTCCACTCCATGGTTCCTGAGCTCATGCTTGATCTCGCCCACCGTGGTGAGGCCGTCGTGCAGGATCCCGGCGAGGAGGGCTGCCGAGGCTCCCCCTTCCAGGAAGGCATCCCGGAGGTGCGTCCAGCCGCCGGCACCGCCGGAGGCCACGACGGGTACCCGGACGGCATCGGAAACGCCGCGTGTGAGCTCCAGGTCGTACCCCGTCCTCACCCCGTCCCGGTCCATGCTGGTCAGGAGAATCTCCCCGGCGCCCAGACGGGCCATTTCCACGGCCCATTCCACCCCATCCAGCTCGGTGGGTGTCCTGCCGCCGTGGATGTAGGCCCGCCAGGAGTCCCCTTCTCGCTTGGCGTCCACGCTTCCCACCACGCACTGGCTTCCGAAGCGGTCCGCCCCCCGGGTGATGAGTCCAGGGTCTTTCACCGCGCTGGAGTTGACACTGATCTTGTCGGCACCGGCCCGGAGGAGATCCCCCATGTCCTCCACCGTCCGGACCCCACCTCCAACGGTCAGGGGGATGAAAAGGACCTCCGCTGTCCGCCGAACCGTGTCCAGGAGGGTTCCTCGCCCTTCGGCGGAGGCGGAGATGTCCAGGAAGACGATCTCGTCGGCTCCTTCCTCCTCGTAGCGCCGAGCAAGCTCCACCGGATCTCCCACGTCCCTGAGGCCCCTGAAGTTGGTGCCCTTCACCACCCGGCCGTGGTCCACGTCCAGGCAGACGATGATTCGGGATTTCAGCATCGGTCCCCCCTTTCCACGTCCGAGTCCGGACCCACGCCCTTCACTCTCCCCACTCCAACGAAACCGACCCCTTTGTGGAGAACACCGCTTCCCCTTCGGCGAGAGCCTGTCTCAGGGCCATGCCGAAGGCCTTCACCGCCGCCTCCACCATGTGATGCCTGTCCTTTCCACGGAGAACCCGGATGTGGACGGTGGCTTCCAGGTTCACCGAGAGGCTCTGGAGGAAGTGCTGGTAGAGGCGGGAGGGAAGGGGCCCCACGAAGTAGGGTCGGCCCCCCAGGTCCACCGCCGCCTGGACCAGTGCCTCATCCATGGGGATGACGGACCATCCGTACCGGGCCGCCGTGTCCGGGGCATCTTCCCTGAGGGCGAGTCCCAGGGCGATGGCCACGTCCTCCACCAGGTGGTGCTTCAGGTCGCCGGTGGCGTCCAGGGTGAGGCCCAGGCCGGCGTACCTCGCCAAAGTCTCCAGCATGTGGGTCAGGAACCCGTCATCGGTCCGGACGGAGATGTCCCCGCCCCTCCGGTCCACCGCCAGGCTGACGGTGGTCTCTCTGGTGGATCTCTTCAGTCGGGTCATCTTCCGAACTCCTCCGCCACCTCTTCCGGGAGAAGCACCCCCGTATAGATGGCCATGCCCAGAACGGCTCCCGCTGCCCCGGCCTTGTCCAGGGCCCTGAGCTCGTCCATGGTGGTGATTCCGCCTGAAATCCAGACGGGATGTCGGGTTCCCTGAACCACGGCTTCCGCCATGGAAAGATCGGTGCCTCCCATGCGGCCTTCCCGCCCCACGTCGGTGCAGAGAATTCCGGCCAGGGGAAAGGTCTCCAGCTCCTGCAGGACCTCCAGCACCGGAAGGTCGGTGGATTCGGTCCACCCCTTCAACAGTACGTCGCCGTCCCGGATGTCGGCGGCGACCATGATCCTCCCGGAGTACCGGTTCGCCGCCGCTTCCAGCCACTTACGGTCCTGGATCGCCCGGGTGCCGACGATGACCCGGGAAACGCCGGAGGCCAGAAGCCCTTCCACGGCCGAATCCTCCCTGACCCCGCCCCCGGCCTGAACCGTGGCCCCGGTGGTCTTCACGATCTCCCGGATGATACCCCGATTGTCCCCCAGGGAGAGAGCCGCGTCCAGGTCCACCACGTGGAGGGTCCCGAATCCCGTCTCTTCCCATTCCCGAGCCTGGGCGAGGGGATCCGGAAGGGACACCCGCTCCTCCTCGGGGCGGCCTCCCACCAGTTGAACGCAGCGTCCTTCCCTCAGGTCCACTGCAGGAGCGGCGATCACGGCCGGCCTCCCCGGCTTCGGGTCATCTCCAAAAAGTTCCTGATGACGCGCAGGCCCGGCCGGGAGCTCTTCTCCGGATGGAACTGGACGCCCCAGCTTCGGCTCCGTCGGACAGCCGAGGCGAAATGGTCGCCCTGGTACCGGGTGGTGGCGATGACGGTGCCCGGATCCCGGGGCTCGCACACATAGGAGTTGGCGAAATAGGCCACCAGGTCGTCCACGCCGGAGAAGAGCCCGTCTTCGGCGGCGTCCACCTCGTTCCAGCCCATCTGGGGGACGGTTCGGCTCTTCAGGACCCTGACCCTGCCCGGAATGAGGCCGATGCCTCGCCCTCCTCCCTCGTCGGAATCGTCGAAGAGGAGCTGCATTCCCAGGCAGATTCCCAGAGTGGGGAGGCCTTCCTCCAGGGCTTCTCTGACCCGGTCCTGGCTCCCGTCCAGGGCGGCCACCGCAGCTCCGAAAGACCCCACTCCCGGGAGTACCAGGGCGTCCCCGCCCAGGGCTTCGTCCCAGGACGGGGTCACCGTCACACGGGCTCCTCCGGTCTCCAGGGCCTTTTTCAGGGAGTGGAGATTCCCGGCGCCGTAATCGAAAAGGGCGACGTTCATGCCCGTGTCTCCTTCAGGATTCCGTGGGATATGGCTGCGTCCATGGCTTCAAGGAACCGTTCCATGAGATTCCACGGACCGATGCTCACCCGGAGGGCGTCCCCCGTTTCGGGAAGCCCGGGAAAGGGCCGCACCGCCACGCCGTTTCGACGCAGGCCATGGTTGACCCGGAGAGCGTCGGCAGGTTCCACCGGAACCAGGAGAAAATTCCCCTGGGAGGGAAGGGGCGTCAGCCCCCTGACGCCCAGCTCCCGGCTCAGGCGTTCTCGATTCTCCACCGTCTTCCGGACGATTTCCTCCGGCCAGCCCGAGGAGTCCTTCAGGGCCGCCACGGCGGCATCCTGGGAGAGGTGGGTGACCTTGTAGGGGCCGCGGGACTTCTCCACTTCCCGAATCAGCCCTTCGGAGCCGATTCCGAAACCCACCCGCAGGCCGGCCAGCCCGTAGAGCTTGGAAAGGGTCCGCAGGACGAGCAGGCGGGGATAGGCCAGGGCTTCCAACAGGAAGTCGTCTTCGGCGAAGTCGGCGTAGGCCTCGTCCAGGACCACCAGGGGACCCTCGGGGCCTGCGGCGCCCAGGAGGGCTTCCACCCATTCCCTGACGAGGGTGGCGCCGGTGGGATTGTTGGGCCGACAGAGGTAGATGAGAGCCGGACCGCCCTGGAGGAGGAGCCCCGGGTCCCTTTCGGCCCCGGCCCAATCCAGCATGCGGGGCGTAAGCCCGTTCATGGCGGCGAAGGTCTCCACCATGGAAAAGGAGGGGCCCGGATAGGTCATGAAGCCCGGCGGAAAGAGGGCGGCCCGGAACGCCGAGTCCAGGATGTCGTCGGACCCGCATCCGGTGGTGACGTTCTCCACGGGTACTCCGAACCGCTGGGCCACGGCCTCCTTCAGGGGCCCGGCGTAGACGGAAGGATATCGGGCCAGGGCCTCTTGCGGGGCGTTCCGGATCACCGAAAGAGCTGCCGGGCTGGGGCCCCAGAGGTTGGTGTTGTCGCTGAGGTCCACCTCCACAGGAATTCGCCCGGGGTCGTAAGGGGTAAGGGACCGATAGTCCGGCCTGGGAAAGGGGCGCTCCTGTCTCGAGGAGGGACCTGTCCCGGGGGGGGAGGGGGCCCGGCCGGGACGGACCGGGCCTTCCGGGGCGGCGGGCGCTCTTCCGGAAACGGGTGATTCGCTCATGAGGTCAGCCTCCTGGCCCTCACCGCTTCGGCGTGGCCCGGAAGCCCCTCGGCCTCGGCCATCCGTTCCACGGCGTCGGCCATTTCGGATGCCGCCTCCGGCGAGATCTCCTGCCAGGTGAACATCCGGAGAAAATGGAGGGTGGAGAGGCTGGAGAAGGAGCGGGCCAGCCCCCCGGTGGGAAGCACGTGATTGGCTCCGGTGAGATAGTCACCGTAGGCCACGGCCGCCGACTCTCCCAGAAAGACGGTGCCGGCGGTGGATACCCGGTCCAGGTCTTCCCGGGGGCGGTCTGTGAACAGGGCAAGGTGCTCCGCGGCATACTCCCTGGCGAAGACCAGGGCTTCGTCCCTGTCCCCGGCCAGGAGGAGGGCTCCCCGGGCCGCCAGGGCGGATTCCACGATTTCCCGGCGAGGGGTCCGGGCGGTCTCCGCTTCCAGGGAATTCCTGACGGCGCCCATGAGTGCCCGGGAAGTGGTGACCAGGGCCACTGCGGCATCGGGGTCGTGCTCGGCCTGGCAGATGAGCTCCAGGGCGCAGAGGCGGGCATCGGCTCCCTCGTCGGCCACCACCAGAACCTCCGAGGGCCCGGCGGGAGAGTCGATGATGACTTCCCCGGCCACCTGGCGCTTTCCTTCGGTGACCCAGCGGTTTCCGGGCCCCACGATGGCATCGACCCGGGGAACCGACTCGGTGCCGTAGGCCAGGGCGGCCATGGCGCCGGCGCCGCCGATTGTGAATAGCCGCGTGGCACCGCCCATGGCACAGGCTGCCAGGACCTGGTCGGGAGGCAGGCCGGAAGGCCCCGGCGGGGAGCAGACCAGGATTTCCGGGACCCCTGCGGCCCTGGCCGGCACCACTCCCATGAGAACGCTGGACGGATAGGCGGCCCGGCCGCCGGGGGCGTAGACGCCGACCCGCTCCAGGGGAACGGCGCGACGGCCCAGCCTGACCCCTGGGCGGACCGTGACTTCCACCTCTCCCGGGATCTGGGCTTCGTGGAAGATCCGGATGTTCCGGGCCGCTTCCTCCAGATTCGCCCGAAGCAGGGGATCCAGGCGGGCCAGGGCCTCGTCCCAGGCCTCCCGGGGCACCTCCAGGGCTACCAGGGAGACGCCGTCGAACTCCCGGGCCATTTCCAGCAGAGCCGCGTCTCCCCCGGCCCGCACTCTGGCGATGATCTTCCGGACCCGGTCCTGGAGCTCCGGCTCGTCGGAGGGACGCCGGTCCAGCAGCCCCCTTCGTTCCTCAGGAGTGAGCCGGGCCAGAGGCTTGTCGATTGCGATGCGCATGATCGTCTCCTCAGGGCATGAGCCGTTCGATGGGCGTAACCAGAATCCCCTCGGCCCCCAGTGCCTTCAGGCGGCTGATGCTCCGGTAGATCTGGTCGGCGTCCACAACGGCATGGGCCGCCACCCACTTTCCCTCGCCGTTCTGGATCTCGACGATTGTGGGGCCGGAGAGCCCGGGGATGATCTCTTTTACCTGGTCCAGGCGGTCCCGGGGCACGTTGGCCATGAGGTATCGCTTGGATCGTGCCCGGGTCACCGATTCCAGGGCCGTGACCAGCTCCGCGATGACCGGGCCTTTCGTCCCGTCATCGGCGGCCTGCGGGTTGGCGACCAGGCGGGCCGTCGAGTCCATGATGGTTCCGATCTCCCGGAGGCCGTTCACCCGGAGGGTGGAGCCGGTGGAGACCAGGTCCACGATGACGTCGGCTACTCCCAGATGCGGGGCGATCTCGGCGGAGCCGCTCATGGAGGCCACCCGCACCCTCCGCCCCAACTTCCGGAAGAAGTCCTCCGTGATCCGGGGAAAGGAGGTGGCCACCCTGGTATCGGCGTCCAGGTCACCCGGCTCACGAAGGGGACTGTCTTCCCGGACCGCCACGGCCAGGCGGCACTTGCCGAACTCCAGGTCCAGGAGCTCCCGGACGCTCTGTCCCGCCTCCGCGACCAGGTCGGCCCCCGTCACGCCCAGCTCCGCCGCCCCGTCGGCCACGAACTCGGGAATGTCCTGGGCCCGGACGAAGATGGCCTGGAACTGGGAGCCCAGGTTCGCCACGAGGGCCCGGTCCGCCCGGGACTCGGCCTTCAGGCCGGCCTTCTCGAAAAGGGTCAGGGCCTGATCGGCCAGGCGCCCCTTGTTCGGAAGTGCGATTCTCAGCACTGCTTGCCTCCGCGTGTCCCCGGGCACTTCCCGGGGAGTGAAAAAAAAACGCGGCCCGTCGTGGACGGGCCGCAGTGGCAACGTGGGTCTGCTTCAGCTTCCGGTCAGGTGCAGACCACCTCCGCCACGCGCCCCGTCAGGGTCGCATGATGATGGTGATGATGCCGGACCGTCGCCAGATTTCGCATGCCGAGAAGCTAGGGGAAGTGGAGAATGGGGTCAACCCGAACCCGCCGCCCTTCGCCGGGTACTCCTGACATCTGTACCTCCGGAGCCTGTCGTCATGGAGATACCCTCAACTTAAGATGGTTGGATGGACCAGTGGATCCGCATCCGGGGCGCCCGGCAGCATAACCTGAAAGACCTGGACCTGGACATTCCCCGCCGGGTCCTGACCGTCGTGACGGGGCCCTCCGGGTCCGGGAAGTCTTCTCTGGCCCTGGACACCCTCTTTGCCGAGGGCCAGCGGCGCTACGTCGAGTCCCTCTCCACCTATGCGAAGCAGTTCCTGGATCGGATGGAGAAGCCTCGGGTGGACCTCATCGAGGGCATCTCTCCCGCCGTGGCCATCGAGCAGAAGAACCCCACCAAGTCCAGCCGGTCCACCGTGGGAACGGCCACGGAGGTCTTCGACTACCTTCGCCTCCTCTGGGCAAGGGTAGGACGAACCTTCTGTCCCGAGTGCGGCCGGGAGGTCCGGCCGGACACGGTCTCGGAAGCCACCGACAGGGTCCTGAGCCTCCAGGAGGGTACCCGGATCCAGGTCACCTTTCCCCTGAAGCTGAGCGACCGGGTCACCCACAGGCTTGTGGTGGAGAACCTCCGGGCCATGGGGTTCGTCCGGGTCCTCCTGGACGGAGAGATGGTGGATCTTGGGGGGATGAACGATCCGGAACGCAGCGGAAGGCCAGGGACGGGGCCGGGAAGACGCGGTTCCGGGGAGGATCCGGAGGCAGCCGGGTTGGAAGCCCCCGACCTCACCGGGGCCGGGGAGCTCCTGGTTGTGGTGGACCGGCTGAAGGTGGATCCCGGAAGCAGGGATCGCCTGGCTGACTCCCTGGGGACCTGCTTCGCGGAAGGAGAGGGGGAGGCGGTGGTGGTCACGGCGGATCTCTCCAGGCGGCTGGCCTTCACGGAGCACTTCCGATGCCCCGAACACCCGGAGCTGGAGTTCCCCGAGCCCTCGCCCCAGCTCTTCTCCTTCAACAATCCCTATGGAACCTGCCCCGTCTGCACCGGATTCGGGGCCACGCTGGAATACGATGAAGAGCTCATCGTCCCCAATCCCAAGCGCTCGGTGCAGGAAGGGGCTGTGGACCCCTGGACCAAGCCCCGCTACTTCCGTGAGCAGGACCGCCTCAGGGCCTTCACGCAGGAGAAGAAGCTCTCCCTCTACGCCCCCTGGGAGGACCTCCCCCAAGCCTTTCAGGAGACGGTGCTCCACGGGGGAGATGGCTTCAGGGGGGTGATCCCGTTTCTCAGGTCCAAGGAGAAGAAGCGTTACAAGCGCTACATACGGGTATTTCTCCGGCAATATCAGAGCCCCCGGACCTGCAGGGCCTGTGGCGGGGCCCGGATCCGGAAGGAGGCACTGAGGGTGAGGGTGGGCGGGGAAACCATCGCATACGTTTCAGCCCTCCCCCTGGACGAGCTCCAGGACTGGGTGGAAGCCCTGGCCCTCTCGGAAATGGAGGCCCGCATCGCGGAGAATATCCTCCGGGAGCTGAAGGGCCGCCTGAGCTTTCTGGTGGAGGTCGGCCTGGGCTACCTGACGCTGGATCGCCAGACCCGGACGCTTTCGGGCGGGGAGGCTCAGCGCATCAACCTGGCCAACTCCCTGGGATCGAGCCTCGTGGACGCCCTCTACGTTCTGGACGAGCCCACCATCGGCCTGCACCCCCGGGACACCCGGGCCCTCCTCTCTCTCCTGGAACGCCTTCGGGATGCCGGCAACACCGTCATCATCGTGGAGCACGACTCCCAGGCCATCAACGCCGCCGACCATGTGGTGGAGTTGGGCCCCGGCTCCGGGGAGAAGGGGGGGGATCTGGTCTTCCAGGGGACCCCGGGGGAGCTGAAGGAGGCGGATACGGTGACGGGGCGGTACGTCTCGGGGAAGACCGAGATCCGGGTGCCCGGCAAGCGGAGGCGTGTGGACGGAGGGCGGCTGAGCCTGCGGGGAGCCCGCCTCCACAATCTCAGGAACGTGGACGTGGAAGTGCCCCTTGGAGCCTTGACCGTGGTGACGGGGGTCAGCGGCTCCGGAAAGTCCACCCTGGTCCACGACATCCTCTACCGGGGTATGGAGAGGGAGCTGGGAGGGGGAGAGAGCTCGGCCAAGGAGCATCTGGGGGAGTCCGTCGGAGAGTACGATGCTCTGGAGGGGCTGGCCCAGGTGGATGAGGTGGTGCTGGTGGACCAGTCCCCCATCGGCCGGACGCCTCGATCCAATCCCGTGACCTACATCAAGGCATGGGACGAGGTCCGGCGGATATTTTCCAGCCAGCCCATGGCCCGGCGCCGGGGATACGGGCCCGGCTCCTTCTCCTTCAACGTGGAGGGGGGGCGATGTGAGGCCTGCAAGGGGGCCGGGCGGGTGGAGGTGGAGATGGTCTTCATGGCTGATGTCTTCGTTCCCTGTGATGTCTGCGGGGGCACCCGGTACAAGCCGGAGCTCCTGGAGGTGACCTACAAGGGCCGAAACGTGGCCCAGATCCTGGACCTCACCGTGGACGAGGCCATCCGGTTCTTCATCAAGGAAGACCGCCTGGGTCAGATTCTCTGGCACCTCCAGCAGGTGGGGCTGGGATACCTCCGATTGGGCCAACCGGCTCCCACGCTTTCAGGAGGAGAGGCCCAGCGAATGAAGATTGCCAGGGAGCTTTCCTCCGGAGCCGGAAAGAAGGGGCGGAAGGTCTACATCCTGGACGAGCCCACTACGGGCCTATCCGGGGAGGACATCCGAAAGCTGCTCTCCGTGCTGAACCGTTTGCTGGGGGCGGGCCATACGGTGGTGGTCATCGAGCACAACCTGGATCTCGTCAAGACGGCGGACTGGGTCATCGACCTGGGGCCGGGTGCCGGAGCAAGGGGGGGTGAGGTGGTGGCCATGGGCCGGCCCGAAGATCTTGTCCACGTGCCTGAGAGCGTCACCGGGCATTTTCTGGCTCCTCTCCTTCCCCCGGAGGATTGAGCAGTGCCTGCCTCTCCGCCCCTTTCGGTCCTCCTTCCGGTTCGAAACGAGGAAAGCGTGCTCCAGGAGGCCCTGGACTCTCTTTCGGCGCAGACGTTTTCCTCCTTCGAGGTCCTGGCGGTGGATGACGGGTCCATCGACGGCAGCCGTGAGATTCTCCTGGACGCCGCACGGAAGGATCCCCGCATCAGACTCCTCCGACAGGAGCCCAGCGGGATCGTGGCTGCACTGGAGCGGGGCCGATCTCTGGCCCGGGGTCGGTATCTGGCCCGGATGGATGCCGACGACGTGGCCCTTCCCCGGCGATTTCAGGCCCAGATGGATCTGGTGGCGGCGGACCCGGGGTTGGCGGCGGTGGGCACGAGGGTCCGCTATTTTCCCCGGAAGAAGGTGAGAGACGGTGCGCGAAGGTACGAAGCATGGATCAACGGATTGGTCTCTCACCGGGAGATGGTCCGGGATCTCTTCGTGGAGTGTCCCCTCCCCCACCCCACCCTCCTCCTTCGAGCCGACGTCCTGGATCTGGTGGGTGGATACCGGGCCCGGGGCTGGCCGGAGGACTATGATCTGATTCTCCGGATCTGGGAGGGGGGCGGGCGCTTCGGAAAGGTGCCCGAACCCCTCCTGAAATGGCGGGAAGGGTCCCGCCGGCTCTCCCGCACCCATTCGGATTACTCGGAAGAGGCCTTTCGGCGGTGCAAGGTACACCATCTGCTCCGGACCCATCTGGGCCATGGGCGGAGTGTGGTGATCTGGGGTGCCGGCCCCGTGGGAAAAGCCTTCGCACGGGAGTTACTGGCCCAGGGCGGCACCCTTCGGGCCTTTGTGGACCTGTCTCCCAACCGGATGGGACAGGAGATCCACGGGGCGCTGGTCCTGCCGCCGTGGAAGGCCGGGAAGCTGGAGGACGAGCTCCATCTGGCGGCGGTGGCGCAACCTGGCGCCCGCCAGGAGATTCGACGGACGCTGACTGAAATGGGAAAGAGGGAATTGAGGGACTTTCTGGCCGTGGCGTAGGTCCCCTCGAGGTAGCCGTCACCCCCCTCCGGAACCCATGGGGCCGACCCTCCCCCGGACCTTGCCCGAAACCGGCGTTTCTCGTTATTTTACAACGACTTCACAGCGATGATGAGCCTCGGATTCCCGGGGCAGGAATCCGGTCCCGTGAGGAGACAGGCTGAGTAACCTTCGTGCCCCTCGATCGCCCTCTCCAAAATCCTCCCTGTGTGGGATTCCCCCATGGCCAGGATCGCGGCCGCAGCCCCTTGATGGCGGCGGCGGGTCGCATGTTGATCGGGGCAGGAGTTCCGGCGTTTTTCGGGACCGTCTCGATGGGATCGGGGGGCCATGGAAGGGCGGGAATCCCTCCGGTGCCAAGGATCGACGGAAGTCTCGGTGCTCCGTGTTCGCCGGAGCACGGAAGGAGGATGGCAGGCCAGGAAGCGTTGGCCATGGACCGCCGGATGGCGGGCCTCACGCAAATCTGATCAGGAACACCAATGGAGAATCTGGAAAACGGGACCCCGGAAGGCGGTGAAGGAGAGGAGCACGGGCAGAAGGTTCTGACCCGTCTCCTGGAAGACGAGATGCGGGAGTCGTTCATCGACTACTCCATGAGCGTCATCGTCCAGAGGGCCCTGCCCGACGTACGCGACGGCCTGAAACCGGTTCATCGCAGGATCCTCTACGCCATGCAGGAGTTGGGGCTTTCGCCGGGTCGGGGCTACAAGAAAAGCGCTACGGTGGTGGGTGAGGTGCTGGGCAAGTTCCATCCCCATGGAGATATGGCCGTATACGACTCCATGGTCCGGATGGTCCAGACCTTCTCTCTCCGGTACCCTCTGGTGGACGGACAGGGCAACTTCGGTTCCGTGGACGGGGATCGTGCCGCAGCCTACCGCTATACGGAGGCCAGGCTCCAGGCTCTGGCCACGGAGCTTCTGGAGGACATCGACAAGGAGACGGTGGAGTTCTCCCCCAATTTCGACGGGCGGATCATGGAACCCACGGTCCTCCCCGGCAAGCTCCCGAATCTCCTCGTGAACGGGAGCTCCGGGATCGCCGTGGGAATGGCCACCAACATCCCGCCCCACAACCTCCGTGAGGTGGTGGCCGGCGCAATCGCCATGATCCGGGACCCGGAACTGTCCCAGGAAGAGCTGGAAGGCCACATTCTGGCCCCGGATTTCCCCACCGGTGGCTACATCTGCGGTATGGAGGGGGTTCGGGACGCCTACCGCACCGGTCGGGGACGGGTCATCGTCCGGGCCCGGGCGGAGGTGGAGGAGCTGCCGGCCGGAGGGGAGCGGATCGTGGTCAACGAGATCCCCTTCATGGTGAACAAGTCACGTCTCATCGAGCAGATCGCTCATCTGGTCCGGGACAAGAAGGTTACCGAGATCCGGGATCTCCGGGATGAGTCGGATCGGGACGGCACCCGCATCGTCATCGAGCTGAAGAGGGACGCCATTCCCAGGGTCGTCCTGAACCGGCTCTACAAGCACACCCAGATGCAGACCACCTTCGGGACCATCCTCCTGGCCCTCGTGGACGGAGTCCCCAGGGTCATGGGTCTCCGGGAGATGCTGCTGCACTTCATCGACCACCGGCACGAGGTGGTGGTCCGGCGCAGCGAGTTCGACCTCCGCAAGGCCAGGGACCGGGAGCACATCCTGGAAGGTCTCAAGATCGCCGTCGACAACATCGACGAGGTCATCAAGATCATCCGGGGCTCCGAGGACACGGAGACGGCTTCCATTCGGCTCCGGGCCGAGTTCGACCTTTCGGAGAAGCAGGCCGAGGCCATCCTGAACATGCGCCTGGCCCGCCTCACAGGGTTGGAGCTGGAGAAGCTGGAGCAGGAGTTGGCGGAGATCCGGGGCAGGATCGGAGAGCTGGAAGAGATCCTGGGAAGCCGGAACCGGCGGATGGAGATCATCGTCGAGGAGCTGGAGTATCTGGCGGACAAGTACGGGGACGACCGTCGAACGGCTATCCTCTCGGAGCACGCCATCCTCAACGAAGAAGACCTCATCGCCGAGGAGGACATGGTCATCACCGTCTCCCGGCAGGGCTACGTGAAGCGGATCCAGGTGGACGCCTACCGGGCCCAACGGCGGGGCGGCCGCGGACTGCGGGGAATGGGGACAAAGGAGGAGGATTGGGTGGAGCACCTCTTCGTGGCTTCCACTCACGACTACATCATGATCTTCACCCGGTCCGGCCAATGCTACTGGTTGAAGGTCTGGGAGATCCCCGTGGGAGCGAGACATTCCAGGGGCAAGCCCATCGTGAATCTGGTGAACATGTTTGCCGGAGACGAGGTGGCCGCGGTGGTGCCGGTCCGGGAGTTCAGCGAGGACCGCTTTCTCCTCTTCGCCACCCGGAAGGGTCTGGTCAAGAAGACGGCCCTCTCGGCCTACGGAAATATCCGGACGGTGGGACTCAACGCCATCAACATCAGGGAGGGGGACGAGCTCATCGCCGTGAAGGTGACCTCCGGTAAGGACGAGGTCATCCTGGGCACCCGGGACGGCATGGCCATCCGATTCAGCGAGGAGGATGCCAGGCCCATAGGTCGGGCGACCTCCGGGGTGAGGGGGATCAATCTGGGCAAGGGGGACGTGGTGGTGGGGATGGTGGTCCTGGCCCGGCCCGATTCCACCCTTCTGGTGGTGACGGAAGGGGGGATGGGGAAGCGTACGCTGGTGGACGCCTACCGGTTCCAGCAGCGGGGCGGGAAGGGGGTCATCAACGTCAAGACCTCGAAAAAGACGGGGAAGGTGGTGGCCGTCAAGTCCGTCATCGACGAGGACGAGCTGATGCTCATAACCCGGAACGGAGTCGTGAACCGGCAACGGGTGGCGGAGATCCGCACCATCGGAAGGGCCACGCAGGGAGTGAGGCTGGTGAACCTGGACGACGGGGATCGGGTGGTGGATGTGGCCCGGGTCGTCGGGGAGAATGGAGAGGAAGAGGATCTGGACCAAATCGGTCTGCCCCACGAGGCCGAGGGGGCTGTGGGGCACCCGGTGGAGGAGTTGGGGAGAATGGCCGATGAAGCGGCGAAGCTGGACCCGGAGGAGGTGTGATGATGGAATCATCTGGGAAGTTCGGTGATCTGGTGGCACTCTCGTCCGGTGACCTGGTGGCTTTCTCGGAGGTGGAGGCCGCCGCCGAACGGATCCGGGGGGTTGTCCTTCGGACTCCCCTCCTGCCCTTTCCGGAGCTTTCCCGGGAGCTGGGGGGGGAGATCCGATTGAAGTGCGAGTCCCTCCAGCGATCCGGGTCCTTCAAGGTCCGGGGAGCCTTCAATTTCCTGGACCACCTCAGCCGGGAAGAGCTGGAGCGTGGCGTCATCACCTATTCCTCCGGAAACCATGCCCAGGCAATGGCTCTGGCCGCTCGTCTGAAGGGGGTCCGGGCCGTGGTGGTCATGCCCACCACAGCCACCGGGGTAAAGGTGGAGGGTGCCAGGGAGCTCGGCGCCGAGGTGCACTTCGAGGGCACGTTGTCCCTGGAGCGGCAGGCCAGAGCGGAGGCCATTGCGGCGAAGGATGGCTTCACCATGGTCCCCCCCTTCGACCATCCATGGATCATCGCCGGCCAGGGAACGGTGGGTCTGGAGATCGCCCAGGACTGGCCCCGGGTGGATACGGTTCTGGCGCCCATCGGGGGAGGCGGCCTCTCGTCCGGAATCGCTGTGGCGCTGAAAGCCCTTCTGCCCGGGGTCCGATTCGTAGGGGTGGAGCCCCTGGGAGCGGCCAGCATGGGGGCGGCTCTGGCCGCCGGGGAGCCGGTGACTCTGGACGTGGCGGACACCCTGGCCGACGGCCTCAGGACCAATCGGGCCGGAGACCACACCTTCCGCCACGCCCGTGCCCTTTTCGATGACGTGGTACAGGTGGAGGACGAGGCCATCATGGAAGCCACCTCCCTTCTCTTTCACCGGCGAAAGCTGGTGGTCGAGCCTTCCGGGGCTGCCACCCTGGGAGCCGTCCTTTCCGGGGCCGTTCCGGTGCAGGGGCAGAACGTGGCAGTGGTGTTGAGCGGTGGGAACCTGGACCCCTCCATGGTGGCTTCCCTGGCTTCGGAGACCCGGTCGTGACCCTGTCGCAGGTTCCGGGCTTCCGGGTGGGCCACGCCGAGGTTCCCGGGGGCGGGTCCGGCTGCACCGTTATCCTGGGTCCTTTTCGAGGGGCGGTGGAGGTCAGGGGGCTCGCCTCCGGAAGCAGGGAGATGGGAGCCCTCTCCACGGACCACCTGGTGGAGGGAATGGATGCCATCCTTCTCACCGGAGGCTCGGCCTTCGGCCTGGCAGCCGCCGATGGGGTCATGGGCTGGCTGGAAGAGCGTGGCCGGGGATTCGACACCGGAGTGGCCACCGTGCCCCTGGTGCCGGCGGCGGTCATCTTCGATCTGGCTCCGGGGCGGGCCCGTCCCGGAGCCGCAGAGGGTCGGGCGGCTTGCGACGCGGCCTGCGAAGAACCGGTGCCCCAGGGCAGGGTGGGGGCCGGAGCCGGAGCCACGGTGGGTAAGGTCCTGGGCCCCGGGGGAGCCAGCGCCGGGGGTCTGGGGAGCGTTTCCAGGCTATGGCGTGGGCACCGGGTGGGAGCCCTGGCGGTGGTCAACGCCCTGGGAGACGTGGTGGGGACGGGGGGGGAGATCCTGGCCGGGGCCAGGGGAGCCGACGGGGGCCACCTGCAGACGGATTCGCACCTTCTCGAGGGAAGAGGGCCCGGGGAGTTCGCCGGCGCGGGAAGTGGGGAGGAGGAGAACCCGGAAACGGGGCCGCTGCTCGGCTCCAATACCACACTGGTGGTTCTGGGCACCGACCTGCCTCTTTCCCGGGTGGAGCTGGGCCGCCTGGCGCGCATGGCCTCCGGCGGCTTCCCCCGGGCCATCTCTCCGGTAAACACCCCCTTCGACGGGGATGTTCTCTTCGCCCTCTCCTCAGGGGAACACGCCGGATCCCTCTCTCCGGGAGAGATGCTGGCGCTGGGGGTAGTGGCCCGGACGGTGACGGAGGAGGCCATCCGACAGGCGGTAACCGCCGGGAGCGGCGATTCGAAGAACGGGAATTCGATGACTGCGGAAGGAAAAGACGGATGAGGCACCTTCTCCTGTTCGACATCGACGGTACCCTGGTTCGGGGCGGACCGGCAAAACAGGCGTTCCAGGAGGCCCTCTCCGAGGTTTTCGGCACGGCGGGCCGGATCCAGGGACATGACTTTTCAGGCAAGACGGATCCGCAGATCGCCCGGGAGCTCCTGGAAGGTGCGGGTTTTTCGCCCCGGGAGATCGACGACGGCTTCCCGCGCCTCTGGGAGGAGTATCTGGGCCGGATGTCGGAGCGCCTGGGGTCCCAGCCCATGGAGTTGATCCCCGGAGCCAGGGAGACGCTGGCTTACCTGGAGGATGTGGAAGACGTGGCCCTGGGCCTCCTGACGGGAAACATCGTAGAGGGGGCCCGCCTGAAGCTGGGCTCGGTGGGCCTCATGGACTTTTTTCCCGTGGGCGGCTTCGGTTCCGATAGCGAGGTCCGGGATCACCTTCCGGCTTTCGCCATCCGCAGGGCTGCGGAGAACTGGGGGGTGGAGTTTTCCCCGGACCGGGTGGTGGTGGTGGGCGACACCCCCAGAGACGTGGCCTGCGGTCGATTCGGCGGTACCCGGACCGTGGGAGTGGCTACGGGGCGGTTCGACATTTCGTCCCTGGAGGAGGCCGGCGCTGATCACGTGCTTTCGGACATGGGGGATCTCCGGGAGACCATTTCGGTATTGCTCGGGTAACCCCGCTGGGGGCACGCAGAGGAACGTGGCTCTCCGGGACCGTTCCGAAGCCGGCCGGGTAGGTAATCTTTCGGGATTCAATCAGAGAAGCTTCAATTCAATCAGGGGAGCTTCAGTCAGAGAAGTGGAGAGAAGGCCATGAGCAAAGGAAACGCCGGGGGCAGCCTCCGACGATTCTACGTCATCTTCGGGGTGGTAGCCGCTGTTGGGCTGGGTGCTGTGGGATTCGCCGTTGGCTCCAACGCCGTGGGCACGGCGGTTTCGGAGCCGGTGGACCTGGAAGGGGCCGATGACCTGCGCCGCCTGACCGAGATGGCGACGCCGGTGGTGATCGGTGACGAGGAGGCTCCGGTCACCATCATCGTCTTCGCGGACTATCTCTGCAACCACTGCGCCACGTTCGCACTCCAGGAGAAGCCCCGGGTCCAGGAGGAGATCCTGGATGAGGGCAAGGCCCGCCTTCTGTACTACGACTTTCCGCTGAGCCCGGCGGCAGGAAGCTTCATCGCCGCCAGAGCCGCCCGGTGTGCCGGGGATCAGGATCGATTCTGGGATTACCACAACCTCCTCATGCGGAGGCAGACGATCTGGGGCCTGGAAGGCGACAAGATCCCCGTCTTCCAGGATTACGCCGAATCTCTCGGGCTGGACGGGGAGGCCTTCAGGGGCTGCCTGAACAGCGACCGGCACGCCGAGGCCGTCACGGCGAATCTGGAGCTGGCCAGGGCCCTGGGGCTTCCGGGCACCCCTTCGGTTCTGGTGGGCAGTGGAGACGGCATGAGCCGCCGGCTCCCGACCTTCTACTTCCAGGACATCAAGGCCGCGGTAGACGCCATCATCGAGGGTGGGTGAATCCCGGGGTCGAGGAGGCTCCTGGAACGTGAACGAATACACAGCGGGGGCCCGGACCCCGGCCCCTCCCCTGAACCGCATGTTGGTGGCCCTCCTGTCCCTCCTGGGCTTCGCGGTGTCTCTCTACATGATGGCCTACGGGGCGGGCCTCACGGGCCCCATCCTGTGCAACGTGGGAAACTGCGAGGCCGTTCAGGCCAGCCCGTACAGCCGGATAGGGGGGATTCCCGTAGCTGCCCTGGGTATGGTGGGATATCTGGCTCTCATGGGCGTCGCCCTCCTGGGGCTTCAACCACGGTTCGTGAGGTCCAGGTGGGTGGCGGTGCTGCTGCTGGGTGGGGGCTTGGCGGGGGTGGGGTTCAGCGCCTATCTGACCTATCTGGAGGCCTACGTCATTCGGGCCTGGTGTCAGTGGTGCGTGACTTCCGCCGTTCTCATGGTTCTGGCCTTCAGTTTCTCCCTACCCGAGCTTAGAATGCTCCCTTCCAGCGCATCGGAGGATCGACATGAATGAGTCCCAGATCCGGGTTCGCCTTCTCTTCGCCGACGAGGGCGCATTCCACACCCAGGATCTACTGGTCCCGGCCTCTGTGGTGGAGGAGTATGAGCGGATCATCGACGGGCTCCGGGAGGATCCCGAGGTCCTCAGGAAGGTCTATCTGGACCTGGGTCGCCTGGCCGCGGCCTGGGTGGAAGACGAAGCGTAGGCGGCCCGGGCCCGCTCCAGGGTCCATTCCCGGACCACCCCCGGGGGCCAGTCACCCTTTTCGTTTGCCTCCCTGATCCGACCCACCTCTTCCCGGGCCCGCCGGGCCACGCTCCGGGAGATCCATTCCTCCGCCAACGCCTCCTCCAGTTGATCCTCGTCCAGGACCCTCAAAGTCCCATCCGGCGTCAGCCACAGGTCCAGGTACAGGTCCGTGGTGTGCCAGGTGCGGTCATCCCGGATTTCCACCGGAGTGAGAATGTTCGCGTAGATGCCGGTGAAGGTGTCGTCCGCCAGGTGAAAGCGGCCGATGTCGTGCCAGCGGCCCGGAAAGGTGAACCAGACGGCATCGGAGCCCTTTTCCAGGGCCACTTCGCCAAGGATCCGGATGGGAGGATGGAACGGGACGTTCCGGGCCAGAGTGACCTTGACCCGCTCCTGGTCCAGGACCAGGTGCTGGGAGAAGACCTCCTCCCGGTCCGGAGGCCTGAGGTAATGGATGTGGACGAGAGGGGTCAGAGTCACCAGCCGGTCCGAAGGACGGGTTCGACGAAGACCTGAAGGACTCCGCCGCAGATGGAGCCGCTCCAGGAGAGGGGATCGTCGGTCAGGTCCACCTCTACCATCCGGGGAATGCCCGATTCCATGACTTCCTCGGCGGCCCGGATGACCTCTGCCTCGCCGCAGCCCCCACCTACCGTCCCCACCAGGCCCCCGTGGGGGTCCACCAGCATCTTGGCCCCGTTCTTTCGGGGCGTCGAGCCCCGGGTGGACACTACTGTGGCCAGGGCACAGGGGTTTCCGGCTGCCCGGGCCTCCTGAATGGCCAGGTATACCTCTCTGTCTTCCTTCTCCATCAGCCTTCTCCCGGCGTTTCCGACCCGGATTCCCGGGGATGGAATCGATCCAGCACATGCTCCAACTCCGAGAGGGGGCGCCCGGTCCCCCCCCGCCGGTGATGGACCAACTCGGCGGCGATGCTCACGGCGATCTCCGCCGGCGTCTCTCCGCCGATGTCCAGACCGATGGGGGCGTGAACGGAGGTCAACCGCTCCCGGGGTATCCCTTCCTTGAGGAGAGCCTCGAAGGTGGCCCGCACCCTCCTCCGGCTTCCGATCATTCCGATATAGGCCGGGAGCACAGATCTCTGGAGGACCTTTCGCAGGCATTCATAATCGTATTTGTGCCCCCGTGTCACGAGAACCACGTGACTCCAGGCGTGGAGGGGAACCTCGGCGAAGGGATCCCCGAAGTCCACCCGGATCAGCCTGCGAGCCTCGGGAAACCGCTCGGAAGTGGCCAGCTGGGGACGGTCGTCCACCACCTTGACCTCCAGGCCCAGGAGGGCTCCCAGTGTGCAGAGCGGTTGGGCCACATGGCCGGCGCCTACGATGATCAGCTCCGGACTTGGATGGTGAAGCTCCAGGAACACTTCCATCTCCCCGCCACCCGTCAGGGGAAGGGAGTAGGTGCCGGTCGGGACCTCTCCGGAGCCCGCCAGGGCCTTTCGGGCCAGGGCCCGGCCCCCGGCATCTGCCTCGGGGTCACCCAGAGTGCCGACAGAGGAACCTTCCAGGACCAGGACACGCCGCCCGGAAAATCCGGCCTCCGGGTGGGAAAGGGCCACAAGCACGGCGGCGTTCTCTCCCCCTTCCAGGGCATTCAGAAGGAGACGAGGGAGCTCGGCCAGAGACAGGATTCGGAGATCGCTCATGAGCTTTCGGGGTCGCTGAGGAGCCTCATTCCAGGGGGAAATGGAGTCGGTAGTCTGCGGGGGTGTCGATATCCGCCAGGATCCCCGGATCGTCCACGGGAACCAGCAGGCGCTTCTCAAGGTAGCGGTGCACCACGGTTCTGGCGCCCCGGGGAAGGTCCTCCTCCAACAGCTCCGGAAACAGGGTACGGCTGAAGACCACCGGATGGCCTGCCCGTCGTGCGTGGGACGGGGCTGCCAGGGGCGGTCGGGTGTCCAGGAAGCTGGAGATGAGGAGCCGGACGGTGAATGACCGGAAGAGCGGATGATCCACCGGCGTGAAGAGAGTGCCGGGGGCCTCCCGTGGGAGCTCGTGGATGCCCGCCTGAAGGGAGGAAATGGGACCCGGAGAAGGGTCCGGATTCAGGATGACCCGGGCCCCGGAGGCGCGTGCTTCCGCCGCCTCCTCCCCCTCCAGGTCCCGAACCACCACGAGAACCGGGTCGGCGCCCCCCTCCCGGAGGACCTGGATGACCCGGCTCATGAAGGTCCGGCCTCCGGCGTTCAGGAGGGATTTGCTGGCGCCCATGCGGGAGGAAAGGCCGGCGGCGGCCACCACGGCCGGAAGCGTGGTCGTCATGGCCCGCCTGACTCTTCTCTGGAAAGCGGGAATCGCTCCTAGAGCTTCGGCCGGACTTCGGCGGTGGACTCGTTCAGGAGAACAGGAACGGTTTCCTTCCCCTCCACCGTGATCTCGAGGTTCCAGTAGAGAATGGAGAAGGGAAGCTCGTGCCGGGAATGGACCCACCATTGGCCGTCGGGTACGGACATGGTCGCGATCCCGGCGGCATCGGTAGTGTCCACGATCATGGCACGGCCGGATTCCCGGAGCTTGCTGGCGAAGACATCATTCGCATCGGCGAAGGCCTCCTCGGCCCACTGATCCAGGACCAGGCGCATGGAGTCGGCACGCTGGATGTAGCCCTCCTGGAGCTCGGTGAACCGGTCGAACGCCTGATCCTTCGCCCGTTCAACCCTGGCGAGCTCGGCCTCGCCGTCTTCGAACTCCCGGAAGAGGGCCACGTACCCCGACTCTCCCCGGGCCATTCCCTCCATCTCTCTGGTGATGGCCTGGAGACGATCCCGAAGCGCAGCCCATTCGGCTTCAGCGGCCCGCCACTCCGCCTGGGCGGCGGCGATCTCCTCCTGTGCCTCCAGGAGGTCCGCCGGAACCTCCGGCTCGGGTGTGGGGAATGCCTCGACCAGCGAATCGAAGACCAGGTCCCGGTCGAAGGGGAGCAACTGCACCTCGGTGTCGGCGATGGGCCGAACCACCATCCCCTCGCCCTCCGGGTCCGGTACCTCGAGCTCCGCGGTGACCACGACCTGTCCCTGGCCGCAGGCGACAGAGATCATCGCGCCGAGGAAGACGAGTGAAAACCTGCTACGCCTCATAAGACACTCCGATGGTTCACGGTGGCAGAAGGGGGCAGAAAGTAAGAACTCACCCCCTTGTCATCAAGTTCCTGGCCCATCCGACCTCTTCGCCCCGGGCGATAGCGGGAAACGGGTCAGGGAAGAATGTTCCCGATGACGTAGTTCATGGGATTGACCGCCCTTCCCCCGATCCGTACTTCATAGTGAAGATGGGGAGAGGTGGAGATCCCCGTGCTTCCCACCTGGGCGATGACCTCTCCTCTGGTGACCTCCTGACCCCGCTGGGCCAGAAGCTTGGAGGCGTGGCCGTACCGGGTGGTGTATCCGTAGCCGTGGTCGATCTCGATTGTATAGCCCAACCCGGACATCCATCCGGAGAACGTTACGATTCCCTTGGCCGCAGCCAGGATCGGCGTTCCAAGAGACGCGGAAACGTCCACGCCTTCATGGGGCAGCTTCCTGTGGTGGATGGGGTGAAGCCTGGAGGTGGAGAACCGGCTGCTCAACACACCGGCAGCCGGAAGAATGGAGGGGGTCGACTCCAGGAGATCGCGGTGGGCCAGGAGGCTGTCCGACGCCTCGGCCATGCTTTCGGTCAGGAGACGGGCGCGGCGCTCCAGGGCGTTCAGATCGTACTCCACTGAAAAGGCGGCCTTGCTGAGGGTCGAGTCCAGGGCCCAGAGGGGGTGAGCCGCAGGTATGCCCAGCCCCGGACCCCCGATCCCCACCTCCAGGATTTCCTCGTCTGTGCCATCCAGCCCCGCCAGAACCCGGATCTTTCCGTCTTCCTCACCCAGCCTGGCCAGACTCGTCTCCAGCCCATCCACCCGGTCCCGAAACCCTTTCAGCTCCCGAGAGAGGATCTCGTTCTCCCTGGCCAGATGAAGGACCCTGACGTGGGCGGCGCCGTTGAATACCAGAATGGAGAAGAGACCCAGGAGGAGGAGGGAAACCACCGTGATACCTGCTGCCACCGCCTTAAGGAGGCGGATGGAGAAGGAAAATTGCCGGACGCCGTCCGGATCATCTCCAAGCAGGAGAAAAGTCCACCGCTTATCCGTCATTCGCAGAGGGCTGCAGGTTCATTGATATACACCAATTCCACAGGGACAGTATTCGTCTCTCTGGAGGTGCGGTCCACGATTCCGTTTCTTTGGGTTCCCAAGCTAGGCGGAAGAATGGAACACTGTCAACCGGTTGACTTCTTTTCCAGGTCGGTCCGGGGAAAGAGAGGGCTTCCCCGGTGAACCGATTTTCCGGAGAGACTCTCCATCAGGGCTCCATCCAGGGTGGGGACCTCCTCCATTCCCAGGGATCCAGCCATCTCCTCCATCTTTTTCGGCAGGATGGGGTGGAGAAGGGTGGCCAGGACCAGGAGGGCCCGGGCCAGGGACGCGAGGGTCCTGTCCAGCTCGTCACGGGCGTCGGGGTCCTTGGCCAGGGTCCAGGGAGCCTGCGTCTCCACGAAGCCGTTGGCCAGGGAAGTGAGCTCGAGGGCGGCCGCGATCCCCTGGTGGATAAGGGCCTCGTCCATGGCCTGGCGGTATTTTCGCACGGCTTCACCGGCTGCCGCGTCCAGGGCAAGGGGCTCGCCGGCGGGAATGACCCCGCCCCGGTACTTCTGGATCATGGCCAGGGTTCTGCTGGCCAGGTTTCCGATGTCGTTGGCCAGCTCCGAGTTGTAGCGCTCGTCGAAGCGCTCCCGGGTGATGTCCCCGTCCCCGTTCCAGGGCACCTCCCTGAGGAGGTAGTACCGGAGGGCCTCGGGGCCGTGGCGCTGGATGGCCTCGTACAGGTCGAAGGTCACTCCTGAGGACTTGGAAAGCTTCCGTCCCCCGTAGGTCACGAACCCGTGGGCCCACACCGTTGTGGGCAGGGGGAGCTTGGCGCTCATGAGGAACGCCGGCCAGTAGATGCAGTGGAAACGGGTGATGTCCTTGCCGATGACGTGGGTGTCCGCGGGCCAGTGGTCCCGGTACTGGTTGTCTGGAAATCCCACCGCGGTGAGGTAGTTGGTGAGGGCATCCAGCCATACATAGACGATGTGGTCCGGGTCGTCGGGCCAGGCCACGCCCCAGGGGAGGCGGGAGCGGGAGACGGAGATGTCCTCGAGTCCGCCCTCGATGACCTTCCGGATCTCATTTCTCCGGATGTCGGGAAGGACGAACTCCGGGCGCTCCTCCAGGAGGTCCAGGAGGGGCTGTGCGTACCGGGAGAGACGAAAGAACCAGTTCTCCTCCTCCATCCACTGGACGTCCAGGGAGGGGTGGACGGGGCACCGGGCCAATCCTCTCCCGTCCTGCTCCAGCTCCTCTTCCGTCTTGTAGCCTTCGCAGCCCACGCAGTAATAGCCGGCGTAGGTCCCCCGGTAGAGGTCCCCGCTGGCCTGGATGCGACGAATGATCTCCTGGACTCCCCGATGATGCCGTTTCTCGGTGGTCCGGATGAAATCATCGTGGCTGATGTTCAGCGTGTCCCAGGCCTGAAGGAACTCCTTGGCGATGCCGTCCACCCATTCCTGGGGGCTGACACCGGCCTTTTCAGCACTCTGGAGCACTTTCTGGCCGTGCTCGTCCATGCCGATGACGAAGTGGACGGCCTCCCCCTTACGGCGACGGTACCTGGCCATGACGTCGGCGCCGATCTTCTCCACGGCGTGCCCCAGGTGCGGTGAGCCGTTGGCGTAGTCGATGGCAGTTGTGATGTAATAGGTCTTGTTCAGAGCCACTGGGTCCTGGCCTCCCCACGGTTATCTCTTGGTCTTTCCCCGCTTCTCCGGGTCTCCCCCGCCGGCCTCGGCCACCTCCCGCCTGAGCTTCTGGAGGCTCAGAGACCGCTTCGCCCCCTCCGGGCCACGCAACGTCACCCGCTCGCTCCAGATGTCAACAGCCAGGACCTTCTCCGTTCCCACCAGGGTCCGCAAGGTCCGGCCCTCCCTGGGGAATCGCCGCCGGGCCTCCACGTAGGTCTGGTGCTCGTACATGAGACAGCACATGAGGCGCCCGCAGCATCCGGAGATCTGGGCCGGGTTGAGGGATAGGCGCTGGTCCTTGGCCAGCTGCAGGCTCACCGGTTTCAGCTCCGGAAGCCAGGTGGAGCAGCAGAGCTCCCTTCCGCACCGTCCCACGCCACCCAGGAGGGCCGCTTCGTCCCGGACACCGATCTGCTTCAGCTCGATGCGGGTCCGGAAGGCCCGGGCCAGGTCCCTCACCAACTCCCTGAAGTCCACGCGGCGCTCGGCGGTGAAGTAGATGATGAGCTTCTTCCGGTCGAACTGCCACTCGGCCTCCGTCACCTTCATCTTCAGGCCGTGGCGGGCCACCAGGACGCTGGTCTCGGCACGGACCCGTTCCTCGTCCGTACGGAGCTCATCCAGGCGGTTGACCTCCGGGGGCTCTGCCATGCGGAGGACTCTCCTGTCCGGGGCGGGGGAAGGACATCCGCCGTCGGAAGAGGCGCATTTCCGCTCGGCGAGGGTTCCCAGGGCCGTGACCTCTCCCAGGTCCTCTCCTCGATCGGCCTCCACGATCACGTGGGCCCCCGGCCGGAGGTCCAGGCCGCGAAAGGTAAAATAGTCCTTTCGGGTGCCCTTGAACCGAACCTCGGCAAAACCGGCCATGACGACGTCCCGGTGGCCTCAGGGGCCTCTCAGGACTTTCCCTCCCACTCCCCCATGGCTCCGAACTTGGCCTGGCGGTCACGAACCAGATCCTCGGCGCTCATCTCCAGGAGCTCCTCCAGGTGCCGAAGGAGGGCCTCCTTCACCGCCGCCGCCGCCGCATCCCAGTCCGAGTGGGCTCCCCCGGGGGGCTCCATGATGATTTCGTCGGAGATGCCCAGACGGAAGAGATCCCTGGACGTGATCTTCAGGGCCCGGGCCGCCTTCTCCCGCTCCGCTGCGGTCCTCCAGAGGATGGCGGCACACCCTTCCGGTGAAATGACGGAGTAGATGCTGTGCTCCAGCATGAGGATCCGGTTGGTGATCCCCAGGGCCAGGGCTCCACCCGAGCCACCCTCGCCGATGACGACGGAGATGAGGGGAACCCGGAGGCGGGACATCTCCCTGAGATTGAAGGCGATGGCCTCGGCCTGACCCCGCTCCTCGGCTCCGAGACCGGGGTAGGCTCCCGGCGTGTCGATGAAAGTGATGACGGGGCGGTGGAATTTCTCCGCCATTCGCATGAGGCGAAGGGCCTTCCGGTATCCCTCGGGATGGGGGGAGCCGAAGTTCCGCTTCAGGTTCTCCTTCATGTCCCGGCCCTTCTGCTGCCCGATCACCATGAGGCTCTGGCCGTGAAGCCGCGCCCATCCGCCCACCACGGCTCCGTCGTCCCGGAAGCTCCGGTCTCCGAAGAGCTCAAACCAGTCTGTGAAGACCCTGGCGATGTAATCCAGGGTGTAAGGGCGCTGCGGGTGCCGGGCGACCTGGACCTGTTCGATGGGGGAGAGGTTCCGGAACGTCTCCTCCCTCAAGACCTCCAGCTTCCGGCTGAGAATGCGAACCTCGTCGGAAACATCGATTCCCTTATCCTCTGCCGACTCCGTGAGACCTTCTATCCGATCCTGGATCTCGACGAGGTCGCGCTCGAATTCCAAGTGCTGACGGGTGGCCAAAGCGTGCTCCTGATGGAAGTCCTGCCAGGGATTGATCCCGATTATTCTACCCGATTATTCTAACGGATGCCCCGGGGTAGGGTGAAGAATCCCGTCAGAGCGCGTGCCGAATCACTTCCAGCGGCTCCACCTCACCATATCCCACGAAGCGGCCCCAGTACCGAGCCGAAGCCCGGGCCAGCCCCGGGTCCAGATGGGGACGTCCCCTGACCTGTGCCTCGAAGTGGGAGAGGGCCGCCATCTTCTGATCCAGGTGCTCGGAGATGTCCTCGAACATGGTGGGCCGGAAATCCAGGGTCGTGGTAGCGGCTTGATAGCAATAGAAGCCATGCACTTTTCCGGCGGAAATGTCGGTTGCCCGGAAGGTGTTGCGTCGGCTGTCCCGGACATCCCGGCCCGAGGGAGCGAAAACGATGTGCGGCTTCAACTCGTGGACCGCGTTCTGGATGCCCAGGACCATCTGATCCAGCTCGGCGATGCCGCGGTGATCGTTCTCCGGTAACCAGACTCTGGCCCCCATGCCCTGAGCGGCCCGCCGGGCCGCCGTCCGTCTGGTGCTCCCGTCCTCACCCATGGCACCGATGGCCAGGACCAGGACGGCTACCTGGTGGCCGGCACGGACGTGCTTGATGAGGATTCCCCCGCACCCGGCCTCCACATCTCCCGGAAGGGCTCCGATGGCCAGGATCTGACGAGGCCGGGCGTCGATTGTAGCCTTCAAGGCCAGCAGATCCTTCACTATCGAAATCAGCTCGTCAGGGTCGATGGGCTTGGAGAGCGCCTCGTTGGCTCCGACCCGGAAGGCCGCCTCCAGGTAGGTCGGAGTGGAGTAGGCTGCCGTTGCAATCACGGGCGTGTCGGGTTGATGGGCCTTGCACTCGGCGATGACCTGGATGCCGTCCCTTCCCGGAAGGTTGATATCGGTGATGACCAGATCCCAGAGCTGGCCCTCCACCAGCTGGCATCCCCGGATCCCATCCTGGACGAGAGTCACACGAACGCTGTCATCCTGTTCCAGGATGGCCCGGATCAGGGTGGCATCGGTGAGGTTGTCTTCCACCAGAAGGATCTGAGATGGGTTCCCTTCTTCCTGGGTCATGGAATGGACATCGATGATGAAGGTGGATGTGGAGCCTCGACGGTCGCCCCCTCTCCATGGTAACCATTCTCGGATGCACCGGCACGGGTCTTTGTGGGAGTCCGGTCTCGAGGGGCTCGGGCAGGCTCCCGGAACGAGGGCCCGGGGACTGAGAAGGTTGCACGCCGGGTCAATTCACGGAAATCTCCTCCGCCCTCGGCTCCGGGACCATGAACCAGACGATGAGACCCATTCCCAGGACCGATACGGCGCCGATGACCGTATTGCTTCCGTAACCCAGAGACGCGTAGAAGGGCCCCGCCATGGCCCCTCCCAGCCCGAACCCCACCTGTCCCAGGGCCACGGTGAGGCTCATGAGGGAGCCCCGGTTGTGATCCGGCACCAGAGCCGTGAGGAGGGCCGAAAAGGGACTGATCCGCATGGCCACCAGGATCATGGTGAGAAAGAAGACGGGGTAGGCGATCCAGATGTCCCTGATGACCACGGTGGTAAGGAGCATCACGATGAAGAGGCCCACACAGGATAGAAGGACGATGAGCTTTCGGCCGATGCGATCCGAGAGCTTTCCTGCCTGGGGGCCCGAGAGGACGTTCGCGATTCCTCCGACAAAGAAGAGGGTGGCCACCTGATAAGAGGAGAACCCCACGCTCCTTTCCAGCCAGGTGGGAAAGTAGACGATATAGATGCTGACGCCCAGGAACATGAGGAAGAAGGCCAGTGCGGCTGCGGCGATCTCCTTCTTCCGGAGCATGGCCCAGTAATCGGATACGGCACCGCGGATGGTGAGGCTTCCTTCCCGGGCCCGGATGGGAGGCTGGGGGACCCTGAGCCAGACCAGGACATAGGTCATGGCCATGGTCACGGCGAAGACGTAGAAGGGCGTCCGGAATCCGAATCCCTCGGCCATGGCCACGCCCATGGGAATTCCGGCGATCTGCCCGAAGGCCGAGCCGCTCATGACCCATCCCACAGCCCATCCCCGCCGGTTGTAGGGAAAGTAGTCTCCTATGTAGGAGACGGCGGCCCCGCTGAGAATGCCACCGGCCATTCCGGCGAAGACCCGGACGGCCAGGAATGTGAAGTAGTCCACCACCAGATAGTGGCAGATCAGGGCCAACGTCATGACGCCGGTGCCCATGAGAAGAATCCGGCGCCGGCCCATTCGATCGGAGATGGGGCCCGAGATGATGGCGAAGAGGCCCACCATGAGGGAGTAGGCCGTGACCAGCGTCCCCAGGAGTGTGTCGGCGATCCCCAGCTCTTCCCCGATCTGAGGCAGGATGGGGGAGATGATCATGATCTGGCTGCTGGCGGAGAACACCAGCAGCCAGAGTGAGAAGACGATGAGATACGGGGAGGTCTTCCGGTTCATCGAGAGGTTGATTCCTTCGGCGCCGAAGCGAACAACCGGAGCCGGAAAAGACCCGGCCCTGCCCTTCTACTCCGGCGGCGTCTCCTTGTGGGTCATGTGGGCGCTCCGTTGGGCGGTGGGGAGGACCACCAGGTCCAGGACATTCACGTGCTCGGGACGACTTGTGACGAAGGTGACGAGGTCGGCGATGTCCTCGGCCCTGAGGGGTTGGTATCCCTGGTAGACGGTTTCGGCCTTCTCCGTATCCCCGTGGAACCGGACCTCCGAAAATTCCGTTTCCACCAGACCCGGGTCGATGCTGCTGACCCGGACATTCGTTCCCAGAAGGTCCAGGGACATACCTTCATTCAGGGCTCTGACGGCGAACTTGGTGGCGTTGTAGACGGCACCCTTCTGGTAGACCTGATGCCCGGCGATGCTGCCGATGTTCACCACGTGGCCGGAATTCCGTTCGACCATGAGAGGGAGGATGGCCCGGGTCATGTAGAGCAGACCCGTAACATTGGTGTCGATCATCTCCTCCCAATCCTCAAGCAGGGCTTCGTGGAAGAGATCCAGGCCCAGGGCCTTCCCGGCGTTGTTCACCAGGATGTCGGGAATAGTTCCCTTCGATCGGATCTCCTCTGCGAAGGCACCCACGGCCTCCCGGTTCCTGACATCCAGGCCGTAGGTGTGGACCTTGACTCCATGTTCGGATTCCAGCTCCTGCTTCAACTTCGCCAGCCGTTCCTTCCGACGTGCCAGGAGAATCAGGTGGGTCTGGAAGGAGGCGAAGGATCGGGCGGTGGCCTCACCGATGCCGGCGGAGGCCCCGGTGATGAGGGCGGTCTTGCCTTGAAGTCGGTTCATGGTTCGGCTGGGTTCGGGGGTGTTTCGGGGATGATCGGTGACCTGCCGGTGCTTCAGGGCTCCCCGGTTACCCGGAAGCCGACTGACACAATGTCCCATGAGGGGGAGGATATTACAAGGTTGGGGGATCGACCCGCCGGATTCGGCCACGTTCCGGGGAAGGGTGGAATGGGTTGCTCCCGCGGGGGACCGGATACATCATCCTTCCGGGAGGTGCTCCATGCTCTACCGAGCCCTGGCCGACATTCTGGTGGTTCTCCACCTGGCCTTCGTGGTCTTCGTGGTCCTGGGCGGGCTCCTGGTTCTGCGCCGGCCCCGGTGGGCCTGGCTTCACGTGCCCGTGGCCATCTGGGGTGCCCTGGTGGAGTTCATGGGGTGGGTCTGCCCCCTGACACCCCTGGAGGTCCGGTTCCGCAGGATGGGTGGGGAGGCGGGATATTCCGGGGGCTTCATCGAGCACTATCTCATGCCCGTCCTCTATCCCGGCGGCCTGAGCCGCAGCCATCAGGTGGTCCTGGGGTTCCTGGTTCTGGCCCTGAATCTGGGGATATACGGATGGGTCTGGCGCCGACGGCGAAGGAGCCGGCGCACCTCAGTCCCGGAGGAAAAGGCCCGGGTGGAGTGACAGGCAGTGAAGGATGGGAGCCAGGGGATCCCGGGGGCGCTCTTCCCAGCGGTAGGCGGTACGAAAGTGCCGGTGGATGAGCTGGACCCGATGGGCCCATACGCCCTGAGCCTGGAGGCCGATGGCGGCGCTCAGGTTCGTGACGGCCAGCCAGTTGGCCCGGACCGGGTTGTTCCATGGCTCGGACAGGCTACGCCGGAAGTAACCGGGAGGTGCGATCCAGCGGGCGTCCAGGCCCGAGAGGGCCCGTTCGCGGAGCATCAGGGAGAGGGGCTCTCCGGGAAAGAAATGGGCGAGCCAGAGGAGGAGGCCCAGGTCGGCGCCATTGTCGGGGGCCAGGGACTGGCAGGTGCTCTTCACCATTCCCTCCAACTCCTCGATCTCCGGAGCCAGAGCCCCGGGCTCCACCAGGCGGTAGACTGAAAGCCCCAGGAACACCTCGAGCTTTCCTGCCTCGGAGCCCGGGTATGGGTTGGCCAGACCCTCGTCCATCCGGGAGATGATGCCCTTTCCGGGGCGGACAAAGGGCGCATGGATCTCCCTGATCAGTGCCAGGGCCCGGGCCTGGAACGGCGGGATGATCTGTCCGAGGCGGTGGAGGGCGAATATCCAGAGGGCCTGGGATCGAAAGGACTGCCCACCGGCGTCGGGCCGATCGGCGATGCGAATGCCGCGCCTGCGGCCCAGAACCCGGTCCACCTCCAGCGCCACCCACTCCGCTTCTTCCAGATAGCGCTCCTCTCCCGACTCCTCATAGAGAGTCGAGAGGAGGACCACCCCCAGGGCGTCGGTCCAGAGATCTCTCTGGCCGTACGGCCACAGCCCCGCTTCCCTGATCCCCTCCAGGCGATCCAGGACGGCGGTGTGGTCCCGTGCTGTGATGTCCAGGGCTTCGGACATGGCGCTCCTCCGCTTCGGTTTCCGGAGAGCGGCACCGCAACTCCCGTACCGGACCCCCCGGGGCCCTTGCCAGCCGGAGGAGGGATGGCCTTATTCAGTTTCCCCGGATCACGAAACAACCCGCCTGGGAGGTGAGATGACCGACGAGTCCAGAGTTCGGCGCTTCCGTTGGGAGGAGATGGAGAAGGAGACTGTGACGGATGCCATCAAGAGGCGGATCGTCACAGGGGATCGGGCCATGTTGGCCCACATCTATCTCGACAAGGGCGCCCGGGTCCCCATGCATTCCCACGAGAACGAGCAGATCACGTACCTCCTGGAGGGTTCGCTGAAATTCTGGATCGGCCGGGAGAGAAGGGAGATGGTCCTGAAAGCGGGGGAAGTCCTTCACATCCCGGGGAACGTGCCCCACGAGGCGGAGGCCCTGGAGGACTGCGTGGACGTGGACATTTTCAGCCCGCCGAGGGAGGATTGGCTGAACGGCACGGACGACTATTTCCGGCAGAAGTAGCCCCGGAGGGACCGGAGGCGGGTCCGCCTGGCAAAGAGCCGAGAAAGGGTTTGAAATGGATTTTGGATTGAAAGGGAAGGTGGCGCTGGCAGCGGCCTCGAGTCAGGGGATCGGACGGGCCGTGGCAGAGGCCCTGGCGGCGGAAGGAGCGGATCTGGTGATCTGCGCCCGAAGCCCGGAACCCCTGAAAAGAGCCCGGAAGGAGCTGGAGGAACACGGGGTTCGGGTGGAGGACGTCCCGGCGAACCTCACGGACCCGGCCGAGGTGAGGCGGGTGGCGGCCGCTGCCCAGGACGCCTTCGGCAGAGTGGACGTCCTGGTGACGAACACCGGAGGCCCTCCGGCGGGGCCCTTCGAAGAGCATACTTCCGAGACCTGGGAGGGAGCCGTCCGCCAGAACCTCTTCAGCGTCATCAACCTGGTTCGGGAGATCCTGCCGGGGATGCGGGAGCGGAAGTGGGGACGAATCATCAATATCACTTCAATCGCCGTAAAGCAGCCCTCGGACAACCTGATCCTTTCCAACTCCGTCCGGGCGGCGGTGACGGGATTCGCCCGTACCCTGGCCACGGAGACGGCGGCGGACGGCATCACGGTGAACAACGTCATGCCGGGCTTCACCCGGACCGAGCGCCTTACGGAGCTGGCGGAGAAGCGGGCCCGGATCAAGGGTTGCTCCCCCCAGGACATCTGGGAAACCTGGTACCGGGAGATTCCCATGGGGCGGGTGGGAGAGCCCCGGGAGCTCGCGGCACTGGTGGCCTTCCTGGCATCGGAGCAGGCCAGCTACATCACGGCCCAGTCCATGGCCGTGGACGGGGGGTGGATCAAGTCCCTTCTTTAGGATGCCGATTCAAGGTGCCGATGCGGGTGGGGCCCCGCGCCTGCGGGCCCCTCTCCGGAGGGTCGCTGCCCAGTGGGGCTTCGAGCCCAGAGCCGAATCGATTGAGGAGTGCGAGATGTCCACGGGATTGACGGGATCGGAATGGATCTGGAAGGACGGGGAATTCATTCCCTGGAAAGAGGCCAGGACCCACATACTCAGCCTGGCCGTGCAGTTCGGGGCGTCCATTTTCGAGGGCGTCCGGGCCTATGAAACGGATCAGGGGGCGGCGGTCTTCAGGCTCCGGGACCATGTCCGCCGTCTCCTGGATTCCTGCAAGATCTACCGGATGACGCCGGCCCAGGGCCTGGAGGAGTTGGAGGGGGCGGTCCTGGACACGGTCAGGAAGAACGGCCTGAAGAATTGCTACATCCGGCCCATGGTGGTCCGGGGATACGGGTCCGCCGGGCTGAACCCTGAAGCGAGCCCGGTGGAAAGCTACATCTGCGCCTGGCCCTGGGGGACCTATCTGGGGGAGGGCGCCCTGGAGGCAGGTGTGGACGTGTGCGTGTCCAGCTGGATGCGAGCCCACCCCAACACCTTCCCGGTTCAGGCCAAGGCGGCCGGACACTACAACGCCGCCCAGCTCATGAAGATGGAGGCCATGGCCAATGGGTACGTGGAGGCCATCGCGGTAGGCCCTTCGGGGCTGGTGAGCGAAGGCAGCGGCCAGAACGTCTTCCTGGTCAGGGACCAGGAGCTCCTCACCCCCTTTCTGGATGGGACCAACCTGACGGGCATCACCCGGAACAGCGTCATCCGGATCGCCGGGGACCTGGGCTACCAGGTACGGGAGGGTCAGGTGGCCAGAGAAGCGCTCTATACGGCCGACGAGCTCTTCTTCAGCGGGACGGCGTCGGAGATCACTCCCATTCGAAGCGTGGACAGGATTCCTGTGGGAGAGGGGAAGGCGGGCCCGGTGACGATGGTCATCCAGAAGCGGTTCATGGAGATCGCCCAGGGTGTGGCACCGGACCGATGGGGCTGGCTCACCTACCTGGATTAGGCTGGTTCACCTGCCTGGATCAGGCTGACTCACTTCCTGCATCAGGCTGCCTCACCTAACTGGATCGGGGGCAGGCCTGGGGATTGGCCCTGCAGCTACCCCCCGGGGGCGTTTCCCTGTCTCCCTACTTCGGCGGCCAGGGCACCAGTACGCTGGTCCGCTCCATGTACTCCCGGTAGCCCTCCCGGCGCTCCGCCAGAGCTTCCTCCAGCATGGGAACTCCGGAGATCTTCAGGAGGAACCAGGTCATGAGGACGGGGCTGAACAGGGTGACCCATCCCCAGGGCGTGGCGGCGGCTACCAGGAAGATTCCCCACCAGACGAGGGTCTCCCCGAAATAGTTGGGATGGCGTGAATAACGCCAGAGTCCCTGGTCCATGACTTTGCCCCGGGTGTCGGGGCGGCTCAGAAAGGCCTGGAGCTGCCGGTCCGCCAGAAACTCGATCCCGAATCCCAGGGCCCAGACTCCGAGGCCCAGGAAATCCAGAAAGGTGAGGCCCGGGGGGACGGAGGACAGCTGCCCTACCATGACGGGAGCGCTGATGGCCCAGATGAGGAAGGCCTGAAGAAGGAAGACGGTGAAGAGGCTGCGGAGGGGAAAGGCGCTACCGTGTCTCTCGCGCATGGCCGCGTAGCGGAAATCCTCCCCCTTCCCCCGCTTTCGCCACCCGATGTGGAGTGCCAGGCGGATTCCCCAGAAGGCCACCATGCCCGTGAGGAGCAGCCTTCGGGGGAGGGCCCCTCCCGCCAGAAAGAAGGTGGTCACGGCGATGAGGGCCCCGTCGGCCCCCCACGCGACATCAACGATGCTGACGTCCCGGAGCCGGAGGCTCCAGATCCACAGGAGCACCATGACCAGCGCTGCCAGGCCCAGGTTTACAGCCAGAAGGCTCAAGAGGTCGGCCACAGCGGACTCCCGGCGCGGAGTGGTGTCGAAACGGGCACTGGAGGACCGGCGGACACGGCTTTCCCCGGGGCGCTCCACCGCAGCGCTGCCGCGGTGCCCCACGGGCTCCCCCTTGCCCTCGGTGGCCCCCGGGGCCACATCTCCTTTCAACCTTTACAAGAACCCCGGACAAAGCAAAAGGAGCCTTTGATGACCAGAGAACTCTCCCGGAGGCAGTTCGTCACCCGATCCGCGGCCCTGGGGGCCGTGGTCGCGGTTCCGGCGTCGGTACAGGCCGGAATCGGATCATCGTCCCTCGAGGGTGGATTTCTGGCGGAGGGGGCACCCTCTGTACGCCGGTCCCGGATCGCGATCCCGGTGGTGATTTCGGACATCAGCGGGTACCGATACAGGAACGGCGGTCCGGAAAACTCGGTGGAGCGGGCCTTTCGGAGGATTACAGAGGGGGAGGACGTCCTGGATGCCCTCATGGCCGGCGTCAACATCCCGGAGCTGGATCCGGAAGAGTCGGGCATCGGCTTCGGGGGGCTCCCCAACGCAGACGGTACCGTGCAACTGGACGCCTGCTGCATGCACGGACCCCGGAAGCAGGCCGGTGGGGTGGCGGCGCTGGAGGGCGTCCGAACCCCGTCCCTGGTGGCCAGGGCCGTCATGGCCAACACGGATCACCACCTCCTGGTGGGAAAGGGAGCCCAGGATTTCGCCCGGCAACTGGGTTTCACCATCGAGGACGACCTGAACACCCCCCGCTCCCGGGAGCGGTGGCTGGAATGGAAGCGCCGCATCGACCCGGACCACTTCCTGGATCCGGAGGAGCGGATCCGAAAGGGATACGAAGTGGGCCTCCAGATGGTCCGGGAGGGACTGCTGGACCGGGACTCCTTCTGGGGAACCACCAACTGCAACGGAATCAACGCGAAGGGGGAAATCTGCGGGGTCACCACCACCAGCGGCCTGGCCTGGAAGATCCCGGGGAGGGTGGGGGACTCGCCCATTCTGGGAGCGGGCCTTTATGTGGACGGCGACGTGGGGGCCGCCGGATCCACGGGGCGGGGCGAAGCGAACCTGTACAACCTCTCGTCGTTCCTCATCGTGGAAAATCTGCGACGTGGCATGCACCCGAAGGATGCCGGGATGGAAGCCCTGAGGCGGATTCAGGCGAACACGGTGGAGGCTCGTCTCCTCACCGAAGGTGGGCTCCCGAACTTCGACTTGCGTTTCTTCATCTTGAACAAAAAGGGAGAATACGCGGGGGTGGCCCTTTACGGTCATCGAGAGAACCGGTTCGCTCTCTGCACGGAGAAAGGCTCCCAGGCCGTCCCGCTGGAGGGGCTCCTGGAGGGATCCCCGTACGACTCCTGAGGCCGCAGGCCCAGGAGCCTGTCCGAGTAACGCAGCTCGCCCCATTTCTCGGACAGGGTCCTGGGGAAGGCGGATACCGGGGGATTCCGGTCACCCGGATGGCCGGTCCTTCTCTCCCGGTTCCTTCCCCGTCACCTCGTCCCGCGGCCCCTTCAGCTTTCCGGCCAGATCCCGTCCGGCCTTCACCAGCAGGAGGGCCGGAAAGGTGCCGTGAAGAAAGAGGTCAAAGACATCGATGGGCTTGAACGGATGCCCGGTGAAAAGCCATCGGACCTTCTCCACCAGGTGGGGCTCAGGGAAGAACGGGGCCAGCCCCAGGAGGAGGGCGGCGGGGATGAGGAAAGCGTAGTCCGGGAGCTTCATGGCCTGGGGATCTCCAGGTGGTGGACGCCGGGGTCCACGGGACCCCGGGGCTCGAGATCCCGTCAAGGTCGCAAGGAGACGGCTCGACATCTAATTTGGGCCATCCGCCTGACCCGGGCCAGCCAGCTCCGAGAAAGGGGCGAACGAAACGGTTTTCCGGCGGTACTGATACATTCAGGAACGAACGGGAGATCTCCCGAGGCCGAAACCGAGGGCCGACGGAACTGTGCCTGAGAACATAAAGATGAATTCATGACACCCTGGGTCTTTCGCCTCCTCATCGCCAATCTCGCGGTCTTCGTCCTGACGTCCCTGGAGCCGAGATTCGCCAATTACCTGGCCCTCTACCCCCGGGCAATCCTCGTCCAGCCCTGGGGGATCTTCACCTACATGTTCGTCCACGCCGGCCTGGGCCATATCTTCTTCAACATGCTGGGCCTCTTCTTCTTCGGGCCCAGGCTGGAGGTTCAGCTTGGGGGTAGATATTTCTTGAGGCTCTACCTGCTCAGCGGCCTGGGCGGAGCGGCATTTTCCTTCCTCTTCGCCCCCCATGCCGGGGTGGTGGGGGCTTCCGGCGCCGTCTTCGGCGTTCTTCTGGGCTTCGCCTATTTCTGGCCCAAGGAGCCCATCTACATCTGGGGTGTGCTCCCCATCGAGTCCCGCTGGCTGGTGGGGCTCCTGGCCGCCGCGGCCCTGTACAGCGGCATCTCCGGAACCGGTGCCGGTACGGCTCACTTCGCCCACCTGGGGGGCTTCGTGGCCGGGTATGCCTACCTCCGCTGGAGGAAGCGTCGGTACTCGAAGCAATGGAGCAACCTGCCGACCCCGAAAAAGGCTCTGGAGAAGACCGCCAGGAAGGCGGGGGATGGAGAGGCGAAGCGCCGCTGGTCGGCCATTCGCCTGGAGGATCTCCACGAGTTGAACCGGGATGAGGTGGCCCGCCTCCTGAAGAAGGTGGAGGAATCAGGGCCCGGAAGCCTCAGCCCCCAGGAGCGCTCCGTACTGGATCGGTTCGCCGCCCGGCACTGAGGGTGGCCCACAGCCTTGCTCCGTTGCAGGTTCATCGAGCCCAGCATACCCCTTAGCCGAATGGAGACTCCTGTGCGCGTATTCCGGAAGCTGCGAGTCGCATCGCTCCCGGCCCTGGTGGCCCTGGCCTTCACCCTCCCGGCCTGCGAGTCGTCCCCCCGGGATCAGGCGGCCGACCTGATTCTCACCAACGGGAAGATCGTCACCGTGGATTCCCGTTTGCCCCAGGCCGAGGCCGTGGCCATCCAGGGCCACACCATTCTGGCCGTGGGAACGTCGGCGGAAATGGATCTCTACAGGGGGCCCCGGACCCGGGTCGTGGATCTGGAGGGCCGCCTGGCGGTGCCGGGGTTCATCGATTCCCACGGTCACTACATGAGCCTGGGGAACGCCAAGATGATCCTGGACCTGACTCGTGCCGGCACCTGGGAGGAGATCGTCCGGATGGTGGCCGAGGCTGCCGCCGGAGCGGAGCCCGGGGCATGGATCCAGGGCCGTGGGTGGCACCAGGAGAAGTGGACCCACGTTCCGTCTCCCAGCGTGGACGGCGTGCCCACCCACGCCTCCCTCAGCGCCGTGTCTCCGGAGAATCCCGTCTACCTGACCCACGCCAGCGGCCACGCTTCCATCGTGAATGCCCGGGCCCTGGAGCTGGGGGGCATCGACGCATCCACGGTGGATCCCCCCGGCGGGACCATCGTGAAGGACGGCTCCGGGGAGCCCACAGGGCTCCTCAGGGAAACGGCGCAGCGCATCGTGGGACGTGCCATGGCCCACGGCGAAGAGGGCCGGAGTCCGGAGGAGGTGGAGGCGGAGATGCGGGAGGCGGTCCGTCTGGCCGGTGAGGATGCCCTCTCGAAGGGCGTCACCAGTTTCCACGACGCCGGGTCCGACTTCGCCACCATCGACTTCTTCAGGAAGTTGGAGGTTGAAGGGAGCCTTCCCGTCCGCCTTTACGTCATGGTCCGGCGGGAATCCAATGAGGAGATGGATCGGCGCCTGCCCGAATACAGGATGCTTCCGGAGGGGAACGACTTCCTGACCGTCCGCTCCATCAAGCGGCAGGTGGACGGCGCCCTGGGGGCACACGGGGCCTGGCTCCTGGAGCCCTATGAGGACCACCCCAGCACAGGGCTGAACCTGGAGCCCCTGGACGACATCATGGGGACGGCCCGGGTGGCGATCAAACATGGCTTTCAGGTGAACACCCACGCCATCGGGGATCGGGGGAACCGGGAGACCCTGGACCTCTATCAGGCGGCATTCGAAGAGGCCGGAGTGGACGGGCACGACCTTCGCTGGCGCGTGGAGCACGCCCAGCATCTGCACCCTGACGACGTGGGTCGCTTCGCCGAACTGGGGATCATCCCCTCCATGCAGGCCATCCACTGTACCAGCGACGGCCCCTGGGTCTACCAGCGGCTGGGTGCCGAGCGGGCCGAGAGTGGGGCCTACCTGTGGCGGGACCTCATTGACTCCGGCGCGGTGGTGAACAACGGCACCGACACCCCGGTGGAGGACGTGGACCCCCTCCCGGGCTTCTACGCCTCCGTGACCCGAATGATGCCAAACGGGGAGGCCTTCTTCCCGGACCAGGCCATGACCCGGGAAGAGGCCCTGGCCTCCTACACCCTCAACGGCGCCTACTCGGCCTTCGAAGAGGGTGTGAAGGGTTCCATCACCCCCGGGAAGTATGCCGACATCACCGTCCTCTCGGCGGACATCATGACGGTTCCGGCGGAGGAGATCCTGGAGACGGAGGTCATCTACACCATCGTGGGTGGGGAGGTGCGGTATCAGAAAGGCTTGAAGTCCGCCAGGTAGGCTCCCAGAAGTCCCAGGAACGGCAGGACGAAGAGCATGGCTCCCGCCAGGCCACGATTCCGATAGGGGAGGGCGATGAGCCCGCCCAGAACGACCCAGAGCGCCAGCTTAGCCCAGACCCAACCGGGAAAGAGGGCGCCGTGAGCCATTCCCACCCGGGCCAGGAGGCCGAACCCTCCGATGAGGGCGATGAGGGCCCCCGCTCCATGAAGGATAAGAAGGCTTCGGTACCCGGTGTTCTCCTTCTTATCGTGTCCGGCGGCGGCGTGGGCCGCCATTCCCGCCAGAGCCACGAAGAGGGCGAAGAGCCCGAAGAGATGGATGAGCTTGTAGGTGATGTAGGACATGGCACCCGGTTCGCCCGTGATAGGCCTTGTTCGCGTTGATCCCGAGCCGCGGCCGTCCGGAGGTCAAGCGGACCGGGGCGGACCGAAGCGCAAAACAGCTTCCCCTTGTTCTCCCATGGGCCCAGGTTGTTCCATGGGGAAAGTCCTGGGTGGGCCGTGGAGATTCTCCCGTGCATACCCATTCCTTGTTCTTCATTCAGTCGATCGGTAGGCTCACTTCATGACCTCCACACGAGATCCCGTGCCGTCATCCCCTCCCTCCGAACCCATCGACGTCGAGAGTACACCCTCGACGGATGAGGGCTGGCGCCCCACTCCTCAGTGGTATTTTGCCGAGATTCTCGTGGTGGTGGTGGGCGTGATCATCGCCCTGGCCGCCAACGCCTGGTGGGAGGGGTGGAGGGAGGACGAAATCGAAAGGGAAGTGCTGCAGGCGGTTCAGCAGGAGTTGACCAGGAACCATGCCGTCCTGGAAGACGCCCTCTTGCAGATGGATGAGTGCCTGGATCGGACCGACCGATTTCTTCGGATGTCCCCTTCGGCCCTGGGCGAGATGCCGGCCAACACCGGGCTCTCCTGGGTCCGGGCTCTCTCGTGTCGCCGGACCTTTGATCCGACGCTGGAGGCTGCAGGGGCCTTGGGCGGGGCTCCGGGCCTGGATTCGGTGGATGACCTGATGATCCGGACGGCCGTCGCCAGCTGGGTCAGGGCTCTTTCCGATGCGGAGGAGGAGAAGCTCCAGCTTTCCATGCATGGCGATCGGGTGTACGAGCTTCTCACCCCTTATGCCGGAGCCTTCCTTGATGAAGGACTTGCAGCGTTCCCCTCCATTCCCCGTATCGTGGCCAGGGGAGGTCTTGCCGTGCTTGCCGAGTTGCGCCGGGACGGAGGGTTGATGGGAGCGGTGATCCACAAGGCTCACTACCTCCAGGCCTATCGCCAGGAACTCAGCGAGGCCCGCACGGCGGCGGACTCGGCCCTGGCACTTCTGGCTGGGGCGGGGTACGAATGAGGAGAGTTGGGGCAAAGAATCTCAATCCGAGCTCAGGGTCCGGACCGGATCTACCCCCGAGGCTTTGAGGGCTGGGAGGAGGGAGGCCAGGAGAACGGCGCCCAGGGTCAACCCGATGACCGCTGTTCTCCCGCTCCCCAGGAGGACGTGCCTCACCACGCCTGGACGATCCGCCCCCAGGGCCAGGAGGAGGTTGGCGATGTTGCCGCAGGCGATGAGGAGGACGAAGAAGACGGCCACGCCGAAGGCCACGCTTGTCTGCTTCACGTCCGGACCGTGGATGGCCTCAGGGAAGGGCACGATGGTGGCATCGGGAAGGCGGGCCTCCGGGTCTCTCACGGCCGCCGTCTCCGCAGCCTTCTGGAGGTCGTTCCCAGCCCGATCCAGGGTCACCCCGTCCTTCATTCGGGCCACGCCCCAGAAGCTGTGTCCCGCCGCGTCGGATTCTCCGCCCATCCTCACGGGCACCCAGAGATCCACCAGGAACTGGGGGAGGCGCCGGGTGGGCGGGAGGATACCCACCGCGGTATGAGGCTCTCCATCCGGTGGAGGGCGTGGTAGAGAGCTCCGTCTTCCACCACCAGCGCC